>JBNKKA010000036.1:0-29557 GCA_050291585.1 Desulfobacteraceae bacterium
GTTGCTCTCGCGCTCGTTGACAAAGGCGGCCATCACGGCCGCCATGAGGGCCGGATCGTCGTCGGGCAGAAACCCCTTGCGCAACCCTTCGGCCACCACCAGGGGCTGGTCGATGCGCAGCTGGCTGGCCCACTTGCCATCCTCTGTGAGGGCATCGTCCTCATCCACAAACCCGGTCTCTTTCAAGAAGGCCAGGTGGTCCTCGAAATTTTCCCACAAGATACTGTGAATCTCTTCCTGGCGCTTCTGGTCCGGACGCTTGTCGGCGTCGCTGGTTCCCGCTCTGCTCACGAGCAGGTAAGTGGCGAAGCTGCGTTTGAGGAGATCTTCGATCTCCGACGGGGTGTGTGAGAGGAGCAAGTTGAGGGCTAAGGAGAAGTTGATCCGGATCTGGCTGTGGACCGGCGCCGGGCGGGCGTTGGTGAGTTTGGCCACATCCCGTATGCGCATATACTTCCCCGGTACGGACAGGGAGAAGCCGATGCGGTCCATGCCCCGGCGGCCGGCACGGCCCGTCATCTGGTGGAACTCGGTAGCGTCCAGAGGCATGAATTCGGTGCCGTTGAAACGGTCCGAGTTGAACATCACGATGGTTCGCGCCGGGAAGTTGACCCCCGCGGCCACCGTGGAGGTGGCGAAGACCGCCTCCAGGAGCCCCTCGGTCATGAGGGCCTCGATGACGAGTTTCCAGGTGGGCAGCTGGCCGCTGTGGTGGGCGCCCACGGCGCGGGTTTCCAGCATCCGGCGCTGGCGGTGCTCTTTCAGATAGGGGTCGTCGTCGATCAACTCGGCCACACGGGCTTTGAGCTTCTCTTCGCGTTCCTTGTCCAGGGGTGGCAGGTGGCGGCAGATCTGGACGGCCCCGTCGCAGTCGGCGCGCGATTTGAGAAAGAAGATGGCCGGCAGCAGGCGATAGCGTCTGAGCACCTTGAGGATCTCGTCAAAGGGGGGCAGCTTGCCCGGTGGGGCCAGGAAAGGGGGGCGGCGCTGATCCAGGTAGCTGACGATCTTTTTGTGCAGCCGACGGCGTTTGCCGCCTTTGCCCATCACTGTGAGGGGCAGGAGCAGGCCCGAGGGATGCAGAAAAAGATGGATCAAGGGGACCGGCCGTTTTTCGGCCGTCACCAGGGCGCAGGGGCGCTCGCGAATGGCCGCCAGCCAGTCGCTGATCAAGTCGGCGTTGCCGATGGTGGCCGAGAGCAGCAGCAGGGGGATGCGCCGCGGCAGATAGATCATGATCTCTTCCCAGACCACGCCGCGCTCTCTATCGCCCATGAAGTGGGCCTCATCCAGGATGACCAGGTCGGTGTCCAGGGGATAGCCGAAGTTCATGGCGTCGTAGAGCTGGTTGCGCAGGATCTCGGTGGTGCCCACGATAATCGGAGCGTCGGGCTTCTCTTTGCGATCGCCAGTGAGGATGCCAACCTGTTCGCTGCCAAAAATCTCTGCGAACTCCACAAGCTTTGCGTTGGTGAGGGCCTTCAGGGGACTGGCATACCAGGCCCGCTTGCCCTGCGTCCGCATTCTGCGAATCGCTTCCACGGCGACCCAGGTTTTGCCGCTGCCCGTGGGAGCCGTTACTAGGCAATCCGTCTCTTCTATGGCCGATACGGCGGCGGTTTGAAAGGGGTCCGGTTTAAAGGGTATTTGTTTGGGGATACCGATGCGGCCGAAGACCGACTTGAGGCCCCCATCCGCCTGGGGTTTGAGGCGTAGGGGGGGCTTAGCCCCGCGCCGGGGGTTGGGCCTCCGGCCACGTCTGGGATAGCGCTTGGATGTGCTCATATGCTGTGGGGATCCACTTTAGAGTTTGGCCAGCATGGCGGCCACGGCCTGTTTGGCCTGGCTGTCGGTGTCGTACGGCGACCGGCCGTCCAGATCCGCTTCGATGAGGCTGTCCTCGTAAGGCAGAAAGCCGAGGAACTCGAAATCACTGAGGTGCTCTCTTAAAAAAGCTTCATCTTCGGGTCGGCGGATCTTGTTGCCCACCACGGCGATTTGGCTCAGGTGGATCTCGTTGGCCAGTTTGCGGATGTGACGGGCCGTGTCGATGCTGCGGCGGCCAGGCTCCACGACCACGATGAGCTTGTCCACCGCGGTGGCCGTGGCCCGACCGAGGTGCTCGATACCCGCTTCCATGTCCATCACCACCACCTCGTCGCGGGCCAGGACGATGTGGGTCACCAGGGCGCGCAGGAGGGTGCTCTCGGGACAGAGGCAGCCGCTGCCGCCCTTCTGAACGCTTCCCAGGCGCATCAGTTTGATATTGTCCTTCTTCACCGAGAGGCTGTCGGGCAGGTCGTCCACCTTGGGGTTGAGCTTGAAGAAGCCACCGACGGTGCCGGGTTGGGCCTCGGTGCGTTCAAAGACCATCTCCTTCATCTCGGCGATGGGCGTAATCTGGTCGCTGTTTTCGATACCCAGGGCCATGGCCAGATTTGCATCCGGGTCGGCGTCGATGGCCAGGACGCGCTTGCCTTGGTTACTGAGGGTGCGCGCCAGGAGAGAGGAGAAGGTTGTCTTGCCGACACCGCCTTTACCGCTGACTGCCAGTTTCATGGTTTCGAGTCCTTTCCGCGTCATTCATACTATAGCTGTGAGCTGAAGCTCTATGCCGAAGCTCTAAGCCGAAGCTGTGAGCCGATTCGCGCTGCCCATGCAGGCACACGGTTTTTTGGGGCCTAGCCGTACCGCTAACGGTGCAAAATATAAGGCCGTTTTATACCCTGGCAACTGGTTGTCCCCCGATCGCCATCATATCCCATGGGGCAGAGGGCGCCTGAGGGCGATCTCTTGCAGATCGATCCGCACATCATACACCAGAATTTCGACCCCATTTTCAACTGCCCGGGCAAGCTCGCTTGCGTAGGTGGCGTCGATCTCCGCAGCCGGTTCGAAGCGTTCGGCGTCCATGCGCTGGACGAAGTAAAACATGCAGCAGCGCATCCCTTCGGCCACCAGGCGCTGCAATTCGACGAGGTGTTTGTGACCCCGGGAGGTGACCGCGTCGGGGAACTGGGCCAGGCCATCGGTCACAAGCGTGCAGTTCTTGACCTCCACGAAGCAGGGGGGCAGCCCCTCACCATCCAGGCGGATGTCCAGGCGGGAACCGGCGCCGACCTTTACTTCCGTTCTCACCTCCGAATAGGCGGCCAATTCGGGTACCGCCCGGGCTTGCAGAGATGCCGCCACCAGACGATTGGGCACGACGGTGTTTACGCCCACCAAATTAGCGGCCCCCACGAGCTTGGCGCTCCCTGCAAGGGGGGCCGGCATCTCGATGAGCTCCCAGGTGTACTTGAGCTTGCGGCGGGGATTGTCGTGGAAGGAGAGATAAACGGGCCGGCCCGCTTCACAGCAGCTGGTCATGCGTCCCGAGTTGGCGCAGTGGGCGGTGACCGCTTCGCCGTTGTCCAGGCGCACGTCGGCGAGAAAACGCTTGTAGCGTTTTAGCAGGACACCTCGCGTGAGGGGCGGCCAGGGCAGGGCGGCCTTGGGCAGGGGTAAGGTGGCAGGGGGCATGGGACCTTATCGTTTTCTTCAATTCGGTTGCGGGTCAATGCTGAGTTTCGGTGCCAAGCTGAGGTACCACGTTTCCCTTGGGGGGACAAGCCACGTGGCGGTTTGAGAGGCGGGGATGGTGTGCCGGTAATTAAAACGGCCGGGTACCGCCAACGGGTATCCGGCCGAAGCCTGTTGCTTTGCGATAGGGGTTGAATCAGGCTTTGGGAGCCAATTTTATCACGCCCTTGGCGCGTTCCACCAGCTGCTCGCCCTTGAAGGGCTTGACGATATAGTCTTTGACGCCCATCTTGACGATCTTCATGACGTTCTCTTTACCCGACTCGGCGGTGAGCATGATGACGGGAATATCCTTGAGCTCTTTTTCCGCCTTGAGCTTCTCCAGCATCTCGATGCCCGTCATCACCGGCATGGTGATGTCCAGAATGATCAGGTCCGGGATCTCCTTGGCCGCCAGCGCCAGCCCTTCCACGCCGTTTTCTGCCTCGTGCAGGTCGCAATTGTACTGGGAAAAGGCCTTTTTGACGATCATGCGGATGGTTTTACTATCGTCAACGGTCAGAATTTTATATGCCATCTGTTTCCTCCAAGGTCCTGCCGTAATTTGGGCTTTGAGGTCCAGGACCTCACCAAACTTGTGAACCAAAGGGATGTGAACATTGACAACATCTCTGCTTTGGCATAGGTTCGGGTAACTGGTTTTATGGTTTTCCGGGCTGGTTATACAAGCATGCGTCCCACCAAAGCGATGCGCAAAACTTATTACTCATATCGTCCATGCTGCCACGGGCATTAGGAAAAAGTGCAAGGAGGAGCGCCATGACCCTATTTAACCCCAGGACCGAGAGCTTTGCAAACTTGGATGAAAAATCCAGGGAGATCATGCAGAAAACTATCGCCTTTTTTGAAAATAAAGGCAAGGCTGCCATGAAAACGGATGACCACGAGCGCCGCTGGTACACCGATTATTTGGATTTCCTCAAAGAGGAGAGGGTCTTCGCGAGTCTGCTGACCCCCTCGGCATACGGCGCCGAGGGCTGCCGCTGGGACACCAACCGCAACTGCGCTTTCAACGAGATCACCGCCTTTTACAGCCTCTCGCACTGGTACGCCTGGCAGGTGTCGATCCTGGGCCTGGGGCCCATTTGGATGGGGAAAAACGAGGCGGTCAAACAAAAGACCGCCAAACTCCTCGAGGAGGGCGGTATCTTCGCCTTCGGCCTCAGCGAAAAGGCCCACGGGGCCGATCTCTACTCCTCCGAGATGACGCTCACCGATCTGGGGGAGGGCCGCTATGTGGCCGACGGCGGCAAATACTACATCGGCAACGGCAACGCCGCCGCCCTGGTCTCCACCTTCGCCAAGGACAGCGAAACTGGCGAATATAGCTGGTTTGTAGTGAAGAGCGACCATCCCAACTATGAATGCGTCCAGAACGTGGTCAACTCACAGATGTACGTCAGCGAATACAACCTGAGCGGTTACCCCATCACTGATGACGATATCCTCACCAGGGGCCAGGAAGCATGGGATGCGGCCCTCAACACCATCAACGTGGGTAAATACAACCTGGGCTGGGCCAGCATCGGCATCAGTACGCACGCTTTTTACGAGGCCATCAACCACGCTGCCAAACGCAATCTCTATGGGCGTTTCGTCACCGATTTTCCCCACATCCGCCAGCTCTTCGTGGACGCCTTCACCCGCCTGAGTGCCATGCGCATGTTCGCCTACCGGGCCTCCGATTATATGCGCAGCGCCTCCCGTGAGGATCGCCGCTACCTGCTCTACAACCCCATGGTCAAAATGAAGGTCACCACTCAGGGCGAGACCGTGGTCAATCTCCTCTGGGATGTGATCGCCGCGCGCGGTTTCGAAAAAGATTTGTACTTCGAGACGGCCGCCCGCGATATCCGCGCCCTGCCCAAACTCGAAGGCACTGTGCACGTCAACATGGCCTTGATCGTCAAGTTCATGGCCAACTACTTTTTCAACCCCGGCACCTTCCCCGAGATCGGACGTGAAACCGCACCAGTCAACGACGACTTTCTTTTCGAGCAGGGCCCCACCCGCGGTCTGGGTAAGATCCAGTTCCACGACTTCCACATTGCTTACGACAGCCTCGATCTGCCCAACCTGGCGATTTTCAAGGAGCAGATCGGCGTATTGGAGCAGCTCCTGCTCAACGCCTCTCCCGATGCCGGCCAGCAGAAGGATATCGACTTCCTCCTCACCTTGGGTGAGATGTTCACCCTGGTGGCCTATGGCCAGCTCCTCATCGAGAAGGCCAGGATGGACGCGGTGGAGGACGACCTCATGGACCAGATCTTTGACTTCATGGTGCGCGACTTCTCCGAGTACGCCCTGCAACTGCTCAGCAAGCCCAGCAGCAGTGAGGCCCAGATCGATTTCTGCCGCCAGATGATGCGCAAACCGGTGGTGGATGCACAGCGCTTCGAGCGGGTCTGGAGCAAGCATGTTTACGCCTTGGTGGATACCTATGAAATGAACCCCTAAGCCAGAACCGTCATCTTTCACCCGATTTCGGCGTTGGACGTCAAATTCGAATCCTCAACATAAACTAAATATGCCTCCGGTTCGAATCTGACACCCGCCTTGAACTCGGGCGAAATCTACCCCTTCTGATTTGACAGATTCTCGTAATTTAAAGAGCCGGCGCCGGTTTTTTTGCTTCTGCGCGAGAGTCGTCAGGGAGCGGATAGGATAGTCAGGATCTCTTCGTGTGAGTACAGGCGGCCTCGACCGACACCGGGGCAGGCTTTGGCAACATGCTCCCAACGGGTACGGGAGCGCAGGTTGGATAACCAGAAGGGCCAGGTGCGGCACTGGCTGGGGCGGGCGGTGTAGACTCGGCACCCCTTGTCGAAAAAAAGACAGCGGCCGTCGGCGTGTTCCCGCACCGTATGGCCGTCCCGCCAAGGCAGGAGATAGCGGTGGACGGTTTCGTCAGGGCACAGGTCAAGGGCTGCCGCCAGAGGCGCCAATTCATCCGGGGCCACATAGACGATGCCCGGATCGCCGGTGCAGCACTGGCCGCATTGGGTGCACGCGAAACGCAGACCCTGGTCGAAAAAGGTGGGTTGGGGAGCCCAGTTGAGGGGGGCGGACCTATCCATGGCAATAGGGATCCGTTTCAGTTGCAGAAAGTCGGTTCGATCTCATCCGAGTACCAGTACCACATCCCTTCTCCTAAGCAAGAACAACCCATTATCTCCACCCATCCGGGTAAAAAATAGCCAATACATGCCCTTTCCACTTGTCAGGTGAGTCTTTTTTACCCATATTTGTAGAAGAGGTCGTTCTGCTCTGCTACTTCAACATCAGCCGGGACGTTAGTTTTTTATCTATCTTATTGTAAATACATACTTTATCTGCTTTTTTATCTGAGGGCGCGGGGGTGGCAGATTTCATGCAGCCTATCCTCTGAAGGCCATTCACTTCGGCCTTGTGCAGTTCGACCCGTGATCCCGGGAAAGGCATATGTCCTTTTTTAGAAAACCACTCCTCGCCCTGATACAGGGCGGATTCTCCCCCTGGGCCATCGTCGGTGGGATCGGGGTGGTCTTTGCCGTACTTGCCGGTCTAACCATCGACAGCCTCAACCGCCAGGATCGGGTCAGTCTCGATCTCCTCAGTCAAAAAGGCCTCGCCCTGATGCGTTCCCTGGAGGCAGGCACCCGCGCGGGAATGATGGAGCGTCAATGGGGCCTCCAACGCCTCCAACGCCTCTTGACGGAAACCGTTCAGCAACCGGACGTCGCCTATATTCTCATCACCGGCCTGGAGGGCGACATCCGGGCCCACAGCGATGCGGACCAGGTGGGCGAGCGTTATACGACAGATCTAGATCTGGCCCTCCTGGCCAAGGAGCCAACGATCCACTCGAGGGTATTGGAAACCGCAAATGGATTGACGGTATTGGAGGTTTCCAAGCGTTTTACACCCCTCCCGCCGCAAAGGCTCAAGGATCGGCCAGGACGCGGGATGGGAATGGGCGCCCTGAGAAGCAGGATGGAGGCGCATCATAAGCAGATGGGACTTGAAGGCCTGGGCCATATGCAGATGCAGAGCATGGCGTCCCTCTTCGCCGGAGCAACGCCTGAGACCATCATCTTCGTGGGGTTGGATATGATGCCCTATCAGGCGGCCCGTTCGGCCGACATCCGCCGCGCCGTGGGCATGGCTCTGGTGATGCTGGTAGTGGGCGCAGCTGGGGTGTTGCTGCTCTTTCTCAGTCAAGCCTATCGAACCACGCGCACCTCTCTGCATCGCGAGAAGGCTTTCTCCCACCACCTGGTGGCCCACCTGCCCGTGGGCGTCGTGGCCGTGGGACCGAACGAAGCCATCGTCTCCATCAACCCGGTGGCCCGCCAGCTGATCGGCCGAACCGGGTTGGCGCAGGCGGCCCAGGAGGCTGGAACCCACTTGCCCCATCCCGTCCACGAGGTTCTCATGGATGCCGTCAACAACCATCGCCTCGCGGCTCAGGAGGTCGTCATCAAGGCCGATGGGCGGCGCCTGACGTTGGAAGTCATCGTCGCACCTCTGGGCAAAGGCGCCGATCAGGAGGAAGATCTAGGCCAGGTCATGCTGCTGAGGGATCTGACCCCCATAAAACGTCTCCAGAGGGCGGTGGCCCGCAACCAGCGCCTGGCCGCGGTGGGGCGCCTGGCTGGGGGGGTGGCCCATGAGATCCGCAACCCCTTGAGCTCCATTAAGGGCTTCGCCACCTATTTCAAAGAGCGAAGCCAGCCCACTGAAGAGGCGGGCGAGGTGGCCACCATCCTCATTCAGGAGGTGGAGCGTCTGGACCGCGTCGTGGGGCAGTTGCTCGATTTTTCGCGGCCCGCCAAGCCCGCCATGCGGCCAGTGGCCATGGCGCCCTTTCTGGAGGCAGCCTTTAAACGCGTCGCCCAGGCAGCTGGGGAGAAGGGAGTGACCCTCGACCTGGAGGTCGCCGAAGCGGTCGACGAGGCCTGTTTTGATCCCGATTTGATCCACCAGGTGCTCCTCAACCTCTATCTCAACGCCCTGGACGCCATGCCGGCCGGTGGCTGTCTTAAGGTCGGCGCATCCATCGAAAAAGTCGAAAAACGCCTGCTGCTCACCATCAGCGACACCGGCCGGGGGATTGACGCCGATGGGCTCGGTCAGATCTTCGATCCCTACTTCACCACCAAGTCCACCGGCACCGGGCTGGGGTTGGCCATCGTGCATAATATTGTGGAGGCCCATGCCGGCGAGATCCAGGTGGAGAGCGACCCCGACCAGGGAACCGTTTTCCGCATCTCTTTGCCGCTGGCAGGTGCCCAGGAGGAAAGTGATGACGAGAAAAGCTGAGATTCTTGTGGTCGACGACGACAAGGCCCATCGCACCATGCTGCGAACCTTGATTAAAGGGTGGGGCTATGCGGTGGAAGCGGTCGACGACGGCGGGGTCGCTGTGGACCGGGTGGCGGTGAGCGCCTACGATTTGATCCTGATGGATATCCGTATGGTCAAGGTCTCTGGATTGGAAGCCCTGCCGGCTATCAAGGAGCTCAACCCGGCCATTCCCATTCTCATCATGACAGCCTACTCTTCTGTGGAGACGGCGGTGGAGGCTCTCAAGGCCGGGGCCTACGACTACCTGACCAAGCCCCTGGACTTCGACAAGCTCAAGTTGACCCTCGAACGGGCCATGGAGCACCAGCAGCTCAAAGCGGAAAATCAGCAGCTCAAGGATGCCCTGGGGCAGCAGTTCGATCGCGGCCACATCATCGGCCGGAGCCCCGCCATGATCCGCCTCCTGGAAACCGCCGCCCAAGTGGCCGCCTCAGAGGCCACAGTGATGATCAGCGGTGAATCGGGCACCGGCAAGGAGCTGGTGGCCGGGGTAGTCCATCACAACAGCCCCCGCAAAGGCGGGCCCTTCGTCAAGATAAACTGCGCCGCCCTCACCGAAACCCTGTTGGAATCGGAACTCTTCGGCCATGAGAAGGGGGCCTTCACCGGGGCCGAGCGCCGTAGGGAGGGCAAGTTTGTCCAGGCCAACGGGGGCAGCATCTTCCTCGACGAGGTCAGCGAGATGCCCCTCTCCATGCAGGTCAAGCTGTTGCGGGTGCTCCAGGAGCGTGAAGTCACTCGGGTGGGCGGTGAGGGCGTCATCCCGGTGGATGTGCGTCTAGTGGTGGCCACCAACAAGGATATTCCAGATTTGATAAAGAGCGGGGTTTTTCGGGAAGATCTTTACTACCGTCTCAATGTGGTCAACCTGGAACTGCCTCCCCTGCGGGAGCGCCGAGGCGACATCCCCCTCCTGGCCCAGCATTTTCTGGAACATTTTAACGCGCGCAACGCCAAGGCGATCCGTGGCTTCAGCCCCCAGGGCATGGAGCTTCTGGGGCGCTACCACTGGCCGGGAAACGTACGCGAGCTTATGAATGCCGTGGAGCGGGCCGTGGTCCTGGCCCGGGAGGCCTATCTTGATGAAAATGACTTTTCTTTTCTGAATCCCGACCCTGAGGCGTCGACTACAACGGACCTGGAGGCGCTTCTGGCCGGCATGCCCCTGGAGTCGGTGGAGCGCGAGGCGATCCTCAAAACCCTGGCGGCTGTCGGTGGCAACAAGAGCGAAGCGGCTCGTCAGTTGGGCATCACCCGCAAGACCCTGGCCAGTAAGCTAAAGAAGTATGGCATGATGCCTGAGTAGTTTCCTTCCAGAAACAGCGCCTCTCACCTTATTTCTGAAAGGACACCAGAGGTGCCTGATGTATATCATCAGTATCGACTTCTGGTCCGCCGCTTGCCTTCCGCTCAGCGGGTATTATATTTCCCGGCGACACAGAACGTACCCAATTTTTTTGGGGAAAAGAGATTCTCACATCGAAGAAAGGCTTTTTCCATGGCGCGACCGAGCGGCATCATCATCTCCTGTCCCCAATGTGGCACCAAAAACCGGATCCCAGAAACCAAGCTGGGCCAGGAGGCCACCTGCGGCAGCTGTCACGAGAGTTTGCCGAGGCGCCCCGATGGGGTCCCCGAACACCTCACCCTGCGTTGTGCCCAGTGCCATACCAAGAACCGCGTGCCGGTGGAGAAGCTCTATCAGAACCCCAAGTGCGGGCAGTGCAGCGCTCCCCTCAGTGCCCATGAACTTCTTTCCGGTCAACCGGTGATGCTCAACGACGGCAACTTCGATCAGGTTGTTACCGCTGCATCACTGCCGCTGATCGTATATGCCTGGGCTTCCTGGTGCACCGTCTGCACCACCACCGGCCCCATGGTGGAGCGCCTGGCTTGGCAGGGCCGGGGGCGCTTCCAGGTGGCCAAGCTCAATGTGGAGGCCAACCCCATGCTGGCCTCGCGCTTCAACCTCCTCAGCGTGCCCACCTTCATGATTTTTGACAAGGGGCAGCTCGAGGAGAGTATCCCCGGCGCGGTACCGGAAACCCAACTGCTCCAGCGTCTCGAGCCTTTGCTGCCCCACTGAATAAAACTGCCCCAAACTCCTGCCGCTTTCCCCATCCCCAGTCCTTTCTGGGGATTAAAGTATGCCCATGTCCATGCCGATATTGCGCTCATGAAGAAGCTGGGCCTTCAACCCCTCAGTCAGACCCAATTGTGCGGATGACAATGAAGATAGCTAGCGGTTGCATCTGTATGCGCCATGAGTCAAGGACTCGCCGTGAGCATCCACGGATTGCTTGGTGGCCATCGGGAATCGCCGGTGTTTTCGCAGAAGAAGCGGCTGAGTGAATACTGACAACGGAGTTTGGCCGGTAGCGAATCCAGAGGAAATACGGCGGATGTCCAGAGATACTACCCTCATCGAACTGGTAAAAAAGATAAAGATGCTGGAGGCGGACCAGGCCCGTTCCATCGAGGCCCAGGAGGCGCTGCGGGAGAGCGAGGAGCGCTTTCGGCTGATCTCCGAAACCATCCAGGTCGGCGTGTTTGAAACCGACGAGACGGGCAGCAGCCTATACACCAACACCCGCTGGCAGGAGCTTTTCGGGCTGACTCTGGTGGAGAGCCTGACCGTTGATTGGTTGGACTATGTGCATCCCGAAGATCGTGAATGGGTCTCCGGTCTATGGCGTAAGGCGCTCGATGAATTCGAGACTGTCAATGAGGACTTCCGGATTGTCACGGGCAACGGGCGCGAGTCCTGGGTTCATCTGCATTCCGCGCCGGTGTTCAATGATGACGGCGCCCGTTATACGGGCACCATGGAGGATATCACCGAGCGTAAGCGCTCCGAAGCAGACCTCAAAAACGCCAAGGATGCGGCCGAAGCGGCCAATCGCAGCAAAAGCCAGTTCCTGGCCAACATGAGCCATGAAATCAGAACCCCCATGAATGGCATCATCGGGTTTACCGATCTGCTCCTGGATACCGAGTTGGACGCTGTCCAGGAAGACTATACCAAAACCATCAAACGCAGCGGTGAGTCCCTCCTCTCGCTGATCAACGACATCCTGGACTTCTCCAAGATCGAGAGCGGTGAGCTGGATTTCGAAGAGATCGACTTCGATCCCGAGCTGCTGGCCTACGATGTCTGTGAGTTGGTGCGTCCCAAAGTGGGGCAGCTGCCAATCGAATTGCTTTGCCACATCGACGATACCGTTCCAGCAAGGGTAAAGGGCGACCCCCTGCGCTTTCGTCAAGTCCTCACCAATCTGTTGGGCAATGCCCCCAAGTTCACCAAATCCGGCGAGATCGAGCTCTCCCTCTCCATGGAGGAGGAGACCGAGGAGCGTGTGCTCCTGCATGCGCGTATCCGTGACACCGGTATCGGTATCCCTGCGGACAAGGTCGCCGCCATATTCGAGCCTTTTCAGCAGGCCGATAACTCAACCACTCGCAAATACGGTGGTACCGGTTTAGGGCTCTCCATCTGTAAGCAGATCTCAAACCTCATGGACGGTAACGCCTGGGCGGAGAGCACTCTGGGTGAGGGCAGCACTTTCCACTTCACCGCATGGGTGCGTAAGTCCGCCGACCGGACGGCCCACCGGGTTAAGCCGGCCTCTCTGGCAGATATCCACGCCATCGTCATCGACGACAACAAGACCAACCGCAAGATCCTCCAGGATCAGCTCGAATCAGCGGATATGAAGGTGATCACCCTCTCCGAGGGCCACAAGGTCCTTGAGATTATCGAAGAACAGGTGACCCAGGAAACACCGGTGCAGATCGTCATCATAGATCTGGATATTCCCGAGATGGATGGATTCGAGATCGCCCAGCGGATTCGGACAGCCAAGGGGGCTACTGCCGATCTTCCCCTGGTGGCCCTGTCGGCCTCCATGGAGCGGGACGCCAAGCGTTGTGAAACCGTGGGATTCAACGGCTTTTTAAGCAAGCCCGCCCGGCGGGAGAAGCTTTTCCAGATGATCGCCCGTATTTTGGGAGAGAAGGCCTGTGAGGGAACCGCAGAGTCCCGTGAGGAGAAGATCCATACCCAGTATTCAGTGCGGGAAGATCAGAAGCAGAGTGTGCGCATTCTCTTGGCCGAAGACAATCTGGTGAATCAAAAACTGGCCTCCCTAATGCTCACCAAAGCGGGGTATAAAGTGGAGGTGGCTGGCAATGGCAAGATCGCTTTTGAAATGTACACGGCCGATCCGGATGGTTTCGATCTGATCTTCATGGATGTCCAGATGCCGGAGATGGACGGTAAATCCGCCACCCAGGCGATCCGCTCCGCCGGATATGAAGAGATACCCATTGTGGCCATGACGGCCCAGGCCATGAAGGGTGACCGGGAGAAGTGCCTGGCCGCCGGCATGAGCGATTACATCACCAAACCCATCAAACGTGAAGTGGTCTTCAGCGTTCTCGAGAAATGGGTCTTCTAATGAGATCCTTAGCTAAGGAGTAACAATGGATTTTAAAGCCATGGGGGCCAATCTTGGCCTGGATGAAGATGAGTTCCGTGAGTTGATCGACCTGTTCATGGAAACCGGAAAGGGCGACTACGACAGTCTACAATCGGCCCTTGCCAGCGGGGACGGCGCAACAGCCGCTCAGCACGCCCATACTCTATCCGGCGCTTCCGGAAACCTGGGGTTGATGGATCTGCATGTGGCTGCCAAAAGCATCGAGCAGGCCGCCAACGAAAACAAGTTGGAAGAGGCCAGCGCCCAGGCGGCCGGGATGGCGGAAATGTTTTCAGCCATCGCTGCCTTTGTGGGGGGATGATACCCCTCCGGATTTATATTTTCATCAATAAAACACGTGATGGTGTTCCCCAGGCGCGCGGGTGACCTCTTGCCTATTTCCTGCCGGGGCGGTAGATACCCCCCATGGAGTCAACCGCCGACACTCTCGCCGATACCCTGAGGTCCCATTTGAGCCGTCCTTTGCGGCTGGATGCGGATACCGAAAGATTTGTGACAGCCACTTACGGCGATGCCGAGGCGGAAACATTGAGGGCCGCCTTGGCCGACACTAGCGCCAGTGATGCCGAGACCCTGCTGGAGCTGCTGCTGTTCCCCGATTTTGCTTTTCAAGTTCATATCGAACCCCTCTTATCACAATTGAATTCGGCCGCCGAACAAGAGCGATATCTAGGTGTGTGTTTGCGCCAGCCGCCCATCGACCTCACCCTTGAGATTGATGATGCCGACGGCCTTCTGCGGATCCCATTGCCAGGTGAGTTTCTTGACCGTTTTCTGAGCCGTTTGAAGATTGTCAAACGCTGCCCAGTTCACTTGGATAGTGCTCTGACACAACACCTCAACGAAGGTGAGCAGATGCGTGCCCGGGTCATTCTGCGCAATACCTCCGTTGAATTAGGAGGCCGCTTCGCAGAGATCTGCGGGCGCTTTCTGGCGGCCCTTACCAGCAGCCATCGCGACTTCTGGCCGGCATTGCGCCTGGTGATTCACTTGGCCGTAGAGTTTGAGGCCGCCACGGACCCCTTCGAGCTGCTGGCTGAACACAAACAGCGCGCTTTCCAGATGGTGGAACAGCAGCGCGAGTTAGAGCACCGCCTGCAGCGCAGCAATATCGAAACCCTCATGGGGCAGGGCCAGCGGGTGCCCACCCTGGCCAAGGCCGATGCCCTCAAACAGATGCGCATCATCGATACAATCAGCCAGGCCCTCTTCGGCAGGACCACCTACTTCCAGCCGGTGGCGTTCGGCTAGCGCCTGTCGAGTTCGGCTAGCGCCTGTCAAGTTCGGCTAGTGCCTATCGAGTTTGGCTAGCGCCTGTCGAGTTCTGTTTTTAACCGGTCAGGGGCCCGTATCCATCCCTCATTTCCCAGGACGTTTTACATTTAGACCTATTTTCGGTATTCAGTGCATCATCGACTGCAACCAAAGGATACCCATGATACGACACCGGACCGAAATATATGTATTTTGGATTATATTCCTGATCTTTATCGCTTGCGGCGCACTGCCTTTGGCCGCCGAGGAGAGTGCCGCCCCCCTCAGTGTGGACCAACTCCTCACCGGCATCGAAAAGGCTTACAGCGGCAAGGGTTTCAGCGCCGCCTTCGATCAGGAGGCTACTATCAAGGCGATGCAGATTACGGACACGGCCCAGGGCCAGCTCTTTGTCCGTCGACCGGGCAAGATGCGCTGGGAGTATACCGCCCCGGAACCTCAGATTATCATCACCGACGGCGCCAGTCTGTGGGTCTATCGCCCCCTCGACAAGCAGGTCATGACGGGAACGGCACCGGCTTTTTTCGGTGATGGCAAGGGCGCCGGCTTTCTGTCTGACATCCGCCTGGTGCGTAAGAGTTTCGACGTGGGCCTGGAGAAAACCGATATGGCCGGCGAATACCGGCTGCGCCTGACGCCCAAGCAGAAGACGCCTGACGTATCGGCCGTTCACCTCTCCGTCTCGGCGGACACCTTCATCATCACCGATGTGGTCACCGTGAACGCTTACGGCGACGAAACCTGGATCAAACTCAAGGACTATCGCTTCGACCAGAGCTTCGAGAACGAGGTGTTCGCTTTTGATATCCCGCCGGGGACGGATGTACTCAAGCTGAACGAACAATAGGACTCACGGGTCGGTACCATGCGCATTGCCCACTAGTGCAATAAAGGGAGAAGAACCATGCAAGACAAGATAAAAAGCTTACTGAAAGAGAAGCACGCCATACTGCTGGCGCACAACTATCAGCCCCCCGAGATCCAGGAGGTGGCCGATCTGTGCGGCGACAGCCTCGAACTTAGCATCCGGGCGGCCGACACCGACGCCGGGGTGATCGTCTTTTGCGGGGTGCATTTTATGGCGGAGACCGCCTCCATCCTCTCCCCTGAAAAAACCGTCCTGTTGCCCAAGGCCAACGCCGGCTGTCCCATGGCCGACATGGTCACCCCCGAGGCCCTGCGCGCCCGCATGGCCGAATTGGGGGAGATGCCGGTGGTCACCTATGTGAACTCCAGCGCGGCCGTCAAAGCCCTCTCCACCATTTGTTGCACCTCGGCCAACGCCATCGAAGTGGTCAACAGCCTCGGCGCCGAGGCTGTGCTCATGACGCCGGACCGCAATCTGGCCCAGAACACCGCCGCCCACACCGACACCAGGATCCATCTCTGGGAGGGTTATTGCCCCTTCCATAATGCCTTGACCGCGGACCAGGTTGAAAAGGTCAAAACCGCCCACCCGGAGGCTCTTTTCATGGCCCATCCCGAGTGCCGCCCCGAGGTGGTGGCCCTGGCCGATGCCGTGGTGAGCACCTCGGGCATGCTGCGCTTTGCCGCCGAATCCATCGCCGACACCTTCATCGTGGGCACCGAGGTCGGGCTCCTGCACCCCCTCTCCAAGGCCGCTCCGGGCAAGACCTTCATCCCCGCCTCCGAGGCAATGCTTTGCCCCGACATGAAGAAAATCTCCCTGGACGACATCGTCGCCTGTCTGGAAAATCTGAGTGGCGAGGTCAAGGTGCCCGAAGAGATCCGCGTGCCGGCCCTCAAGGCGGTTCAGGGGATGCTCGCTCAGGCGCCTTAAGCCGAACCTTCAATCTAGTTGATGTAATAGCAAACGCCCCATACCGTTGAAAGCGCGGTATGGGGCGTTTGCCACAGAGAGAACTATCTGTGGGTGTCGCTATCCCATGGCGTCGATCACATCATCTGGAATATCGGCGTTGGTATAGACCTTCTGGACATCATCGCAGTCGTCAAGAGCGTCCATCAACTTGATCATCTTCTCGGCGTCTTTGCCGGTCAACTCGGCCATGTTCTGGGGCAGCATGGTCACCTCGGCCGAGAGGGTGGCGATGTCGGCTGCATCGATGGCCTCCTTGACCGCCTCGTAGTCTTCGGGCATGGTGACCACCTCGAAGTTGTCGCCATCTTCGCGCACATCTTCGGCCCCGGCCTCCAGAGCGGTCTCCATGAGGGCCTCCTCATCGATAACGCTCTTCTCCACCACTAGATAACCCTTTTTCTCGAACATCCAGCCCACGCAACCATTCTCACCCAGGTTGCCGCCGTGTTTGTTGAAGATGTGGCGGATTTCGGCCACGGCGCGGTTTTTGTTGTCGGTGAGGGACTCCAACAGGACGGCCGCTCCAGCCGGGCCATAGCCCTCATAGGTCAACTCTTCGTAGTTGACCCCTTCGAGCTCCCCGGTGCCTTTTTTAATGGCGCGCTCCATGTTGTCCTTGGGCATGTTCTCCGCTTTGGCGGCCAACACTGCGGAGCGCAGGCGCGGGTTGGCGCTGATGTCACCCCCGCCCATGCGTGCCGCCACGGTGATCTCTTTGATCAGTTTGGTAAAGACCTTGCCGCGCTTGGCATCTGCGGCACCCTTCTTGTGTTTGATATTGGCCCATTTACTATGACCTGACATGTGAACCTCCTGATTTAAAACCCAAGCCGACCACAAAGAGCTCCTTGCTGGCTTTGCGGGTGCTTCGGGGGCGTATGTGTTCGCGTCGTCGGAAAGCGTGTCCGACCTCATCCGAGAAAGATTTGAAATCCGTCCCCTGAAATATTTTAGTCACAAAAGCGCCGCCTGGGCGCAGCACCCGGCGGGCCACCTCGAAAGCCAGGCGGCAGAGCTCAATGGAACGCGCCGCATCCACGTCCTTCTGGCCCGTTGTGGCAGGGGCCATGTCGCTCATTACCAGATCGTAGCCGCTGCCGATGGCCGCCAGGGTGTCGTCGTCAAGAGCGCTGATGTCGGCCACGCGGGTCTCCACTATGCGCTTGTCCACGCCCGGCACTATCGCCAGGGTGACCGGTTTGAGATCCAATCCCAGCACATACCCCTCGGGCCCAACCACTTCAGCGGCGTACTGCAGCCAACTACCCGGTGCACAGCCCAGGTCCAGCACGCGCTGCCCTTTTTTCAGGATCTTCAGGCGTTGTTGGATTTCCTGGAGTTTGTAGACCGAGCGGGCCGCATAGTTGTCCTTACGCGCTTTGCGGGTATAGTGATCGGCCCATGTGTTGCCCCGGCGGGATGAACGCTTCATATACATACGTCCTGTTCAAGTCAAGATCAACACCCAGCGGTCGGGTGGCTTTGCGAAACGGTCTAAAACAGATGGTCCATGGCCTCAGCCACAGTGCGGACCGGGACCACTTCGATCTTCTTTTTCGTCGTCAGGCGGTTGGCGTTGACGGCCGGGGCCAGACAGCGTGTAAAGCCCATTTTGGCCGCTTCGCCCAGGCGGATTTCGATGTTGCCCACGGCGCGCACCTCTCCGGTGAGTCCCACCTCTCCGATGGCGATGGTGCCGGCGGCGATGGGTTTGTCGAGAAAACTCGAGGCGATGGCGCCCATGATGGCCAAGTCGGCGGCGGGCTCGAAAATCTTGACCCCCCCGGCCACGTTCATGAAAATGTCGTGGCCCGTGAGGTGCAGGCCCAGCTTTTTTTCCATCACCGCCACCAGGAGGGCCACACGGTTCTGATCAAGGCCCAGGACGGTGCGTCGCGGAGTGCCCAGGTTGGTGCTGCTGGCCAGGGCTTGGAGTTCCACCAGGATGGGGCGGGTTCCCTCCATACAGCCCGTCACCACCGATCCGGCCGTATTTTCGGGCCGCTCCGAGAGAAAGACGGCCGAGGGGTTGGCCACCTCGCCCAGGCCCTCGGCCTTCATCTCGAAGACACCGATCTCGTTGGTGGAGCCGAAGCGATTCTTGACTGCTCTCAGAATACGGAAAACATGGTTGCGGTCCCCCTCGAAGTAGAGCACTGTATCCACCATGTGCTCCAGCAGGCGGGGGCCGGCGATGACGCCCTCCTTGGTCACATGGCCCACCAGAAAGGTCGGTACCCCGCTGTTCTTGGCCATGAGCATCAAGCGCATGGTGGATTCGCGTACCTGGCCAACACTCCCGGGGGCCGAGGTGAGATCGGCGCTGAACATGGTCTGGATGGAGTCGATCACGAGCACATCGGGGGCCGTGTCCACCACCATGGCCAGAATGGCCTCCAGATCGATCTCCGAGACCACCAGGAGGTTGCCGCTGCTGGCCGCCACCCGCTGGCTGCGGATGCGCAATTGTTTGACCGACTCCTCGCCGGACACATAGAGCACTTTGCGCCCGGCGGTGGCCATGGCGTTTAGGGCCTGGAGCATGAGCGTGGATTTACCGATGCCCGGGTCGCCGCCGATGAGCACCAGGGAACCCTGTACCAGACCGCCGCCCAGGACGCGGTCAAACTCCTTGATATGGGTTTCCAAACGGGGCTCTTCCGCCAGTTCCACCGCGTTGATGGGCACCGGCTTGCTGGCGCCGATGGTGCGCCCCGTAGTTGCCCGGCGCAGGATCGCCGCACTGCGGATCTCCTCCACCAAGGTGTCCCACTCGCCGCAGTCGGGGCACTTGCCCATCCATTTTGGAGTCTGGAAGCCGCAGGTCTGGCAGGTGTATAAAACCTTATTGGGTTTTTTCGCCATCGGTGTTTTCAATCCGTTGTCGCGTATCGCTACCCATCCTAGGCTGTCATGCCCCTTGAACCCCATTGTTTCGAGGCCTGCAGCGAAACGGGTAATGGTGCTTATCTATTCGCAATTCTTCTTAATAATTGACAGCCGGCACCATAACATGTCATTTTAGGGCAAGCAAGCCGGCATTCTTTCAAGGTAGCGCATCAGTGATCTATCCTGACCGATGTGGCCACGAGATTCCACTGGGAGCAAAGATGAACCGATCCCGCAAAAGAGCAGTTTCCAAATCAACCGCCGGTACTTTAGTGGGGCTGTTCCTGGCGTTGCTGCTGGGGCTGACACCACCCCTCTTCGCCCAAGACGTCGAACCTTATTACCGCAACCTGCAAAAGCGTCTAGTGGCCGACGGGTTCGACGTCGACTGGATCCACCAGATCTACAGCCGGCCTGAGATCGTCTTCGAAACCAAGAACGTCTCCCTCTACTTTGTGCACAACGAATCCAAGCTCAACTATGACCAGTTCGCCAGCCGCAAACATATTAGCAACGCTCGCCGCTATATGAGTGAGCATGCCGAGGCCTTAAAAGGCGCGCAGGAAAAATTCGGGGTGGATCCCGAGGTGATCACCGCCATCATTCTCGTGGAAACCAAACTGGGCACCTACCTGGGGCACAGCACCATTTTCAACAATCTTTCCACCATGGCCGTCATGTCCGAAACCGCCCAGCGTAAGGATATCTGGATCGCCCTTCCCGAGGACCGTCGCATCGAGAAGGCCGACTTCGAGAAGAAGGCCGACCGCAAGTCCGCATGGGCGTATAAGGAACTCAAGGCCCTGCTCACCTATGCCCAGCGTGAAAAGATCGATCCTGGCAGCATCAATGGATCCTATGCTGGCGCCATGGGTATTTCTCAGTTCATGCCCAGCAACATCCTGCTCTTCGCCCAAGACGGTAACCAGGACGGGCGCATCGACCTTTTCAACCACGCCGACGCCATCACCAGCATCGCCAGCTATCTCAAGCACTACGGTTGGAGACCGGGCCTCAGCAAGGAGGCCGCCGGTAAAGTCGTCTACCATTACAATCACAGCAAGTACTACGTGAACACCGTATTGAAAATCTCCAAACTTCTTAAAAGCTAAAGGCGGCACCAACCCATGGACTTCGGCACCATCGTGATTCTGGGGGGCGTCCTGTTCTACGTCCTCACCTGCCTGGCCATCTTCGACATCGTGCGCAAAGATTTCGGCGGCATCCACTACAAGGCTCTCTGGGGCTTCATCGCCCTGATCCCATTTTTAGGGCCCCCGATCTATTTCATCATCGGCTATCGTAAGGGCACTCCTAAGGACGCCCCTCAGAACAACGCATGAAACTATCCCCATGAATAATGCGCCATAAATGGGGTTGACAAAGCGCTCCCGAACCTATAGATGGAGTTCCACTTTTGCATAAATGGTCCCATCGTCTAGTGGTTTAGGACGCCGGCCTCTCACGCCGGTAACGCGGGTTCGAACCCCGCTGGGATCACCAAGGTAATTTGGGGCTCATGGCTTTTAAGTTGTGAGCCCTTTTTTGTTGGTTACGGTGGTATGAAAAAAGAATTCGGACCGGATTATGCGTCTATCGCGGATGCTGGCTTTAAAGCCAAATACCGGGCAAGCTGTCACTGCAAGGCGATTCGAATCGAAGTGTGTGCAGATCCGTTAGATGCAAAAATATGTTATTGCAAGACATGCCAGCGCTTGCATGGAGCTCCGATGCAATGGGCAGCCATCTTCCACAAGCGGGATGTCAGGATAACCAAAGGCATGGATCACCTGAAATTTTATAACAGTGAGCAATCCATCAATGAAAGAATCCTTCCCTGCAAGGTGAGCTGCGGTATATGCGGGACCCCTATCGCGGATGAGGGGCGCCGGATGTGGCTTGCCTTCCCATCGCTCTTTGATTTTGGGTTCCCGCCAAATGCGCCGATAGCGTTTATGCCAACCTGCCATATCTTCTACGATTCAAGGGTTGTCGACATAGATGACGATCTTCCCAAGTGGTCGGGCCATAAAAAGTATTCGGAAAAAATGTTTTAAGAAACCTCTGTATATTAGCTTGTCGACCATCCAACTAAATGGCTTCACTGTGGATACAATGAGATCCAGTCGCCCCGGCGGAAAAATGTCCTCATGGCCTTTGACAGCCTAAGGCCATTTCCAAAAGATGGGGATCTTCCTGGCATTAGATTGATTTATAACGGTTTTTTGAATAATCTGCCATGGCGTCGATAAAAGCTGACTGCATAACCGGTCAACAACCGGTGCATGATGGTGTTGATCGGAAATTTTCCGGTTCTTAAAGGTAGATGGAAGCGATTGTCTCCTCACGAATCTATTGGCACCAATACCAAAATCGTTTGGGAAACCATACAAACTGATTTGCCAGCTATTGTTCCGGTGATAAAAAACTTTTGCAGTAATAGGCAAAAATCTACAACCACCGCCCACATTCCCAGATTCCAGACGTTTACCGATGATTCCTTAAATCGAGCTTTTTGCCACCAAAAACATCGATTCAAAACCGAAAAACGGCTCTGTTTTTGACCTAAACTCTCGCCAATTGAGCATCCAGCTTGGTCCGACCCCGCGCACCCGAATTTGAACGCAGGAAGTGGGGATGAGGTAAACCACATGATGTAGTGTGCGGTTATTTTTATTTTAGATAACAATGATAGCAGGTATACCAGATCTGACTACTTATGATGTACTTTCTGTTAAACGCAAATAATCATAAAAGGGTACGAGAGTGTTTAAGTCACCGGAAAAAAGCTGGAAAGGTACGTTAAGCACACCTGAGTCGCCTCATTTGCATTGAGACGCCCGGGGGCGATAAGATACTGCAAATGTACACCGTCGATCATACCGGTTAGGGCAACTGAAATGGCCCTCAAGCTTAAACCCTTAATTTCTGTGAGCCCACCTGATATTTCCAGAAGTAGATTCTCAATAGCCCCTTCGTAGGCACGATCACCTTGTGCACAAAGTTCAATATACTTCTTCCTATAGGTGGGTATTCCCCAGAATGCAAACCAGACGGCCAGTTTCTTCGGATCTGCAATGGGCGTGTTAAGAAGGGTTTCAATTAGCTTTTTTAATTTTTTTTCAGGGCTGAGTTTAGGTTCCGCGATGGCCCCTCGCCAGGCTTGTTCATTCTCGTGATAGAGCATGCGTAGGGCCTCTATCAGCAACTGATCTTTTGTATTGAAGTGAAAATTACAAATGCCGCGTGATAGATCCGTCCGCTCGGCCACCCTGCCCATGGTGACCCCGTCCAAACCCGCTTCTGCAATGATATCAATAGTGGCCTCGAGAAGCCTGCGTCGGGTTAACTGCTTCTGCTCTGTGCGTGTCAATCCATTTTGATTAGAGGGCATTTGTCTCCTTATTGTTGCAAATGAAATTATAGCCTATCAGATTATAAATCTAACTTGACACTATCGCTGAACACCCGTATAGTCAAGTAAATTGGCTGAATGAACGTTTAGCAAGTTATGTGATGCTAAAGAGAATAGAGTCCCTGCAGTCGAAAGATACACAATCGCAGATAAGAACCATGGAGACGCTTAAGATGATCACCGACAAAAAAACCCCCTACAGAATCGTGTCCGATAAACAGCTAAGCTGTTTGAGAAAGCGAGAAGACGCCCGTTTCATCGAACGCACAAAAAAATCAAAAGAAACTTTCGAAAAAGCGCAGAAAATGCTGCTCAACGGGGTCCCAATGCCTTGGATGGGCGACTGGGGGACCTCATACCCGATCTTTGTCAGCAAGGCAATCGGGAACCGTTTGACCGACCTTGATGGCAACGAGTACATTGATTTCTGTCTCGGGGATACCGGAGCGATGTTCGGTCACTCCCCGGAAGCGACCGCCAATATCGTCGCTGAGCAGGTGCGCCAGGGGATCACGACCATGATGCCCACAACGGATGCGCTCGAAATCGGCTGGGAATTGGGCAGCCGTTTCGGCTTGCCAATTTGGCAGGTGGCGATGACGGCCACCGAGGCAAACCGTTATGTCATACGGATCTGCCGCACACTGACCGGTCGCCCCAAAGTCTTGTCGATGAACGAAAGTTACCACGGCAGCTTGGATGAGACCCTACCTCACATCGGACCGGATGGTATGCTCAAATTACGCTCGGACTACGACATGAATCCGGGTGTACCAAAAGAAGCCTTAAGCCGGGTGGTGGAATTCAATGACATTGAGGCCCTGGAGCGGGAACTCAAATACGAAGATTGTGCCTGCGTACTCGCCGAACCGGTCATGACCAACTGCGGCATGGTACTACCCGCCCACGGCTACCATGAAAAGCTACGCGAGCTCTGCAAAAAGTACGGCACCTATCTGGTTATCGACGAAACCCACACTTTCTCTAACGGTTACGGCGGGTGCACAAAGGCCTACGGACTGGATCCGGACTTCATTACCCTCGGCAAATCGATTGCCGGCGGCATCCCGGTTGCCGTCTATGGTTTAACAAGTGAGGTTGCCGAGCGAATCAATGCAACGTTTGGCCGTAAAGGCGTTTCCGACCCCATGGGTATCGGCGGCACGTTGTCAGCCAACGCCTTCGCCATCGCAGCAATGCGCGAAACGCTACAGAAGGTCGCCACAAAAGAAGCCTTCGAGAAAATGTTTGCCGGACAGGGGCGCCTCTCAAAAGGCCTCGACGCAATTTTGACCAAATACAATATCCCCTGGAGCCTGACCCGCAGTGGTGCACGTTGTGAACTCCAGTTCATGCCGACACTGCCTAAAAATGGCACTGAAGCCAAAGACCATTTCGACTGGGAGCTGATGTACTACACGCACATCTACCTGGCAAATCGGGGGCTGATCATCACCCCGTTCCACAACATGATGTTGATTCCGCCGGTGGCAACCGATGCAGACATCGACCAACTGATCCAGGCGTGGGACGATTGTCTGGCAGAAATCGCTGAATTCGGAAAGAAGAAGTAGTATGGATATCTCAAAGATCAATCCGAACCGTTTCATCGGCCGAAGTGTCTTGATCACCGGTAGTGGCAGCAAGGCCGGCATTGGTTTCGCCACCGCTGAACTGATGTTACGCAGCGGTGCCAGGGTTGTGATTACCTCCACCACTAAGCGTATCCTTGAGCGCAAAGCAGAGCTGAATGCTCTCGGTGAGGTTGCCGCCTTCGTGGCTGACCTCACCGATCTGAGACAGGTCGAGACCCTGGCGAATCAGGCCATTGCAGCGTTCGGTAAAATCGACATCCTTGTAAACAACGCAGGCATGTCAAAAGTAGGCGATGCCGAAAACTTCACTCCGTTGACGGAAATGCCTCACACAGAGTGGCACAAAACCATCGAGCGCAACCTAACGACCTGCTTTAACATTACCCGGGCCCTATTGCCGGGTATGGTAAAAGACGGTTACGGTCGTGTAGTCAATGTTTCATCAGTGACCGGCCCACTGGTCAGCAACCCCGGAGAATCGGCATACAGTGCCGCTAAGGCGGCAATGGTAGGCTTTAGCCGAGGGGTCGCCATTGAGGTGGGCAAATCCGGCGTCACCATCAACAACGTGGCTCCCGGTTGGATCGGCACAGAATCGATTCTTGAAGAGGAGAGAGTTGCGGCTGAGAACACGCCGCTTGGGCGTGCCGGGACGCCCGGAGAAGTGGCGCAGCTGATCGCATTTCTAGCCTCGGATGAAGCAACCTATATCACCGGTCAGTGCTTTGTCATCGACGGCGGCAATACCCTGCAGGAGTATAAGGGGCCGAGCGAACTTTATTATTAATCATCAATAAAGAGAAAAGCATGTTAATACAAACTGACTGGAAAGAAAAAGTGGCCCTTATCACAGGAGCCAGCGGCGGTGTCGGGCGGGCTGTGGCCGATGCATTTTGGCAAGCGGGTGCAAAATTGCTGCTGACAGACATCAACATCGAAGCCCTCGGCAAGATGAAAGCCGAATTCAGCGACGGCGGAGACAGAGTTGCAATCGCGTGCTGTGATGTCTCAAAGGTTGCAGACTGTAAAGCCGCAGTCGCTGCGAGTATTGAATCCTTCGGCCGTTTGGATATTGTCGTCAACGCTGCCGGGGTTATTATTAAGGGCGACCCTTCTGACGTTACCGAAAAACAGTGGGACTGGGTTACCGACATCAACCTGAAGGGAACCTTCTTCATATGCTCCCGTGCGATTCCGGAGTTAAAAAAAACCAAAGGATGTATCGTCAATATCGCGTCAGACGCGGGTATTCAAGGGCAAGCCGATCACACTGTCTACTGTGCAGGCAAAGGAGGGGTCGTCAATATGACCCGCGCGTTGGCCCTTGATCTGGCTAAAGATTTAGTACGTGTCAATGCCGTATGCCCCAGCGACATTATGACACCGATGCTAAAGCATGAAGCATTAATAAGCGGTATGTCGACTGAAGCGTATCACCAAGAAAATTTGAACTCCTACCCGCAAATGGAGAACGCCAGATACCTACAGCCAGAGGAAATCGCTGACCTGATCCTTTACCTAAGCAGTAACTCTGCCAGGGGGATTACCGGGGCAGCCATTTCCATCGACTACGGCACCAGCGCTGGGTTGTGGTAGCGATTGTCTGATCATCGTCGGAGGATTGGGTGTGAGGCTATCTTTGCATTATTTGCTAAAATATTGGAATCTTATGGACAGGCAAGTAAGTTCTGGCTATTCCACGAAAACGGACCTTACCGTTTCGTGTGGTATCTTGCCATTATGTTGTTCATTTTTTCCCCATTTCATTCCGGCTAATTCCATGAGGATTTGCTTGTTTCGAACAACTGGTGCCATGGAAACTGATCCCAGTCCTTTTCTTACCCACGCAGCAACAAAAAAAATAATAAGGGTACGGTGAAAAGGAAACCTTTGGGTTTTCTTGCCAGAAAAGGCACCTCTCACCCGATTTCGACGTTGGGTGAAAAGCTCAAGATATTGGAAGTATAAAAATTTTCATCCGGTTTGGATTGGTCACCCGACTTGAACTCGGGCAAGATCGACCATTCCTGGACGGAAACTACCTATAAATCATAGGCTTCATTATTCAGATTATTTTTCGATAAACAGGCGATGGAATATTCTTTATCGCTTCGGATGTGATTTTTTATTAATTCAACGGCGCCTAATACATCCTTGTTCTGTATTTTCTCGAACAGCTGTCGATGCTCTGCTGTGGCCGCTTTCTCTCGGTCTACACTATAATTGTTGAGGTTGGCACGAAGATAGAGATGTTGCAGGCTGAGCTTTAGATGCCACTTCAACACACTGTTTTGTGTCATTTGAGCGATCTGCAAATGAAATGCCGCGTCCAGGAAGATTTTCTTACGATCATAATAATTGGGGCGGTAGGTTTCATACTCCAGCATTTTTTCTTCAAGCAAGCGCATATCCCGGCCATTGGCCTTCATAATGACTTGTTCTACGGCATAACCCTCAATAGCCTCACGGAAATCAAACGTTTCCCAAGCTTCTCCAGTGTCCATGGGTTTAACCGTGAAGCCCCGGCGAGACTCCGAAACCACCAGGCCGAGCTGTTCCAATCGGTTGAGAGCGTTGATGATTGGGGTTCTCGACATCTTCAGCCGTTTGGCCAGATCATCGTAGATCAGCTTTTGACCAGGTATGAGTTCCTGATTTAAAATCAGTTGTTTTATTTTGTGAAAAGCTTCATCGGAATAGGTATATGATTCTTTTTTTACAACCATGGCTCTAATCTCATCTCAAGAGTTCCTTCATATCGTTGCCAAAAAGCCCTCTTATCAAATTAAATCACCCTCTGCCAACGGCTTAAAGGCCAAATAATTATCGCTTTTATGGGCATCCATGTATGAGAAACGGCATATTAAATTACAAATTTAATTAAATATAGGAGTTTGTCAAGCGTAATTAGCATGAAAAGATGCAAATTATACCAACCATTCTATTTTATGATACACACAATCATCTCGCAAATCCCGTGCTAAAAAATTCTTTAATTATTTGAAATATTAGAAAATTATAGTACCTCAATGGAGTTATGGAATTTTTGAAAAGCTATTGACACCCCACCAATTAAGTGTTAACCGTCATTAAATATTTAATTAAATAAAAAATTTGTTCTCTGAATCATCTCATTGTTACCTTGTGATGCAGAGCCGAGGAGGAGGAGATATGAAAATTACTATCATCGGAGCTGCCGGCAGTGTCGGAGCTCCCGCAGTGTTTTACCTGGCTGCAAAGGGGCTGGCTGACGAAATTCTAATGATTGGCGGGAAAAAACAAAATGTCCTCAAACAACACGCCATGGACATCAGCACCGCAGTGTCTGCTAAAGATATCTTGATCCGCGCAGGGGATTACAGCGACATGGTGGGCACGGATATCGTTATCAATGCCGCCGGCGCCCCCCAGGGGCTGATTGCCGATCGCATGGAGATGCTGCCAAAAAATATCGAACTGATTAAACAGATCTCCGCTCAGGTTAAACAATATTGCCCGCAAGCGTTTATCATTACTGCTACAAATCCCGTCGATCCACTGAACTACGCCCTGTATCTGGCCGGTGGCTATGATCGTAAGCAACTGATCGGCTACTCCATCAACGACACCTTCCGCTTCAGGGAAATGATTGCCAGCGCATACGGGGCCAAAGTCAGTCAGGTGGATGGCACGGTTATCGGTGAGCACGGCTCCACCCAGGTGCTTTTGTTCAGTACTGCCCGCATCAACGGTGAAGCCGTTTCTGTCGATGAGCCGGTAAAAGCCAGCATCCGCTCCGAGGTCCCCAATATATTAAAACGGTATGAAGCGTTTCAGGCCGGTCGCACCGCAGGATGGACCTGTGCCATCGGTCTGGAGATGATCATCCGGGCGGTGGTCGAAGACAGCGGTGCGGTGATTCCCTGTTCAGTGGTGCTGGACGGTGAATATGGTCTGAAGGGGTTGAGCATGTCGGTTCCCGTGAAGCTTGGCAAGGGAGGCGTCCAGGAGATTCTTGAATATGAGCTTGCCGCCGATGAACAGGAAGGACTGAAAAAGACCGTCGAAACCTTACGGTCTGCGGCGAAGGTTGTAGAGAAAAACAGGTAAAGCGCGAAGTCACTCTGCGGGCGGAAGTCGAGGCAGTGATGAATAAAGGGGTTAAAATATGAGCAGTCGATTCCAGAAATTATTCGAACCGGGGATGATCGGTCCGGTGAAAGTCAAAAACCGGATTATAAAAACCGCCAATGGAACTTCCTTTATGGATGCGGATCAGACCTGTGGCGACCGAATGATCGCCTATTATGAACGTCTGGCCAGGGGGGGGGTGGGATTCCTGGTGGTAGAATCCTGCGGTGTGGAATACCCGCTGGGTATTCAGCATATCCATTATTATGAAGACGGCACCTATGAGGGCGTTCAGCTGCACTTTGACGATGACCGGCTTATTCCGGGCTTTCAGAAACTGACCGACGCATGCCACAAGCACGGGTGCAAAGTCTCCATCCAGTTCCAGCATGCCGGGCCGTGGAATCCCACCGGATTGCTTCCTAAAGATATGTCCATCCGTGAAATTAAATGTGCTTCAGCCATGACCGAAGACGAACTTCCGGGACCCGATTTCCTCCCCTGCCGGGAAATGGCCAAAGATGAGATCGATGAGCAAGTCGATATCTGGGCCAGTGCCGCCGAGCGAGCCTACCGAGCGGGATTCGATGCCTGTGAAATCAACCACGGCACCGCACACCAGGGCAACACCTTTCTTTCGCGCATCTGGAACAAGCGGACCGATGAGTATGGCCCCCAAAATTATGAAAACCGTACTCGATTTTTGCGCCGCTGCATTGAAGAATCCAAAAATCGCACGGGTCCCAATTTTGCGGTCCACGTCATTATGAACGGCGCCGAATACAACCATCCCCGGGCCACCACTCTGGAGGAGGGTGCCGAGTTGGCCAAACGAGTGGCCGAAGTGGCAGATGGGCTAAATCTGCGCGGTGAGCGCTACGGCCATCGTGGCGGCTTGATCCAACCCGACCGTATCCTCTATCCCGAGCCGCCGGATGATCTTCCCAAAGACTACGACTGGAGCCGCGGCGGCAAAGGTGCTTCGGTACCTCTGGTGGAAGCA
>JBNKKA010000037.1:0-29102 GCA_050291585.1 Desulfobacteraceae bacterium
GAATAATACTGAGCACGCAATTAAGAATGTGCATGAAGCAATATTTAATGGTAAGTTGCTCATTTGTTAACCTACTTGTAAAATTGTATTAATATTATCATTCACATTCTGATTTAATAAGTGGCTCAGAACCAGCCAAGACCATATCAAATCCAAAATCCATCATTAATCCATATAAAAAACCACCGGGAAAGAAGAACGTCGATACTGTTGACCCTAGTGACGCATTTATAATTGAGTTCCAGATATCGGCTTCGTCACCCCCATAATATGCTGTCATTGCCGCGCTCGTGAAAACATTAAATCCATAAGAAACTATGGCAGCAGGCACAAAAACTGTAGCGATGGCGCCTCCACCTGCCAATACTACTGTTCCAACGGCAGTGGCGGTCACAACATTGGCAACGATTGAAGCTTTTACTCCTTGAGACCTGCTGATTTTCAATCCCCATGGGTCGACAAACTTAAGAGGATTATTGATTACATAGGCATATAGATTCACTCCTCCAGCAAGTCCGATTGGGTCTGTCCTTAGATATCGTCCTATGGAAGGATCATAATAACGAAAGAGATTGTTGTGCAGGCCAGTCTCATCATCATAATACTGGCCCGCAAGCCCAAAGAACCCAAACACGGCGCTTGTAAATAAACTATTTACAGTTACCCTTATTACGGACGAATATGGACCAATGGTTAGATTCTGAACGTATGGGGCGACCCGTTGCCTTGTCGCGTCGTTTTGACACTGTTTTAAGGGGGCCTCGAACCCTGGAACCAAGCGCATAGATCAAGCTTATGGGAGACGATGGCGTGGGCCATAACCTTCACAGAGCTCTGCTGGTTTGCTTGTGTGTCTTTTGGGGTGCATTCGTTCTAAATACGCTCCTGGCCTGCAGCAAAGAATCCCCCATTCAAATCGGTTTCATCGGCGGTACAACCGGTAGAGGGGCCGACCTGGGAATCTCAGGCAGAGATGCCGCCCAGTTCCTGATCGAGGCCCGCAACGCCCAGGGCGGTATCGGCGGGCGCCGAATAGAACTGATCATACAGGATGACAAACAGGATCCCGCAGTTGCCCGACGGGCGGTTGAGGCCTTGATCGATGCCGGTGTCGACGCCATAATCGGACCCATGACCAGCGGCATGGGGATGGTGGTGGCACCCCTACTCGACGACGCCAGCATCGTGAACGTCAGTCCCACCGTTACGACTCAAAAACTCTCGGGCCGCGACGATCATTTTTTTCGGGTGACCACGACAACGTTAGGATACGCTCGAAAAAGCGCCCAGTTCAACGCAGGCCCCGGCGGCTTGAAGCGTATGGCCGCCACCTATGACTTGGGAAATCTGGCCTACAGCGAAAACTGGCTGGATAACTTTACAACGGCTTTTACTGGACATGGCGGCGAGATCCTCACCGCGATCGGTTTCAGTGCCGACAAGGGGGCGGGCTTTCTGGCCCTTGCCCGAGAACTCCTTAAGGAAGGGCCCGATGGTGTGCTGATCATCGCCAACTCGATGGACTCGGCCATGATCTGCCAGCAGATCCGCAAGCTCGATCCGCACGTCCGGATCACCTTGTCGGACTGGGGCGCCACCGAGCGGCTGCTCGAACTGGGCGGCCGGGCCGTGGAAGGGGTCACCGTCATCCAGCCTTTTGACCGCGACAGCACCGCTCCCCGCTACCAAGCGTTCCGGCAGGCCTATTTAGACCGCTATGGCCGAGATCCCGGCTTTCCCGGTGTTTACGCCTATGATGCCACGCAGGTCGTCCTCACCGCCTTGAGTGCGCGCAAAAAGGGCCGGAGTCTCAAGGAAACCCTTTTGGAAATACGGCAATTCGAAGGGCTTCAGGGGCCTATCCGCTTTGATGATTTTGGCGAGGTAGAAGGCTCCAACGTTTCCATCAGCATCGTCCGCAACCAGAAATTCATCGTCTTGGAGTAGCTTCATGGCCGGCCCCGTCCCCCTTCGACGTTACATCTCGCTGCACCTGAGCGTCCAAACCCTCATCCCCGCCATTCTCATTGCCATTCTGGTTGCACTTCTTCTCGTCCCCCAGATGCTGACCAATATCGGCCTAAGGCATCAAGCTTTGGCCCGCGTGATTGCCGGTGAGCTCTGGGCCCACCTCATCGGAGGGGAGCGCCAACTGGTGGCCCTGGCCGATGTTGTCTCACCTGGTGCAGTCATGGGAGACGAGGCGTTTTCGGATCCGCAGCTGACGGCTCTCCTGGATGCCGCCTGTGGGGAGGGCGAGCTTTTTGAGACGATCTACCTGGTGGCCGAAGAAGACCATACGATCCGCCAAATCGGACTGGCGCGCTCAGCGAGAGAAAGTGCGAGGCGCACTGACCTTCTGGGCGTCGATCTGACCGGCCGCAAATTGATGCGGACCACACTTCAGGAGATGAGAATCATCTGGTCCGAAACCTTCCTTTCCACCGTCAGCGGTCGGCTGGCCGTGGCCGTGGTCGTTCCGCTGCCCGGCAGACTGCTGGTCGGCGAGATCACCTTGGAGAAGCTGTCTCTATTCATCAGCCAGCTGCCGGTGGAGGCCAATCTGCTCACCCTGGTGCTCGACAGGCAGGGACGGGTGGTGGCCGACTCGCGGCAAACGCGCTGGGGTCAACACCTGGCCCTGGCCGAGCTCCCAGCCGATGACGCTATCGAAGGGGAACGGCCGATTTCACAGACATTTACGCTTGACGGCGAGCAACAAGTGGGGTCCACGGTGGCTGTCGACCGGTTGGGATGGAAAGTGCTGGTGGCCCAGTCCGCTGCCCAAACTTATCGCCCCATCCGATCTGTTTTTGTCGCCATCGCCTCCGGGCTCGCTATCGCCCTGGCGCTGGCCTTGGTGCTGGCCCGGCGCCAGGCGGCCACCCTCTCCAAATTCACCGAAATCAACATCTCCCACGCCAGATCCATTGCCGCCGGGAACTACGACCTTGAGTGGCCGCCAGCTAAAACCCGCGAAGACCGGGACCTGGCGGATAGCCTGCGCCTCATGGCCGAAAAGATCCAGCGGCGCGAACGTCGGCTTACAGATATCACCACCCATGTCCCCGGCGTCGTCTACCAGTTTGAAGCTATTGGCGATCATGACTATCGCGTGATCTATGTGAGCGAACAGAGCCTCAAGATACTCGGGCTGGCGCCTTCTCAGGAACCCTTCTTTGAAACCTTCGCGGCGTGCATCCACCCTGATGAGCGCGCAGATTTCATCGCCTCCATCAGGGAGGCGGTCGATGCGGTCGCCCCCTGGAACTACGAGGGCCGCTTCATCAAACCCGACGGAGCAACGATCTGGTTCTCGGGAAGCGCCCTTCCCCGGGAAGAGGCGGACGCCATCGTCTTCTTCGGCATGATTATGGATATCACCGAGCGCAAGGCCATCGATGAATCTCTGCGAATCACCCAGTTCATCTTCAACTCGGCCCCCATCGGTATCTGGCATATGGGACTTAAGGGAGAGATCCTCGATGTGAACGAAGCGGCCTGCGCGAGTGTAGGCTATTCCCGGGAGGAGCTTGGCCAAATGACGGTCTTTGACATTGATCCCGATTTTAAACCGGAGCAATGGGACGCCAATACGGCAAAGCTCTTCGCGGCTGGACACAATGCCCTCGAAACCCGGCATCAGCGTAAAAACGGCGAGATCTTTCCCGTCCAGATCATCTCGAATCTGGTTCAATTTGAAGACCAGGAGATCGGCGTGGCCTTTGTCCAGGACATCACCGAGCGCAAACAGATGGAACAGAGCCTCAAAGAGAGCGAGGAGCTTTTCCGCAAACTCTCCGAATCTTCTCTGACCGGTATCTACCATATCGAAGAGGGGCGCTTCCGCTATGTGAACCAAGCCATGGCCGACATGTTCGGGTACTCCTTCGATGAACTGGTTCAGGATACCAATATCTTGGATTTGATCGCCCCTGCAGATCGCGACCTTGTCCGTGAAAACCTGCGCCGCCGCGTTGAAGGTGAAGTCAATTCGATTCGCTATGTGTTTCGCGGGTTGCGCAAGGATGGTTCCACGCTCTATGTTGAGGTGTATGGAACCACCATAGAGCTTGCAGGAAAATCCAGTGTCATCGGAACCTTGGTGGATATCACCCAGCAGAAAAAGGATGAGGAGGAGGTCCGCCGACTGCAAAATTACCTCTCCAATATCGTCAACTCCATGCCGTCGGTCCTTGTTGCCGTGAACAAGGATGGTTGTGTGACCCAATGGAACAAAACGGCCGAGTTGACGACAGGGATCGAAGCACAAAACGCCTATGGTAAAGAACTGGTGACGTTGATTCCGCATCTGGCTGCGGATCTGGAAGGCTTGCAAAAACGGATCAAAGCAAAAAAGGGATTGAAGCTTCGCAGCCGGCCCCGTAAGTTGGCAGACGGAATCAGATACGAAGACGTCACCATCTATCCGCTGGTAGCCGATGGTGAACCTGGGGCCGTCATCCGCGTTGACGACGTGACAGAGAAAGTCAGACTTGAGGAGATGATGATCCAGAATGAGAAGATGCTGTCCGTGGGTGGCCTGGCCGCCGGGATGGCCCACGAGATCAACAACCCGCTGGCCGGTATCATGCAGACGGCCGATGTCATGGCCAATCGCCTGGGGGACAACATCACACTGCCAGCCTCGGTGAGGGTCGCCGAGACAATTGGGGTCAGTATTGAGGCCATCGAGGCTTTCATGAAGGCGCGGGGTATCCCGCGCATGCTCGATACGATCAAAGATTCCTGTGAACGTGTAGCCGGGATCGTGGACAATATGCTCAGTTTCGCGCGAAAAAGTGAAAAGACGATATCGAGCAAGAATATGGTAGATATCATCGACAAGACACTCAAACTGGCGGCTACAGACTACAATCTAAAGAAGCGCTTTGATTTCAGACGGATCGAGATTCAAAAGGAGTACGCTGAAGATGTGCCCGCCATCCAATGTGAAGACGCCACCATCCAACAGGTGCTGCTGAATGTGTTCAGCAACGGTGCCCAGGCCATGCACGCGGCCGGTACCGCTAGCCCGCGCTTCATCCTCAGGCTGTTTCATGATGAGGTGCGGCAGATGGTCTGCATGGAGATAGAGGATAATGGACCCGGCATGGACGAGGCCACCCAGAAACGGGTATTTGAACCTTTTTTCACGACCAAGCCGGTGGGGATCGGAACCGGTTTGGGGCTGAGCGTTTCCTATTTTATCGTCACCGACCAGCATCAGGGGGAGATGAAGGTGGTATCCAGCCCCGGATCCGGGGCCAAGTTCATCATCAACCTTCCCATCACCAGATAGCTGACTATGGATGGACAACTTGACACCAACCGACTTCGGGCTATCGGTGATATGGGCGACGAAAGGATCTGGCACCGGTGCATGCCGACCACTGCAAACCCTATCCTTTCACCCCTTGAGGACGCCAGCGGTAACGGGTTGCCGCAAGCAGTTGTCCTCAAAAGCTCTACAGAGGCGATTTACAATGGCTGATGCGCGGACCACTATCCGGCTCAATGATGATGACAAAGCGGTCAGGCTGAGCCTGGACGATTACCTCGGCGATCAGGATTATCGGGTTTTCGTGGCGGAAAACGGCCGCAAAGGTTTCGAGTTGTTTGAAAACGAAGCCATCGACTATGATAATTGCGCGCGAGATTTTAAAGTATCCCATTGCATGATATTGGAGAAATCGGTTTGGCGCCTCGAAACAATAAACTGAACATGAAAATGCGTTTAGAGAACTTGGGGGGAGGACCATTTTTGGGGCATAATAATCAAACGACTACCATTTTGGATTTCAAATAAATTTGGCGTTTACGTCTCAATATCAAATCGATATAGGCAGATTCTTCTCGGCGTAATACGCTTTGTCCTCTGGGGAGATCGCCGCCGGTGCCGATCCCTGGGCAAATTACCTCTACCTGCACATTTTACCGAGTTAAACTGCCGGGTCCGTGATGTTGTCGAACGATTCCCTTCTGATTACTTTCCACTTTAAAACGACCACACCGGTTTTAAAGTGGGCATTGTATGCTCCTGCGTCATGCGCACGCAGTGGTGCCCATCGGGTACACCATCATCGGAAGAGGCTGAAAGCTTTAGATGTGCGTTCAATACCTTCCTGACGCAGCTACTCGATTTAGCGAGCAACTTTCGATCGAATAGAAAATAGATTCGCAGCCTTATCGGGAAATTGACCGATGTTGGCGGAATAAGCTGGACAGAGATCCATTTGCATGTAAATACATGCTTTCTCAAATTCAGAGATACTTTGAACCGAAAAAGCAGTCGACAAGAAGGATGTGTGATGGACCCAGCGGAAAAATTAATGCGAGAGGTAGTGAACGCCTGCACCGATTGCGATTGCTGCCGCTACATTCTGGACACCAGTTGCCTGTTTTTCCCTGAAATATACAAGCTCTGGGATCGGGAAAGAGAAACCGGCGAAAAGATAACATCCCAGGAATTACGGCATATGGCGGACCTGTGCAACTATTGTGCATTATGCCCCTGTCCCAATATCCGGGAAGATATTATGACCGCCAAAACTTTGTTCATCGACAGAGACGGACTCGCCCCCTACATTCGGACGCTGGAGGATGTCGAACGGGTGGGAAAGCTGTGCGGGGCGTTCCCCCGGCTTTCCAATTTGCTTTTTCAGAATGAACCCATCGGCACCCTCCTAAAAAAATCAACCGGTATCAATCCCAAACGCAAACTGCCCCGCTTCCCAGCAGAAGATTTTCCATCATGGGCAAAAAAAAAGAAACTCCATCTGACGTCCCCCGGCGGAAAAACCCGGAAGGTCGCCTATTTTGCCGGCTGCACGGCACGGTATTTATTTCCGGAGGTGCCGAAAGCGGCCATTGAAGTTTTTGAACGCAACGGCATCTCTGTGTATTATCCCGAACAGAATTGCTGCGGCATGCCCAGCATGCTGGAGGGGGATCGGGATCTCACCCTGAAGTTTGCCGGGCGAACGGTTTCCCGAATGGCAGAGGTGGTGGCGGATGGCTATGATATTGTCTGTTCCTGCCCCACCTGCGGTTTTATGCTGAAAAACGCCCTCAGGGAGCGCGCCTATTATTCTGAAGCCTACCAGGATCTGATCGGCGGAGATGGGCGGCAGATGAAAATTCCCGATTACCTACCGGCCAATGGGGTATGTAAAAATAAATCCCCAATACCGGACGACCTTCGCGCCACATTCGGCGGGCACCATATGACGAGGGAAACATCTCAAGTCAAAGATTTGGTGGACGGCTCGAAGAAAGCGATTTCATTTCGCGAGCTCGATAAATCTATCTATGGCAAGATCTTAAAAGACGACGGGTATTTTTCCAGCATCGATCCGTTAAAAAGAATTCAAGTTGCAGAACATACTTATGATCTGGGAGAATATCTTCTGGATCTTTACCAGCAAGGTGAGCTTTCTACCGATTTTGGACCGCTTAGCGGGCGAATGGCCTACTATCCGCCCTGCCACCAGCGGGAGCAGGGCATCGGTTCACCCTATCTGGATCTATTGGCCCTGATCCCCGATATTTCGATAGAATCTTTCCTCAGCACCGCCTACTGCTGTGGCATCGCAGGGATCATGGGATTTAAGCGCGATTTCCATAACGCCTCCATCCATATGGGCAGCCGCTTGATGGCAAAGATCAAGCAGCTGAATCCGGACCGAATGGTCACCGATTGCCTGAGCTGCCGGCTGCAGTTCAAGCAGATGACCCGATATCCGGTTCAGCATCCGATTGAAATTATATGTAAGTCTTATAATCAGGCCGGAAATTGAACCCTTCGTCTCCACCATGGACCGTGTTTTTGGTTCTCCCGTATTTAAATCGATAACATTGACCCATGAAGGTTCATCCTTGGCGGCCAGGCAGACCCTTGCTGTCAGTATGTGTCTCGGACAAGGTGTCCGATTATTCATTTGAGCGGCGCTTGAAACGGTACCTCCTGCAGCACGTTTCAGGCGCCGCTGTCCGGTGAGTCGAAATGCCCTCCAGAACAGCGGGTGCGGTGAGCGTGCCTTATCTCAACCGCCACATCCTTTTGGCTTGGGCAGGCCCGCCAGGCGCTTTACCCCCCGGGCCATGCCGTCCGGAAAGAGTGTTTCAATCTCTTGAATGCTCATGCCGGTGCCCAGTTTGATTCTGTGGTTGATGGGTTCCTTGCCTTCTTCCAAATAGTAGTCCCGTACAAATCGCAGCACACGCCAATGCGCTTCGCTCAAGGTCTCGAGGCCCGCCTCGCGCGCCAGAAACAGGGCCACCGTTTCGGACCACAGAAGGGGATTTAGTAGGTAGCCGTCCCTGTCGAAAACGATGTCCCGACCGTCGATGCGCTTGACGATTCGCTTTGGACCGCTGCTGTTGATCGAGAGAACCATTAAAATCAGCTATCGGTGGATTTCAGCGCTGCCAGAATCCTGTCCGGCGTTGCCGGCATGCTGTATAGCCGGACGCCGATGGCGTCCTCAATGGCGTTGATGATGGCCGGGTGCGTGGGCACCAGCGTAAATTCGCCGACGCCAATGGCTCCCAGCGGTCCATTGTCACGCGGAGTTTCCAAAAGGATCGTTTCCATCTCGAACGCATCGGTCGCTTTAGGGAATTTGTAGGTGTTCCAATCGACCGTTTCGCCGTGGATGTATTCCTCGCGCAGCGCCATGCCCGCACCCATATCCATGCCGCCTTCGATCTGACAGGTCACGGCCAGGGGATTGATGATCCTGCCCGGGTCGACCACAGCGGTCATCTTCACCACGTTCACCGCACCGGTTTCCGTGTTGACTTCCACCTCGGCCATCTGAACACCATGGCAGTATGCATCCCAGACCTTGCCTTGGCCGGTTTTGAGGTCCATGCCGGTGTGGGACATGGTGTTGATGCCCATGTAGCGGGCGGGCTTGCCGGCTTTCTCAAGTTCCTCACGGGTCTTGGCGCCGGTCTCTGCCATGACTTTTTTGAGGGCATCGACGGCGTTGACCAAGGCCTGACCCGACATATAGGTTTGTCTGGATCCGGCTGAAATGCCCGAATCTGGTGTTTTTTCCGTATCGCGCGTAATCAGGCGGATTTTTTTCATGGGCAGATCCATCAGACGCGCGCCAAGTTGGGTCAACATGGCGTCGTTGCCCTCTCCTGGATCGGCAACGGACCCGTAGATCGACAGTCCGCCGTCGGGATCGATTTCAACGGCCACATGCGAGACATCGCCGGGCTCGCCGACCCCAAAGCTAGAACCGGCAAGGCCCACACCCCGCCTTACCGTGCCGGATTTGTGCTCTGCCGCTGCCTTTTTGGCCTTTTGATAGTCAGGTTCGAGGCGATCAAGGCAGGTGTTGAAGGCCCATTCATCCGCCGCCTGGCCATTGGAGGTGGTCTGTCCTTTTTTTAGTGTGTTGATGCGCCGGAACTCATAAGGATCCATGCCCAACTTGGCTGCCAGAAGGTTCATGCAGGACTCCACCGCGAAATTGACCTGGGGTGGCCCTGCACCGCGGGCTGCGCCGCCCCAGGCATCGTTGGTGTAAACCAGTTTGGCTTCCACTTCCACATTGGGAATGTGGTAACCGCTGCTCAGCATTGCCAAGGCTCTTTCGATGATGTTAGGGCCGATGGACATGTAGGCACCGTTTTCCACGATCATCTCCATCTCAATGCCGGTGACTTTGCCATCCGCATCAGCGCCCATGCGTGTTTGCATACGGAAAGGGTGCCGTTTGGGGGTGATCCACATGGATTCCTCAAGACTCGGGATATACCGCACCGCCTGCTTAAAATGCAGGGCCGCGGCCGCGGCAAAGGCTTCGGAGGTCAGGTCGCACTTGATGCCGAACTGCCCACCGGCAAAGGCCTCTATGTAGCGCACGTTGTCCCAGCCGACCGCATCCTGAATCATCTGGGCGTGCTGGTGGATCCATATAGAGCGGCCGATGACCACCAGCTGGGCGTCTTCTCCACTGCCGTCCATATATGCCACCGAGGCTTCGGGTTCCAAGGGCGCCTGGTGGATCAGGGGTGAATAGAAATCGCCGGAAACCACGATGGCGGAATTTTCCAGAGCCGTCTTGGCATCCCCCTTGATCTGGCCGGCCGTGTGGCAGATGTTGGGGGTGCCTGGATGAACTTCCGGCGCTCCATCCGCCATGGCCGCATGGGAATCGCGCATCGCCGGCAGAACCTCGCAATCAAGACTGACCGCGGCCGCCGCCGCCAGGGCTTCCTTTTTCGTACGTGCGGCTACGATGGCTACGGCGGCGCCCAGAACGGGCAGATTTTCAGTGCACAATAATGGTTGATCGTTGCCAAAACCCATGGAATTGGCGCCTTTGATGTCAGCGGCGGTCATGATGCCGACGACGCCGGGCATTTTTTGGGCTTCAGCGAGGTCGATTCCCTTCAGCCTGGCCCGGTGGTGGGGGCTGCGCACAACGGCAATCTCCAGGGCTTCTGGCATGGCGATGTCTGCGCTGAATTCCGCCAGGCCGCAGGCTTTCATCATTGACCAGGGGCGGGAATGGGAGACGCCCATCGGGTTGTCGTCAACCGTTGACCGCACCTCCGCCGGGCTACATTCACTGCGTAGGAATCGAACGGCCAACTCGACAGCCTCGAATATTTTGGCATACCCGGTGCAGCGGCACAGGTTGTGTCGCAGTCCATATTTAATCTCTTCACGGCTGGGGTTGGGATTGTTGTCCAGAAGTACTTTGGTGGCGAGAATCATGCCTGGTGTACAGAATCCGCACTGGATTGCGCCGGCCGCCACGAAAGCTTCCTGAATCAGATGCGGGTTGGCGGGCGTGCCCAGCCCTTCCACCGTAATCACTTCGGCGCCTTCCAGGGCGGTTACCTTTTTCAGGCAGGCGCGTACGGTTTTGCCGTTGACGATAACCGTGCAGGCGCCGCATTGGCCTTTGCGGTCGCAGGACTGCTTGGCGCCGGTCAGCATCAGATCTTCCCGCAAAAGATCCAGCAGCACGCGATCTTCGGGAACGACATGCTGGCGCTGAACGCCATTAATAGTCAGGCTAATTCGCTTCATGGTTTTCTTTCCCCTGGTTTAAATAGGTTTCAGGTATTGTTTCAGTGCAAGCATACGTCTTCAGGCCTGCCCCGAGAACTCTGTACCGCCCGCTGGTACCGCTCCAGAGTCTTTACTACCGGAATTTCCGGATAGTGCAGGATGATCGCGATGGCTGTGCCACAATCTGGCTTTGCGAGGAAATCGGCTGCGATTTCCACGGTGATGTCGTTCAGACTGTCATTCAGAACGCTTGAACCCGTGATATTCAACAGGCAGGTGTTGTTCGCGGTCAAGGAGACTGAATTTGATGCTGGGCCTTCTGCCCCCCCCTAAAGTCGATCGGTTTATTATGTCAAAAATGACATCAAACGATATTCATATTGAAGGTGTTTGCATCTGTCAAATAAAAAAGGGCGTCAACGAAAGCTTTGAGTCTCACGGCAACAAACCCTGCGATACACCTTTGAAAATGACGAACACTTGGATGAGCCTGGCTAACACCTAAGAGAACGAAAAGAAGAATTCTGGGAGGAAATACAGGAAGCGATGACGAGTTTCATGGTAATTCTTATAATTATACATCTTGGCAGGGTCTTAATATCTTCCCGGCGTCACAAAGAAAACCTCATTGCGCGATGGTAAACGGAAAAAAGAAAGTGAGCAACCACCCAGCCTCAGAGTAGAACTGAGGTGGCTTCAGGACACCAGGGCGGCCACAGACCCAATGCTAGCGCGTTGACGCAGACGCCAAAGTAGCGCGGGAATTACGACCCCGCGATTGCATCAGCGATTGCTTTGATCCGCTTTTCAGCATTCTCGTAGATGGCATGCGCTACTTCTAGGTTGACGCGCTCAAATCTAAGCGAATCACCGGGAACTGCCTGGGCCAATTTAGAGAGATCGGTTGATATGACGGTTGCAATTTTTGAGTATCCGCCGACGGTCTGCTCGACAAATAGGATGATCGGCTGCCCGTCGGCGGGCACTTGGATGCCACCCGGCATGGTGGGTTCAGAGATAATGCTTATGGGAACACCTTGCCTGTGTGTTATGGGCGGGCCCTGCAGTCGATAGCCCATGCGATCGGCCTTGGGGGTCACCAGGAAAGCTGATCTGAACAGGGTTTCCACACCTTCATCAAAATGATCGTCCTGGGGGCCGACGACGGCGCGCAGGGTGAGTTGATCCGGATACCGGGGAATCCATCTCTGGGGGAGATAGCGCGGAGTATCCAGCAAGTATCCGTTGCCGCGCCTCAGGATATCGCCTTTTTTCAATGGCCGACCGTCGAACCCACCGATCTTTCCGCCAAAGTAGGTGGATTTGCTTCCCATGACGTGTGGTACATCGATGCCCCCGGTGACGGCCAGATACCCACGACAGCCGCTTCTTACCTGCTGGAATGTCAATACATCCCCCGGTACAATCCGGATGGTTTTCCAGTTTTCAATGGGTTTGTAATTCAATTTTGCATCCATCTCACCGCCGGTCAGAGCGATATCCGCTTCTCTCAGGACCGATAGCTGAGGGCCAATGATGGTGCTCTCGAGAACCGCACAGTCCTCGGCGTTCCCGACCAAGAGATTGGCCACTCGGTAGGAAAATGAATCCAGTGCGCCTGAAACGGGAATTCCCATGTGCTGATACCCAATTCGGCCTCTATCCTGAACGGTGGTGAACGACCCGGGTGTTAAAACGAGGAATGTCTCCACTAGTCGACCTCCACGCCTGATAGTCGCTGGTAATCAGGAGGTGATATGGGTTTGAATCGGATGCGATCTCCTGCCTGGTAGAGAATAGGGGGCTCGCACTCGGGGGAAAACAGCGAGATGGGTGTTTTGCCGATTAACTGCCAACCGCCCGGGCTGGCAATGGGATACACCCCTGTCTGCCCGTTGGCGATACCCACTGATCCTTTTGGAACCAGCGTCCGAGGGGTTTTGAGCCTCGGTGTGTGAAGCCGTTCGGGAAGTCCTCCAAGGAAGGGAAAGCCCGGTGTAAAACCGACCATATAGATAAGATAGTCGGGTTCTGTATGAAGATTGATTACCTCTTGTTGGGTCAAACCATGATTTTTGGCGACATAGTCGATATCCGGACCATAGTCTCCGCCGTAGCACACCGGAATCTCGACAACCTTGGGCGGCGGAATTTCAATGTCCGCAAGACCGCTTTCCAAATCGGTCAAGGTCTCTTCTAACAGAGATAGATTCGTCTTCAAGGGATCATAGTAGATCAATATCGACCGGTAGGTGGGAATGATCTCGATGACACCGGGGGGCGTATTGTTTTGCACCACAATGGCCATTGACCTGACTTTATGATTGACGGCAGGATCTATGGTGTTCCCATATTCCACAAGAAGGCCGCAGTCCCCTGCGATTCGAAAGTTTGCCTTTTCGAATAGGCCGCTTTCCATTGTCCCCTTCTCCTTATAAAATCGATCATTTCGAGAATGCGAGATCGAGGTTTTGCCCTTATAAGCCGACGTTCACGTGCAACTAAACCTCTTCTCCGATGGGCTTGAGCATGATGCTCTCCATTTCCAGCGCCCTGCGAATGCTTTTTACCAGATCCACTGCAGAGGGCGTATCCCCGTGAACGCATAGGGTTTGCGCTGACAGGGGAATGGTCGTTCCATCCACTGTTTTGACGATTCCCTCTTTTGCCATCATGAGCGCTCTTTCAGCCACCCGGTCCGGGTCTTTTATCACCGCGCCCGGCAGTCGTCGGGATAGGAGGTTGCCTTCCGCCGTATAGGCGCGATCGGGAAAGGCCTCATAAATCACCTTGAGACCGATCTCATGACCGATACGGGTCATACGCTCACCTTTGGGGCCTGCCAGGGCAACGTAGCTGAGGGTCGGATCCACACTTAGAATCCCTTCTGCCACTGCCCGAGCCACATCCTTGTTATCCACGGCGGTCAGATAGAGGGCGCCATGGGGCTTTACGTGGCGCAGCCGGGTGCCATGTACCCGGCAAAAAGCTGCAAGTGCCCCGATCTGGTAGATGAGATAATTGCGGATCTCGTCTGGTGTGCAGCTCATGCTCCTGCGCCCAAAACCGATTAAATCCGGATATCCCGGATGGGCACCCACACCCACATGGTGCTCGACGGCCATCTTGACGGTTTTATCCATCACCAGGGGGTCCCCGGCATGCCAGCCGCAGGCCACATTGGCGGAGGTAATGTGCCTGATTACGGCTTCATCCATACCTAAGGTGTAGGCCCCGAAACTTTCACCCATGTCGCAATTAAGGTCTATTTGCTTCACCTGGCTCGCCTCCTGAACTATCTTTTCATTTTGAAATTGCTTCTATAGTCTAACGAATACCTGGATCACACTATCTATTTGGTTACCATCAATTGGGGCAGGTAGAGTGCGATTTCGGGGAATACCGTCAGGATTGCCGTTGTAAGCAGCATTAGGAAGAAAAAGGGCATTGCGTATCCGGCGATCTTCATGATCGGTTCATCTGTCAATCCCTGGATGACGAACAGATTGAATCCCACCGGTGGCGTGATCTGGCTGACTTCCACCATCAAAATCAGGTAAATTCCAAACCAGATGGGGTCAAATCCGGCAGCCATCACCATGGGAAGTGCAATGGGAAGCGTCATCACCACAATGGAAAAACCATCTAGCAGGCAGCCCAAGAGAATGTAGAAGGCGCCCAGAAGTATCATCAGCAAGTAGGGGGAAAGTCCCAACCCCGTGATGGCCGTGGTAATGGCCGCGGGGATGCCCAAGTATCCCATGACGCGCGACAGAAATCCTGCCCCGACGACGATGAGCATGATCATGGCATTGGTCTTGACCGCACCCACCAGGCATTCAAACATGATTTTAAAATTCATCTGGCGGTTGATGGAAGCAAACACGGTGGCCCCGAAAACACCAATGGCCGCCGCCTCGGTGGGTGTTGCCACTCCACCGTAAATACTCCCCAAGACCATGAGGATCAGGAGCAGGGTGGGGGCCAGGTCCTTGAGGCCCGTCATCCGTTCCTTCCAGCTGTAGCTTTCCTGAGATTGGGGCGCAATTTCGGGATTTCGGATGCCGCGGTAGATGATATAGGCGGCATAAACGCCGGCAAGCAGCAACCCTGGGAGGATGCCGGCCATGAACATCTTGCCGATGGAAACCTCGGCCAAAATGGCGTAGACAATCATGATCAGGGAGGGCGGAATAAGAAAGCCCAGGGTGCCTGCCCCGGCAAGCGACCCCATGGCCAGGCTCTTGTCATAACCCAGCTTGTCAAACTCGGCCAGGGTTATCCGGCCGACGGTGGCGGTGGTGGCGGCACTGGAACCGGATACGGCGGCAAAAAGCGTGCAGGAGACGATGTTCATCAGCAGCAGGCCGCCCGGAAGGCGGTAAAGCCATGGTACCAGGGCCTTGAATAGCTTTTCTGATATTCCCGATCGATATAGGATTTCACCCATGAGGATAAACAGCGGCAGGGCCACATATTCCCATTTCTCCACAGTTGCCCACACTGACGACCCCATGTTGGGACCGGGTGGCAGGGGACTGAATAGTACCATGCCGAGAAAGCCAACGATAAAGAGGGAGAATCCCACCCAGATGCCGCATGCCAGGGCCAGAAACAGAATCCCGAACACCACCAGAGACATGATCAGGCTTGCATCCATTAGATCACTTCCTCTCCGCTCCCGATGGCTGCATAGGTCTTAAGAGTGATGGCGACCAGTTGAAGAAAAAAGCATGCCGCGCCGAAAAGCATAATCGCCTGTGGAATCCACAGGGGGGTATTGGTCAGGGTTCCTGAGGTTGAATCGTAGCGAAAGGTTGCTTGCACCATTTTAAGAAGATACCACCATAGATACCCCATGAAGGCGGTGGTGGTGCCTGTGGCTATGAAGGTGATGAGCCTTGAGAGTTTTTGCGGCAGAAACCCCAAAATGAGGGTGATGCGAATGTGGCCGCGCTCCTTGAGGCAATACCCGGCACCCAGAAAGATGATGGCGGCCAGCCCGTATGCGCTATACTCATCGGCGATAAGGGTTGTCTTTTCGAACAGATTCCATAAAGTAATTTCAACTAGGATCAAAAGGGTCATCAATCCCAGCACGACAGCGGAAATTTTTGACGCCCAGTCACTCAAGCCTTCGATCCATCCCACCAATGTTTTCATGTCAGTATCCTCAGTTTTCAAGACTCACCGAGAAGCAGTTAGATCTATTGCTGATGATGCCCTTTGTTCCTCATAGCGATTGGATAACTACCCAATTGTTAGAGTTTCAAGGGACCAAAGCCAGAGCATTTCGCCCCAGCTCTGGTCATTGCCTACCGGTTAAGTTTCGGTGAACCTAACGGCCAACGATCTTGCTGTACTCCTTAAGGATCATCTGGGCCTCGGATCCGGCCTTCTTGACCCACTCTGATCTCAGTTTATCGCCAATGGCGTTTAGCTCAGCGCGAAACTTTTTGCTTACCGGCGTCAGGGTCATCCCATTCTCCTTGAGTTTGGCCCGGCTGGTGCGGTCCATGTCTGCGGCCAAATTCCACATTTCATCTTCCATTTGCGCGGCGATCTCAAGTACGGTTTCGCGCTGGTTTTCAGGCAATTTGTTCCAGACGTCGAGGTTGACATTGATCATGTTCACCGGCCCCACGATATTGATGGGTGAAAAATACTTGAGCACCTCCCACGCCTTGGCATCCACACCGGAAACGGAAGAGGTATACATTGAATCCAAAAGCCCCGCCTTCATGGCCGGATAGACTTCACTGAAGGGCATTTTGCGGGCCGCAATACCGGTGGCATCGCCAAATGCCAGACCGGTGCCGTCATACACCCTCATCTTCAATCCCTTGAGATCTGCTTCCGAAGAGATGGGGCGCTGGGTGTAGATTCCGGAGAAAGGCCAAACAGAGGTGTACAGGGTCATCTGGTTGAATTTTTTTAGAATATTTTTGTAAGTCTCTTTGGAGAGTTGATATAATAGACGCTGTTCAAATGCATTCGTGGAGATGAAAGGCTGGGCAGTGAGGGCCAGAACCGGCGCATCCCCCTCCACCATACCGGTGGGAATCTCGGCTGCGGCAAGCTGCCCCTCAGCCAGCGCGCGCAATAGTTCGGGTCCTTTAAACCCCAACGCAGCTCCGGGATGGAGTACGATTGTCAATTCGCCTTCGGTAGCTGTCTGAACCCTGTCTGCGAAATCCTGGGCCCCCTTGGAGTGAAAATTTCCGGCCGGATAGTTGAGATGCAGATCCCATTTTGTTTTGGCCATGGCATCGGAAAATAGTCCCATGGCAAACAGGGCGCTGATCAATATAAACATTACTTTTTTCATCTTCTCCTCCTGTGGCGGTATGGGTGATTGGTTAAGCTTTGCTGCCGAACAATCATCAGGTGGCGAACGCAATGGATATCTCCATCCTCGCTCACACCCGATCAAGAACTCATGAACAGGATGATGCGCCTTTGGAAGGCGTTGATGTGTTTAAGAACCGTTTTTTTCAGTAGCGCTGTATTTTTTTCTCGCAAGCAATCGATGATCTCATCATGCTCACGGATGACGGCAGCGTAATGGTGGCTCAGCGATATGCCGGGATCGATTTCATTGACATAGGATAAATATGACAAACGTTTGGATTCACTCCGGATTTGATCTATACTGCGGATAAGGTATTCGTTGTGCGAACACCGGGCATAGTGTTGATGAAAATCATGGTTCGCCTCTACCAGGCGCAGGAGCTTGTTCTCCTTGATGGCCGCCTTCACGGCACCATTCGCTTTCTCCATCGCATTCAAAAAAGGGTCTAGATTCTGTTTGACGGCAAGCTCCGCCGCACCGGTTTCCAGAATTCGCATCATGTCAAATGATGCTTTGATATTTTGGAGCGTAATGGGCCGTACGATATATCCCCGGCCGGGCTGAGACTCGACCAGGTTTTCCCCAACCAGGCGCAAAAGGGCTTCGCGGATCGGTGTGCGCCCCATTCCCAGACGTTCAATCAGATGCTTCTCTTCAAGGTGTTGACCGGGTTCAAATTCTAACCTGACGATTTTTTGATAAATTTTCTCATAGGCAGTTACGCCGAGGGGTTGTTTCATTTTGGTATCTCTTGAATCGGCTTTCATAGGCTTCAATGCGCTCCAAATTATCGGGTGAAATATACATTGCATATTTTGTAATTATATGTCAAATATATTTTAAATATTTAATATAGAAATCTCCCAGCTTTCATAAACCCATTGCGCGTTGAACTTTTTGGGAGGGAATTTCTTTTGCAAACGGGAAGCATCTAATATAAGGAGTCTGGGTTACCCCCAGCCGGGTTTTCTTACCCCGACGTTGAAACATTGGGGCTTAATCCGCATTCCATAAGGATCGCACCATCTAGATCGAGAGGAGAGAAGGCATTGAGTGCTGAAACTTACATGGTTACTTCCCCGTTGATGGGAACCTTTTACAGGGCGCCTGCACCAGGAGAAAAGAGTTTTGTGGAAGTCGGGCAGCGCGTAGACAGAGACGAAGTAGTCTGTGTCATCGAATCCATGAAAATATTTACGGAATTAAAGGCGCAACAGCCTGGAACCGTTACGCGCATAATGGTAGAAAATGAGGATGTCGTTATGAAGAGCCAGGAATTGATCGAAATAGAATTATAAACGAAACCATTCACGCGTTGATCGAGAATACCTGCCGTGTTTAAAAAGATACTGATCGCCAATCGCGGCGAAATCGCCTTGAGGCTCATTCGAGCCTGCAGAGAGATGGGCATCGAAAGCCTCGCGGTTTTTTCCGATGCGGATGCAGACTCACTGCCAATCAAAGATGCTGATGATGCGGTCAACATCGGTCCGCCCCTCAGCCGCAAGAGCTATCTTAATGTGGCGGCCATTATGGACGCGGCCAAACGCAAAGGTGCTGACGCCGTTCACCCGGGATACGGGTTTCTATCGGAGAATCCTGATTTTGCGCGGGCCTGCGCAGAGAACGATATCATTTTTATAGGACCGTCCGCGGAGAATATAGCCTTGGCAGGCAACAAGTCGGCGGCTCGAAAACATTTCCAGCAATTGGGCGTCCCGATCATCCCCGGCAGCGACGGTGAGGTCGCCCATGCCGGTGAGGCGACCGCTATCGCCGAATCCATCGGTTATCCTGTGATTATCAAAGCGGCAGGCGGCGGGGGCGGACGCGGCATGCGCATTGCCCATGACTCAGAAGAATTGGTCCAGGCCTTCTCTGCTGCATCGGGAGAGGCGCGCGCCGCCTTTGGCAACCCAGGCCTTTATATTGAAAAATACATCCAAAAGCCCCGCCACATCGAAGTGCAGATCCTGGCCGATACCCACGGCAATTGCGTCCACCTCTTCGAGCGCGAATGCAGCATCCAGAAGCGCTACCAGAAGCTGATTGAAGAGGCCCCGTCTGCCTTCGTGGATGACACGCTCAGGCAAGAGATGTGCACGGCCGCTATTCGGATGGCAAGTTCCATCCATTACACCAACGCCGCCACCATAGAGTTTCTGGTGGACGAGAACAAACAATACTATTTCATGGAAGTCAACGCCCGGGTGCAGGTCGAACATCCGGTCACTGAAATGATCACCGGTATTGATATCGTCCAAGAGCAGATCCGGATCGCCGCCGGTGAACCGCTGACGATCCGGCAGGCAGATGTCGGTATCAACGGCTGGTCCATCGAATGCCGCATCAACGCCGCAGACCCAGAGAACGATTTTATGCCCTCCCCGGGAGAAATCACCTCGCTATGTCTGCCTTCAGGACCCGGTGTTCGCCTGGATACCCACATCCACAACGGCTATGTGGTCACGCCTTTTTACGACGCGTTGATCGGCAAGCTGGTGGTCCGGGCCCAAAACCGGGAAGACGCCATCCGCCGCATGCGCCAAGCACTGGCAGAGTTCCAAGTGGAGGGCATCAAAACGACCCTGCCCTTTCACCGCCGCGTCATGGCCGAACCGGATTATGTCAGCGGCAATATCGACACTCACTTTCTGGATCGCTTTGACCCTATAGTCGACCGCGAGAATCCATGCCCCTGTTGATCGTGCTCCTGATCTCGGCCCTCACCTTCGGTTGCGCGGGCGCCAAAGAGATCAAAGACTTCCAAAGCGATGGGTGTTCCCTCTTTCCCGACAGATCCCTGATCACCAACGAGGACTGGTGTCTGTGCTGCTTCGACCATGATCTGGCCTATTGGCAGGGGGGCACGGCGGCGCAACGGCGCGGGGCCGACGAAGCTCTGCGGGACTGCATCTTGAAGCAGACGGGGGATGTGGCCCTGGCGAAGGTGATGTTTGCGGGGGTTCGTTTTGGCGGGAGCCCCTATTTCTACACATGGTATCGTTGGGGCTATGGTTGGCGCTATGAGCGTAGGTACGCACCCCTGTCCGGAAAGGAGAAGGCGCAGGTTGAGCAGAAGTTGAAGCAGTATTTTGCCAGCCCGCCGGAGCATCCGTGTCGGTGAGGCCCCAGCGCCTGCGAATCACCGGAATTCATCTGGCGGATACCGTTTTTAATCCACTTCCCAGCAGTCTTCTCCCCATCATCGCATCAGCCCCCCTCGGCCAAGGCCGCATTGATATCTGCCACCGCCTTCTTCCCGTCCGCGAATAGCATCAGGGCGTTGTCGGCTACGAAGAGGGGGTTGGGAATACCGGCGAAGCCGGGGCTGAGGCTGCGCTTGATGACGATCACGGTCTTGGCGTGGTCCACATCCAAGATGGGCATGCCGGCGATGGGGCTGTTGGCGTTGCGGCGGGCATCGGGGTTGACCACGTCGTTGGCCCCGATGACCAGGGCGGCGTCGGCCTGGTCGAAGCTGGGATTGATGGTTTCCAGGTCCTTGAGCTGGTCGTAGGGGATGTCGGCTTCTGCCAAAAGGACGTTCATGTGGCCCGGCATGCGGCCGGCCACGGGGTGGATGGCGAACTCCACGATGATGCCGTGATCTTCCAGGGTGTGGGTGAGGTCGCGCACGGCGTACTGGGCCTGGGAGACGGCCATGCCATAGCCGGGGACGATGATGACCCGGCGGGAGGCCTCCAGCACCATGGCGACCTCATCGGCCGAAGTGGCGGTGACCTTGCCCTCGTAGAGGGCGTCTGCATCGCCAACCGTGCCCCCGCCCATGGGAACCCCCAGGATAACGTTGGTAAATGAGCGGTTCATGGCCCGGCACATGATTCGGGTCAGGATCATGCCCGAGGCGCCCACCAGGGACCCGCTGATGATGAGGACGTTGTTGCCCAGCACGAAGCCGGTGGCGCTGGCCGCAAGGCCCGAGTAGCTGTTGAGCACGGCGATGACCACGGGCATGTCGGCGCCGCCGATGGGGGCCACCAGGAGGATACCGAAGATGAGGGCCAGAAGGGCCAGCAGCCAGAACCAGAGCATATGATCGGGGTGCTGGAGGGCCAGGACGCCGCAGGTGAGGGCGCTTGCCAGGAGGAGGCCGTTGACGATCTGTTGGCCACCGAAGCGCAGGGTCTTCCTGACCAGACCCTGGAGTTTGGCGAAGGCCACCAGACTGCCCGCGAGGGTGACGGCGCCGATGAGGGCCGAGACCAGGGCGGCTATTTGCATCTGCCGAGCGGCAGCGCCAGCTGCCGCCGCCATGGTGAGGGCCGCGGCGGCCACCAGGAGGGAGGCCGCGCCGCCGAAGCCGTTGAAGAGGGCCACCAGTTGGGGCATGGCCGTCATCTGAACCCGCTGGGCCATAAAGGTGCCGATGCCGCCGCCCACCACCAGACCGGCCAGGACTGCGCCCCAGTTGAGGCCGGTCTCGGCCACCAAGACGGTGATCACGGCGATGAGCATGCCGATGGCCCCCAGGCGGTTGCCTTTTGGGGCGCTGCGTGGATGGGTGAGGCCCTTGAGGCCGAGGATGAAGAGCACGGCGGCCAGGAGATACAAGAGGTTGGCGATGGATTGCGGCATGGCCCTATCCCTTCCGTCGGAACATGTTGAGGATGCGGTGGGTCACCAGGAAGCCACCGACGACGTTGATGGTGGCCAGCACGATGGCGGCGAAGCCCAAGCCCAAGGCCAGGGCGGGACTGCCCAGCTTGGCCGATGCCAGGGCGCCCACCAGGGTGATGCCGCTGATGGCATTGGTGCCGCTCATGAGGGGGGTGTGCAGGGTGGGGGGCACCTTGGTGATGATCTCGCTGCCGGCGAAGAGGGCCAGCACGAAGATGGTCAGGAGCAGCACGATATCCATGAAAGGGCCTCCTTGTGGATTAGGTGTCGGTGGACGCCTTGGATGGTGCCTGGGCCATGACATCGCGGACCCTGGCGTTGGTGATACTGCCCGCGTGGCAAAGGAGGGTGTTGACGGTGATCTCCTCCTTGAGGTTGAGCATCAGGTTGCCCTCCATGTCGGTGAGGTGGTCGAAGAGGGCGGTGATGTTCTTGGCCAGCATCTGGCTGGCGTGAAAGGCCACGCTGGAGGGCAGGTTGGCCGGGCCGATGAGGGTCACTCCGTGACGCACCACGGTCTGGCCGGTTTCGGTCAACGCGCAATTGCCCCCCAGGTCGGCGACCACGTCGACGATTACCGAGCGGGGGGCCATGCCTTTGACCATCTCCTCGGTGATGAGCACCGGCGCCCGCCGGCCGGGAACCCCGGCGGTGGCGATGACCACGTCGCTGGCGGCAATCACCTTGGCCATCTCGGTCTGCTGGCGTGCAAGGAAGTCGGCTTTCTGTTCGCGGGCGTAGCCGCGGCTGTCCTCGGCCGCCTCGGTGGGCAGGTCGAACTCGACGAACTCGGCGCCCACGCTCTGGACCTGCTCGCGCACCGCCGGGCGGATGTCGTAGGCCGAGACCAGGGCGCCCATGCGCTTGGCCGTGGCGCAGGCCTGGAGCCCGGTGACCCCGGCGCCGATGACGAAGACCCGTGCCGGGGTCAGTGAACCGGCGGCCGTCATCATGAGGGGGAAGATTTTGGGCAGGTGGTTGGCCGCTTCCAGAACGCCTTTGTAACCGGCCAGGCTGGCCATGGAGCTCAGGGCGTCCATGCTCTGGGCGCGCGAGATGCGCGGGATCAGTTCCAGGCTGAAAGCGGTGATCCCCGCATGGGCCAGGGCCTGGGCCTCTTTTTGAGCCATTAGGGGGTTGAGAAAGGCGATCAGGGTCTGGTCGGGCCCCATGCGGGCCAGATCGGCGCTGCCCGTTTCGGGGTTGGCCCCCGGGCCGCGCACCATAAAAAGTGCTTCAGCCTGCTCGAAGAGGGCCGCGCGATCGTTGACCAGGGTTGCGCCCTGTTTGGCAAAAGCCGCGTCTTCGTATCCGGCGGCCAGACCGGCCTCGGTTTCCACCAGTACTTGGTGACCGCTTTTGACGAGGCCCGGCAACAGCTGGGGCACAAGGGCGACGCGCGCTTCACCCGGGCAGCTTTCCTTGGGAATGGCGATGATCATGGCAATTGGCCTTTCGTTGGGGTATCGGGTTTCGCGGGAGCGATGGCCCGCGGCTTGCTGGAAAGGCGCTGCTTCTTTGACTGGGCTGTTGGTCGTGCCCGCTTCCGGTCCAGCCGCTTGGTATGGCGACGGCAAGGTGCTGGGCCTGCGAGGGGTTGATCGGTGTCCTACTCAGAAAGGGTCCCATACGGTGCCTGAAGTATACGCAACTGCGCCCACTTTTTCAATCCGGGGCCCCAAGGCTTAGAGATCGGTTGGCGGCGGCCATTTGCCGCGCAGCCAGAGCGCCAACACCACCAGGGGGGCGAAGGTGAGGGCTTCGAGCAGCATAATCCGGATCACCGCCGGGTCGAAGGGCGGGGGTACCTGGGCCAGGCTTTTCAGCCATGGCAGGGGCAGGCTGGCCAGTGCGTTGCTGAAGGGCCAGTAGATGGCGACGCCGGGCAGATCCCCATAAAGGGTGTCCAGGAGCAGGTGGCTTAGCCAGGCGATCGCCGCACAGGCCATAATCCGTGCACGGTTGAACCGGCGGGGCACCAGTCTCCAGGAAAGAGCTGCCAGTGCAGCGCAAAGGGCCAGGTTCCCCCACAGACTGTGGCTGACGGCCAGCTGGCGGTGGCCCCAGAAGGGCAGGGGCCAGTCGGGAATGCTGGCCAGGGCGATGAAGAGGATGGCCCACCCCAGCCGCCCCAGCCAACCGAGGCGCAGGGGCAGGCAGAAGGTGAGGGCGGCTAGTCCGGTCAGGCTGTGGCCCAGTGTGGTCATGGTCGGCTCTCTGCTGGACAAGTGCTCGGGTAGATGGCATTCTGCGGGCAAAGGAAAGTGGACAGGCCTCAAGGGAGCGTCTGCGTTCCAATGCCATCACCAGCGGCGACGGGGTTTATGCCTTTTAAGATAAGGGGGGGCATGCCGCTGTGCAAGCATTGGTGTGATTCTTTGAATCACATTATGATTCTTTGAATCACGTTATGATTCTTTGAAACACGGCATGATTCTTTGAATCACGGCATGATTTCTTAAATCACGGTATGAATTCGTGAGACAAGGGAGCCACAAGGATGAGGTTCGGGCCGCCGAAGACCTACTCTCTGATCCTAATGCTGGGTCTGCAATTGTTTCTGGCCGGGAAACCCCTGTGGGCCTCCGACGAACCGCCCGTGGCGCTGCGCGCCGAAAGGTGGACCCAGATCGCCAGCGAGGGGGGCATCGTGGTCGAGGAGCAGTCCATTCAGGGAAGCCACCAGTCGGCCTATCGCGCCAGAACCATTCTCAAGGCCCCCATTGAACAGATTTTGGAGGTGCTGAGCGACAGCGCCACGGCGGCTGACTGGATACCCGATCTGGCCCACCAAGAGCTGGTCGCCCAAACCTCCGCTTTTGAGGTGGTCACCAGGAGCGTTTACGCGGTACCCTTCCCCTTTGCTGATCGTGAACTGGTCTTGCACAGCCGCCTGCGCTTGGACCTAGTGCGGGGCGACCTGGTGGCGGAGGCGAAGTCCATCGAGCATCCCCTAGCCCCGCTGGCCAATGGCCGGGTGCGGGCCCAGATGCGCTGCAGCGCGACCCGGCTGCGCCCCCTGGGGGCGAACCGCACGGCCATCGAGTTTGTCATGCTGGTGGATCCCTGTGGGCGGATTCCGGCCGTCTTGGCTGCCTGGGGGCTGCGCCAGGCGCCCTCCAAGTTCGTCAAGGCCCTGGAGGCTCGCGCACAGATGGCGGGATATCCGCTCAGGCCGGCATATGCCGAGCTGCTGCGGCAATTGGCGGATCCCAACCTGAGCAGCACCCGCAAAGCAGGCGACCTGGCTGACGACCTCCCGCTCGGGGAAGTGCACTAGAACGAGTGACCCAGAGATATCGCCGCATGCCTCTGGCGATGGCCACAGGAGGTAGATATGGCCCATAAGATCGACGCCCCGACCCGGATTGCCGCGGAAGGGAATAAACCCAAGACCATCGAGGAGTACTTTGGCCGGGTCAACAGTGGCACAGCGGCGGTGAGTATTGCCCGCATGGTGGCGCCTGCGGGGTGGCACGAACCCGGGCAAAGACCCGCCTTCGATGAGTATACCGTGGTGTTGGGCGGCTGTTTATTGGTGGAGACCGAGGCCGGCGCCATCCGGGTTGAAGCTGGCGAGGCCATCTTGTCCGAAGCCGGAGAGTGGGTGCGTTACCGGACCGCCGACGATCAGGGCGCCGAGTACGTCGCCGTCTGTCTGCCGGCCTTCTCGGCCGAGACAGTCAATCGGGATAGCTGAAACAGATGCCCGCACCCCTTCGGATCCTCTACCAGGACGCCCACTTCGTGGCACTCAACAAGCCGGCCGGTATGCTCGTGCATCGCAGTTCGGAGGCCCCGGAGACCAGTAACTATGCCCTCCAACGGATGCGCGATCATGTCGGCCAGCGGGTCTACCCCCTGCACCGCCTGGACCGACCCACCAGTGGGGTGCTTCTCTTTGCTCTGGATCAAGACACCGCAAGGCGGATGGCGCCTCTATTCCACCAGGGAGGCGTAAGGAAGCAATACCTGGCGGTGGTGCGAGGCTATACGGCCACCGAGGGGCGCATCGACCATCCCCTTAAACGGCTTCGTGTGCGAAGACGTCCCAAGGCCCATGATGGACGCTTGCAGGACGCGGTGACCACCTACCGCCGGCTCGGCAAGATCGAGCTGCCCTTTGGCGTTGACCGCTACCCCACCAGCCGTTATTCTCTGATCGCCCTGAGGCCTAAAACCGGCCGCCGGCACCAATTGCGGCGGCACATGAAGCACATCGCCCACCCCATCATCGGGGACACTTGCTATGGCAAGGGGGCGCACAATCGTTTTTTCGCCGACCATTTCGGGTGCCCGAGGCTGCTGCTTACCGCCGTGGCCCTTTCATTTGAGCACCCCCTGACAGGGACGACGGTGCGCATCCGGGCCCCTCTGCCCAGCCATTTTACGGGTCTGATCCAGCGCTTGGGTTGGGGCGATCTTTATGCCAGAGTCAATTTCGGAGACGTTTTAAATGTCTAAAATAGCCGTTTTGTCCGATATCCATGCGAACATCTGGGCCCTGGAAGCGGTCCTGGAAGATATCCACGCCCGCGCCATCGCCACGGTGATCAATCTCGGAGACACCCTTTATGGGCCTCTGGCGCCAGCTGAGACCTACGAGCGTCTGCGGGATCTCGACACGCTCTCGGTGAGTGGTAACCAGGACCGCCTTATCGTGGACACCCCCTCGGCCGAGATGGCCGCCCACCCAACCCTGGCCTCTGTGCGCGCGGCCCTGCCGGCTGCGGCCCTGACCTGGCTGCGGCGCATGCCGCAGCAGACGGTCCTCAATGAGGAAATTTTTCTCTGCCACGGGGTGCCGGGATCGGATCGGATCTACCTCCTGGAAGATGTGACCGACGGCCAGCCCCGGCTGCGCGCCCCGGATGCCATCGCCAGTTTGCTGGAAGGTATCGAGGTTTCCATGATTCTCTGCGGACACAGCCACCTGCCCCGCCTGGTCCAATTGCCCGACGGCCGCCTGGTGATCAACCCCGGCAGCGTGGGGCTGCCGGCCTATGCTGACGAAAAACCAGTGCCCCACCGCATGGAAAATTACGCCCCCCATGCGCGCTATGCCGTCATTGAGAAGACCGTCTCGGGTTGGAATGCGGAGTTCATCAGTCTGGCCTATGCCTGGCCCCAGGCCGTGACTGCCGCCAATCAGCAGGGCCGCCCCGACTGGGCGCGGGCCCTGGCCACGGGGTTCAACTGAGACGCTGGATCTGGCCAAACCGGCCCTGGATGCCTATCTTGTTGATTAGGACTCACCAGAGTAGGTATGGACGGCCTGCGGTCCGGGCCACGGCTGGCCGTTATCTCCATGAAGGAGGTTGGGATGAAATATCGGTTTCTTCTGGTTTTGGCACTGATCGGCTGCTTGCCTGCCAACCCGGCCAAGGGGTCGGCCATCAAAGCACTGCAGAGTCTCAAGACGGTGCGCCTGGTCTGTGATGTCAACGTCGGCGATGCACAGCACCTGCTCCGCCGTATGGACCTGTTGGATACCACTTACAGCCAGCTGGTCGATGCCGGCTTCACGCCTGAGGTGGTGGTGGTATTTCGTGGTCCGGCCAGCCGCTTTGTCACTCGTGGAGCGACCGCCTATGTGTCGGCCGCCGACAAGAAGCACAAAAGCGAGATGCGCGAGTGGGTGGAGGCTTTCAGTGAACTGGGATTTGTCCTAGAGCAATGCGCCATCGCCGCCAAGGCTCAGAATATTAAAGCCGCCGATATTTTGCCCCAAGTGACCCTGGTGGTCAACGGGTTCGTGTCTCTGGTGGGCTATCAGAACCAGGGATATGCGCTGCTGCCCATGGATTAAAGGCCTTCGTTGAACAGGCCTCGTCCTGAAGACGGCTGAAACTTGCGCTGAAATGGAATTCTCTTGTGAACTCGAATTTGCTATTGTTCCTGCTGGCGATTTTCATCATCCATCTGCTGATATTTGGTCGCCTGGCCCTGCGAACCCGCGCCGGTTACTACCTTAGTTTGGTGGGCGTCTTCACTTGCCTGAGCCTGGCCGTTGGGTTGCGTATCTGGCAGCCCGCCCTGAGTCTGGGATCCTTGCGGGTGTGGCGTTTATTCCGTTGGACCGCCTGGGGTTTCAGTTTCACGACCTTCGGGCAATTGTGGTGGGCCTACCGTCGGAAAAAGAAGGGGCAGTCATGATTGGTCACCCTGCCCAGAAACGATAGGGTTGACAGGCGTATCCAGAGTTCCCGGGGGGCAAGCACAACCTTAAGGCCCCCGGGAACCCCTGGATTATTTATTTATAAATACCGGCTCCAACCAAGTACTGGGTTCCGGGCACGCGGTAGATGTAGCTGGTTTTACCGACCGGTTTGTCCTCGTCGGGTTTGGGCCACATGTAGTCCACCCAGCCCTTGCCGCTGGTGTTGGCCAGTTTGACAAACTCCATGAACAGGGGCTTGCCGTCCGTATCCGCCACCTGGAGCAGATCACTGCGCTGGGTCAGTTCCGGTTTGATGGGGTGGGCCAGCATCTTGCCGTCCAGATCCATGAGAAAGACGTAAGTGTCTTTCCATACAAAGGGACCGGCCTTGTCGCCGATGGCCGCGATGGCCGCATCGATGCCCTTTTCCTGCACGAGTTTGCCGGCGTTGTGACATTGGGCTATGACTTCTTCCTTGGTGGCGCTTTCGCCCCAGGCCAGGGTGGCGATACCGAGAATGAGGGCCAGTGTTAGTGCTGTTTTAAAAAGCTTGTGCATCTTCTTCCTCCTTTAAAAGTCATGTTTCTGATTCCCCGGTGCCCATCCAGAAATGTGGATAGGCATTCCCTAAGGGACGCCACAACCGTGTGGCATGCTCCATTCTCTACAACCGACTGCCTTCTGCGTACCTCCTTTCTGTGGCGACCGCTACCCGAACTATGCAGCAACCGGGTACACCACTCCCGAGCGGTGTCTGGCACCGCGACCCCGGTTGAAATTGCTTTTCTTGCTTTGGCGAAAACGCCGAATGGTAGCTATCCTGGCGGATAAGGTCATCAAAAGATGACGCATCATCAAAGATGACGGGTCATCAAATGATGACATCCGCAAGATGCATGCTACGGATG
>JBNKKA010000038.1:0-29085 GCA_050291585.1 Desulfobacteraceae bacterium
TATTGCTATATTCCCTGGCAAGAACGCCTAAACCTAAGGAATGAGATTCTATATGGAGCTTGCTGCCAACCACTCGCCGGATGCTCAACTGGGAATTTTTTCGCGCAATTCGGACCTCTTCATGGGGCTTGGGGCCATGGGCATCCTGATGGTGATGATCATTCCCATCCCGCCGTTGTTTCTGGACCTGCTCCTCTCTTTTAATATTACCTTCTCCCTGCTCATCCTCCTCATGGGAATGTATGTGCTCAAACCATTGGAATTGTCATCATTCCCGACGATTCTGCTCCTGACCACCCTGTTTCGGCTATCCCTCAACGTGGCCTCCACACGCATCATCCTGCTCAAGGGTCAGGAGGGTGCCGGGGCCGCCGGTAAAGTGATCGGCGCTTTCGGGGATTTTGTGGTCGGTGGCAACTACGTGGTGGGTCTGATCGTTTTCATCATTCTGGTAGTGATCAACTTTATGGTTATCACCAAGGGTGCCGGGCGCATCGCCGAGGTGGCCGCGCGTTTTACCCTCGACGCCATGCCTGGAAAACAGATGAGCATCGATGCCGATCTCAACGCCGGGATGATCGACGAGAACGAAGCCCGCGAGCGGCGTGAAATCATAGCCAAGGAAGCGGAGTACTACGGTGCCATGGACGGTGCCAACAAGTTCGTCCGCGGGGACGCCATCGCCGGCATCATCATTACCTTGATCAACATCATCGCCGGATTCACCATCGGCGTTTTTCAAAACCAGATGGGTTTCGCCGACGCCGCCCGTACCTACACCCTGCTCACAGTGGGCGATGGGCTGGTGAGCCAGATCCCTGCCCTGATCATCTCCACGGCTGCCGGTATCATCGTCAGCCGCGCCGGCTCGGACAGCAATCTGGGCCACGAGATTAGCTCCCAGTTGCTGGTGCAGCCCCGCGCCATCGGATTGGCCGCTGTCATTCTGCTGGGCCTGGGGATGATCCCGGGATTGCCCACCATCCCCTTCTTCGTTCTATCCGTGGGTGCCGGCCTGACCGCCTACCTGGTGTATCAGAGCAATCGCTCCCGAAGGATGGCGGAAGCGACCGCTCTTGAGGAACCTCAGGAAGAAGCAGAGAAAACTCCCGATCTGCACGCGCCCCTGCCGCCCGTGGATATCCTCGGGTTAGAGGTTGGATACGGTCTGATCCCTTTGGTGGATGTGCAGCAGAGCGGCGAACTCCTCGACCGTATCAAGTCCATCCGCCACCAGATCGCCCAGGAGATCGGCATCGTGGTGCCCTCCATCCATATCCAGGACAACATGCAGCTCAAACCGGGTGAATACGTGATCCGCCTTAAGGGTGTCGAGATCGCCCGGGCCGAGATGATGGTCAATTACCACCTGGCCATGAATCCGGGCAACGCCCAGGGCAAGATCGAGGGCGTCAACACCACCGAGCCCACCTACGGACTGCCCGCGTACTGGATCAAGAGCGAAAAGAGAGAGACCGCTATGGCTAGGGGGTATACGGTGGTGGATGTACCCACCGTGATGACGACCCACATTTCGGACGTCATCCGGCGCCAGGCCCATGAGCTCTTAGGTCGCCAGGAAGTGCACCAACTGCTGGAAGCCCTCAAGAGCTCTCACCCCAAGGCAGTGGAAGAACTCGTGCCTAATCTGATGACCCTTGGGGGAGTGGTCAAAGTGCTCCAGGGACTGCTGGCTGAGCAGGTGCCGGTCCGTGATCTGTTGACCATCGTTGAGAGTCTGGCCGACTGGTCACCAAGTGTCAAACACCTGGATATGTTGACCGAATACGCCCGCCAGTCATTATCGCGCACCATTACCAGCCTCCACCGCACCGAAAACAACGAACTTTATGTCCTCACCATGGATCCGGCCCTGGAAAAGCGCATGGTCGAGTCGATTCAGCAAACGGATCAGGGCGCCTTCATGGCCTTGGATCCCATGGAGGCCAGGAGCATCATGCAGGATATTGCCCAAAAACTGGAGAAATTCGTCCCCTTGAACCTCCAGCCGGTGGTCCTCTGTGCCACCCAGATGCGCAGCCACTTCAAGAAAATGGCTGATCGCTTCATCCCCAATATGGTGGTCCTGGCCTATGACGAAATTCTCCCGACAGTAAAAATCCAATCCCTTGCCACAGTGGAGCTGAACCATGCAGATTAAACGATTTGAAGCCAGGGACATGGCCGCCGCCCTTCGCAAGGTTAAGAAGGAATTTGGTGAGCAGGCCGTTATCTTGTCGGCCAAGAACATCAAACCGGCCGGCGGTATCTTCGGCGCCCACAGACGCGGGGGCGTGGAGATCACCGCCGCATCGGACCGTTTCCCCTCCCCGGAGAAGCGGTCTGCCGCCCAGTTCAATGCTGTGCTTCCCCCGGTGGTACCCGATCCGGTAAATCCCCTGGGAACCGAACTGCCGGTCAGAACCGTGTCGGTTCCCGAGCAGCAGGCCTCGGTGACCCTGCCCCAACCAGGCGCTGTCGAGGCGCCCCCAACGGCGGCCCCATCCACGGCTGTGAAAGCGCCCAAGCCGGGCCCTGAACTGGCCAAATTCAAGCGCGCCTTGCTTGCTCAGGATGTGAGCGATGACCTGGCCGCCCGCATGGTTTTCAGTGTCAGCCGTCATATCGAAAGTAGCGCCCAGATGGCTGCTGGAGATTTCAACAAGCGCTTCAAACATCTGCTTAAGGATCAACTGACCATTGCCGAGCCTGGTCCGGGGAAAAAAGGTACTCCCCAGGTAGTGGCTCTGGTGGGGCCCTCCGGCGTGGGTAAAACCACAACAGCGGTAAAGTTGGCGGCTATCGCCAGTGCCTATGAAGGCGCTGCGGTGGGCTTGATCAGCCTCGATCACCAGCGCATTGGCGGGACCGCCCAATTGGAGATGTTCGCCCGGGTGATGGATCTGCCCCTCTACGTGATCAAGGACAAGGCTGCAGCCAAAGCGGCCATGGCAGAGATGCGATCCATGGATCTGATCTTGGTGGACACCCCTGGAATCAGCGGCAATCACACCCAGGAGCTGAAACAACTGGATCAGTTCCTCCAACGCCTGCGCCCCGATGAGACCCATCTTCTCCTGAGCGCTTCCACCAAGGACCGTGACTTGCATCTTCTGGCCGAACAATTCAACCGCGTGGGATACAATCGTCTAATTTTCACCAAACTCGACGAAACGACGGTATACGGCAATCTGCTCAATTTGATGGCCACCAATAAAACCCCGCTGTCATACCTCACCGACGGCCCCAAAGTGCCCGACGACCTCAAAACCGCCACTGCCGACACCGTTATCGAACTCTTTGTGCTTCAAGGACGTTTTCAGGATGGACCAGTGGCCGAGTCAAAGGAGGCGGGCGTGGAAGCTGCCGCAGCGATACCTCCCAGGCCGGCAATTCCCGAGGCGCCGTCAGTACACCAGGACTACTTTGTTGCCAACCGCAATTCCGACATTTTCCACCAACCGGACTGCAAAGCCGTCAAACGGATTAATCCCGACAATATTCTCGTTTTTAAAAATATGGGCGAAGCAAAAGCACAAAATTTCAAGCCATGCCGGATGTGTTGCGCCATGCGCCTTTCGAAGAGACCGGCCTTTGAGGCCTTTCGTCTCAAAGCGGTCGGCAGTTGACCAGTGAGGAGAGCGAACTTGATTCAGACCAAGGATCCCATGAGCAACATCATCCGTCTTTGCGATGTTAAAGCGCAGCGCGCTTCTAATAAAGGCCGCGGCTCACGCGCCAGTGGCACTCGTGATACCCGCGTCATGGCCGTTACCAGCGGAAAGGGCGGGGTGGGGAAAACCAATATCGTCGCCAATCTTGGGTATGCCCTCACTAAGCTCGGCAAGCGTGTTCTGATTTTTGACGCTGACCTGGGGCTGGGCAACCTGGATGTGCTGCTGGGCATCGCCCCGCGCTACAATCTGGCCCACGTCATCAACGGAGAAAAGACGCTAGCTGAGATCGTCGTTTCGGGTCCGGGGAATTTGCACATCCTGCCGGCTTCGTCTGGCGTGCAAGCGTTGACACGCCTCTCCCATGATCAGCAGTTTAGGATTCTGACAAGCTTGAACGACCTCATCCAGGAATATGATGTATTTCTCATCGACACGGCTGCCGGCATCTCCACAAATGTGCTCTATTTCGCCGCCAGCGCCCAGGAGATTATCGTGGTGGTCACCCCGGAACCCACCTCCATTACCGATGCCTATGCGCTCATGAAGGTTCTCTCCATCAAGTACCGTGAACGGCACTTCAAACTGATTGTTAACTCAGCAAAAAGTGTTGTCGAGGCAGACGAAACTTTTCGTCAGCTCAATATGGTGTCGGGCCGGTTTCTGGATATCGAACTGGAATATTTTGGAAAGATCCTCCTGGATGACAATGTCAAACGGGGGGTGCGCTGCCAGACCATGGTGAGCCAACTGGCCCCCATTTCACAAGCCAGTCGTAATTTTGCTGTGCTTGCACGAAACTTGGACAAGTCGACGCCACCCGAGTGGGTCTCATCGGGCGATTATTTTTTCGGCAAGGACATCCTTCAGCGGATTGTTGAATAGGACAACAATCTAACTCATCAGGGCAGGCCCAGAAATTGCAACCTACTATTCCGACCTCGAAGCGGAGAACTGCTTCGCCAGAAAAATGGCGCACCCTATCAATTTATAAGGGAGAATTGGCATCGTGAGCACTGGACAACAGAATATGGCAGTTACGGAAAAGAAGATCCGCACACTGCAAAAAGATGATTTCCTCCTGCGCAATGAGATCATTACCGAGTATCTGCCTTACGTCAATCGCATCGTCAATCGCATCGCCGTCCATCTCCCGCCATCTGTTGAAGTGGATGACCTTGTAAACGTAGGCATTATCGGGTTGATTCAGGCCATCGAACGCTACGATCCCACCCGGGACAACAAGTTCATCACCTATGCCGTCTTCCGCATCAAAGGCGCCGTTCTCAGCGAGCTGCGCTCACGCGATTTTTTAGGGCGCACTACCCGGCGCAAAATCCGTGACCTGGAAAAGGCCTATCTGAAACTAGAGCAGAAGCTTGGCCGAGAGGTTGACGATGAAGAGGTGGCCGAAGAGCTGAATATGGATCTGGAGCAGTATTATCAGGTCAAACGCATGTCGAGCATCTCTTTCATCAGTTTTGAAGAGGTGGGGTATACCGGCCGCGAAGAAAAAGACGCCATCTTGGACAGTCTCATCAACGGCAGTCGTGAAGATGCCCTCAGCATGACGACCATGAAGGAGATCAAGATGGTCATCGCCCGCTCCATCGAGACTCTGCCTGAAAAGGAGCGTCTGGTGGTTTCCATGTACTACAGCGATGAGTTGACCATGAAAGAGATTGGTAAGGTGCTGGGCATCACTGAGTCGCGCGTCTCGCAGATCCATTCCCAGGCGATCATCCATCTTCGCGCCAAACTCAGAAGAGAGGGGCTGATCGACGACTAAGGCCCGACTGTGCTGTAAAAACGGGTCCTTCGGCGGTTCGCCTTCGTCTTGGTGGAGGTAAACGGACATGATTTCGGGGACCAGAAGCGTGGCGGGCGTACCCGCCGCCCAGAAACAACCCAAAGACCGCCAGCAACGTCGGCGGCAAAGGCGCAAACGTCAATCCCCGGATGGGGACGACGCCCACCGTGAGGTGGACTCCCACCGTGAGGTGGACGCTCTCGGAAAGCAAGACGATGCCATGGTCATAGATATCAAGGGTCGCGGGAAGCATCTCGCTAATACGCCAAGCAGCAGTCCCTCAAAAGAACGGCAAGCTTCACAACACCCGGGCCGCAAGCCGCGCTATGTCGACATTCGCGTATAGCACAGTGATGAAGGAGCATTGACGATGACCAAAGTGAATATCGACCTGTGGGTGTTGCTTGTGGGGGTAGCCTTGCCAAGTGCCTGTCTGCTGTTGATCTCAATCGCCTATTGTTGGCGACGCTTGACCCGTCGCAGGAGCAAAGCCGAAGTCTCGCCGGATGCCGACACAGGCGGATTCAATCAACAGATGCTCCTGGAGATGGTTCTCCAGCAAACCGACAACGCCCTCAACAGCATCGTCGACGCGGTTCATCAACAGCGCAAGGCGCTGTTGACGGTTCTGGAAACTCACGAACTGCAATCCCACCTTTCAACGCTATGCCCGGCAACTGCCCCTTTGGTAAACGAACGGGTGTCGGTTTCGACTGAACCGGAGGCAGCAGCCAACACGCTTGCCCCAAGCGCAAAGATCAGGACCAAAGAAACGGCCGCCATATTCGACCCCTACAGCCAGATCCCAGAACTAATACAACAGGGGCTCTCGGTGGAAGCAGTGGCTTCGCGCTTGAATCTACCCGAATCGGCCGTTGAACTCTATGTCAAGCTGCGCCTATCAGGGCCAAAGGGTGGGAGAAAAAGGACTGCCTGATCAATCCTACCCGCAGTCAGCCACTTGCTATCATATCCTGACCTCTCATTTAAACAGGTAAAACCTTCCCCTAACGGCAGATCTTGCCGCGTGTAAAACTGTTTTCCCTCTTTTTAAAACACATTCGGCACCTTTAGCGTGGAGAACACTATAAATACTACTGTGGCGAAGTGTTTGGTATGAGAATTGAATTAATCCTCTCCAGACTGGCTTCTAACACTCGGCCGCAGGCACATCGAAGCAGTGTCTGCAAAGAAGGAAAAGCTTAAGATGAGCGGTGGAACCTACGTGGCAGCATCCGGAGCCCTATTGCAGCAGATGCGCTTGGATCTACTCACCAACAACCTGGCAAATGCCAGCAGCCCCGGCTACAAGGCGGATAAGCCCATTTTCCGCCTACCTCAGGAGGATCTTGATTCCGCGGTTGAAGGCGCACAGAATCCGGCCCTGCGCCAATCCTTGTCGCCCTATGCGCCGCCCTTTGACAGTGTCATCGATTTCAGCGCAGGGGCCCTCAAACAGACCGGGAACCCCTTGGATGTAGCCATCGTGGGACCAGGCTTTTTTGCCGTCGATACCCCCGATGGGGAGCAATACACGCGTAAAGGCAGTTTTGTCATTGACGCCGACGGAACTTTGACGACGCCTGACGGGAATGCGGTGTTGGGAGAGGGGGGACCCATCAATGTCGAGGGTAGCCAGATCATTATCGACGAATCCGGCAACATAACCGCCGATGGATCGGTTGCCGGAAGGCTCAAGCTAGTGACCTTCGATCAACCCCAATTGCTCGAAAAAACGGGCGATGCACTATTTACATCCAAGGATCCCGACAACCCACCCCAATCAGGCGAAGATATCTCCCTCAGTCAGGGTTACTTGGAACTGTCAAACGTCAACGCGGTCCGAACCATGACCCAACTCATCGAGACGACGCGTATTTTTGAGTCCTATCAAAAGGTGATCACCGCCATGGACCAGGCGGATGCCCGTGCGGTCAACGACGTGGGCAAGTTGGGCAACTAAGTGATTTTCCGCCCAGGGACATCCCCGCGCGGGTAGAAGCATAACGAGGCCCGGCCCACAGGGGCCAAGGAGGTTTTATGATTCGCAGTCTATGGACCGCCGCTTCCGGCATGCAGGCGCAGACCATCAATATCGATGTGATCGCCAACAACCTCGCCAACGTCAACACGGCCGGCTTCAAGCGCAGTCGCGCTGATTTTCAGGACCTGCTTTACGAGAATATGAGGCCACCTGGAATGGCCTCTTCTGCAGGCACCCAGGTGCCCACGGGTATTCAGATTGGTCACGGCACCCGCCCGGTAGCGACCCAGAAGATCTTTGCTCAAGGAGACTTTCAACACACTCAGAACGTCCTCGACATGGCTATCGAGGGCAACGGGTTTTACCAGATCACCCAGCCTAATGGCGATATTGGCTATACCCGTGCGGGATCATTCAAGATCGATGGTGACGGCCGTATCGTCACATCCGATGGTTTTCCCATGGAGCCTGAGATCTCCATCCCCACCGATACAATCTCCATCTCCATTGGCACCGACGGCACCATCTCCGTTATGCAGGCGGGTGACGACCAGCCCACCGAGGTAGGTACCGTTCAACTGGCCCGCTTTGCCAATCCGGCCGGGTTGCAGAGCATTGGCCGCAACCTCTTCCTGCCCACCGGGGCTTCGGGGGACGTTGCCACAGGCATTGCAGGTGAAGATGGTTTCGGCACCATCGCCCAGGGATATCTGGAGATGTCCAACGTGAGCGTGGTGGATGAGATGGTCAACATGATTACCGCTCAGAGGGCATACGAGATCAACAGCAAGGCGATCCAATCGGCAGACGATATGCTTCAGGTCGCCAACAACCTCAAGCGCTAGATGTGAATCCAATGATCCATCCGATCAGGCATAGATCTAATCTGTTTTTGTTCACCCTTGTGGCCCTTTGGATGACCTTTGGCGCCCAGAGCCGGGCGGCCGCCCCACTAACCATCCAGGGGGGAGGGCACATCGCGGTTGGTCAGGACACCGTGTGTTTGGGGCATATCACCAAGATCAGTGGGGGCACTGCCGATCTGCAGCGGGCCATTGCGGCAGTATCCTTTGGACCCTCACCTCAGCCCGGTAGAAGTAAAACTATCGATGCCAATGAAATTTCAAGGCGCCTCAAAGGCAGCCGTATTGATCTTGCGAAAATTCAAGTTTTGGTGGACCCGCCCATTGAAGTGACACGGAAGAGCGTTACCCTGAAATCCGAGCAAATTGAAACTGCCGTGAAGAGTTTCCTACAACGGGAAATGCCGTGGGACCGTAAACATGCACGCATCAAGGCTATCCGTGGTGCCAAAAACCTGGAGCTGCCCGAGGGGAAGACCAGCCTCAAGGTGATGGCCCCACGAGGATGTAAATACCTGGGGAATGAGCCTCTAACAGTATCCATTTTCTCCAACGGTCAATTCTATAAAAAAGTCTGGGTTACAGCCACCATTGAGGTGCGTAGCCAGGTGGTTGTTGTGACCAAGCCGCTTGGACGCCACCAGCCCATAAGCACCGACGATATCAAACTCGTGGATGTGGACCTGTCCAAAGTCCCCTCTAACGCCCTCAAACGCCTGGATGAGGCCATTGGCATGCGGACCAAACGCAAGATCTTCCCCAAGGCAGTCCTTCGGCGGGATTATGTGGAGGCCCCCCATGTGGTTCAGCGTGGCGACCTGGTGCAAATTGTCGCTCGTTCAAGCGTTTTGCAGCTGACCGCACAGGGGATCACCAAGGAGCGTGGTCGGCTTGGAGAGCGCATCCGCGTGGAGAATATCGATTCCAAAAAGCAGGTGTATGCGACCGTAGTGGGCGCATCCACCGTTGAAGTGCAGTTCTAAGTCTGGAGATAGCCCATGATGGAATGCAGAATTAAGACAATGGTATCCATTTTACTGCTCGTACTCACCCTGACGGGTCTCACGGCCTGTGCCACAGGTAAATCCACCCAGGCTACGGCACATCAGAATCCAACTGTGAGTGAAGATCTGCTCGCCGTCAAAACAGATCTGGAAGAGAAACGGGCAGCCGCCTACCAACCCCCGGAAAACGGCTCTTTGTGGAACGACCAGAGTGATTTCGGCAACCTCTTCACCAATCCCAAGGCGCGGCGCGTCGGCGACATCGTCACGGTTCGGATTGTCGAATCTTCCAGCGCCACCAACAAAGCATCGACCCAGACGGGGCGCAGTTCCTCCGTGTCGGCCTCCGTTGACGGCTTTTTTGGTCTCGAAAACAAGTATTCAGCCAGTAGCCCATTTTTTAATCCCTTTTCAAAAGTCGCCGGCGGGCTGGAGAGTGATTTCGATGGTAGCGGAACCACCAAGCGCAGCGGTGATCTTACGGCCATCATCACGGCGCGGGTGATGGATATCCTGCCCAATGGCAATCTGATCATCATGGGGTCGCGGGAAGTCATGGTAAATCGGGAGAAGCAGGAGATCACCCTCTCGGGCATCGTCCGTCCCAGAGATGTCTCCGCCGAAAATGTGGTCCTGTCGACCTATATCTCCGATGCCAAGATTGCCTACAGCGGCAGCGGTATCATCAATGACCGTCAGCGGCCGGGGTGGCTGGCGCGTGCCATCGATATGGTCTGGCCTTTCTGAGTTGTAGACAAACTCTGATGCCAGCTTCGGCCTGTCAAAAGGACTGAAAAGTGTCTGTCAAACTTCTGACCCCAGGTGGAAAACGTATATGAGACCCAAACGGATCCTAACTGTCCAAATGATGCCTTTGAGCCGCCGTACGATCGCTCTGCTGGCGCTGCTCTCCCTGATCTGTTTGTGGGGGACCAACGCCCACGGTGTTCGCATCAAAGATATCGCCGACATCAAAGGGGTGCGTAACAACCAGTTGGTGGGTTACGGCCTGGTCGTTGGTCTGGACGGTACCGGGGATGGCAAGAAATCCAAATTCACCATCCAATCCCTGGCAAGTATGCTCGAGAAGATGGGCGTTACTGTAAATCCAGGCGATATTTCCGTGTCTAACGTGGCCGCTGTAATGGTCACTGCCGAGCTGCCTCCCTTCGGCAAGAGCGGGGGACGCATCGATGCCCTGGTGAATTCCATTGGCGATGCTAAAAACCTCCAGGGCGGCACCCTTTTGTTAACCCCCCTTAAAGCGGTCAATGGTCAGGTCTACGCCGTCGCCCAGGGGCCCGTTAATACCGGCGGTTTCTCAGCTAGTGGGGGCGGTGGAAAGGCACAGAAGAATTTTCCCACCGTTGGCCGAGTGGTCGGTGGAGCTGTCATTGAAAAAGAGATCGCCAGTGATTTTAACGATCGCCGTTTGTTGACCTTGGCCTTGCACCAGCCTGATTTCACCACCGTTACACGGGTGACCGATGCCATCAACGGGGTTTTTTATGGCAACATCGCTCGCGCTCCCGACGCCGGGACAGTGGAGGTGCGCGTTCCGGAGAGTTATATCAATAATGTGGTCAGCCTGGTTGCCCTTCTTGAAGGGCTCTCGGTGACCCCCGATCAAATGGCTAAAGTGGTGATCAACGAACGCACCGGCACCGTTGTCATGGGGGATAATGTGCGTATCTCAACCATTGCCATCGCTCACGGAAACCTGAGTATCGTCATCAAGGAAGGGATCGATGTATCCCAACCGGCTCCTTTTTCCGAAGGCCAAACCGTGGTAGCCCCCACAAGCGATATCACTATCCAGGAAGATGACAAACGGCTGGTGGTGTTGGATGAAGGGGTGAGTATCGGAGAGGTTGTCAAGGCCTTGAATGCCCTGGGTGTGACCCCACGGGATCTGGTGGCTATTTTTCAGGCCATAAAAGCCGCCGGTGCCTTGCAGGCTGAACTGGAGGTGATTTAATGGCAGACCATGGTATCCTCCTCGGCGCTCAGTCCCTGGCGCTCAGGGCCGCTCAGTACCAGGCCCGGCCAGCAAAGGCGCACGCCCTTACCAAAACACCCCCGCTAGATACGGAGACGAAAAGGCTCAAGGATGCCTGCGATAGTTTTGAAGCGCTGTTTATGCAGCAGATGCTCAAACAGATGCGTGCTACCGTTCCAAAAGATGGCCTATTCAGCGGTGGCAGTGCGGAACAGATGTATTCCGAAATGCTCGATGCCGAGTTGAGCAAGGAGATGGCCGGAAACGGTGGATTGGGAATCTCCAGGTTATTATTCGAGCATATGACGGCGGCCCAAAAGATCCCAGCAAAGACAAAAGATTAAAGGATCCCCTTACGATAACCGATACATCATGCAAGAGGACCGGACAAAGTATTGCGCTAAATCGATATCTGTCTGGAATGAAATCATTTTCATGAGGAGGCGGGCACTCACAAGTGCATACGCCAGTAACGGTTATCTTTTGGGGGAATGAAATGGAAATAACTGGCAACAATCCCAACGTAAACGTCAACGCCTACCTGCAGGCAGCCGGCAACCGATCGCCGGGGGCCGGACAGGAACAGAGCACCGAAGCCACGACTGCTGGATATAAAGCCGACCGGGTGGAATTGTCCGGTCAAGCCAAAGAGGCCCAACAGGCAATGGCTGCCTTGAAGGAGATGCCCGAGATCCGCACTGAACTGGTCAGCGATATCCAGACCCAGGTCGATAGCGGTACCTATAAGGTGGATGGTGAGAAAACCGCCGGGCATATGCTGGATGAGGCCTTCATGAACGCTCAGGTAATGAAGCGTATCGATTTGAAGGCTTAAGCCCTAAAGCATAGGGTTCGCCCTGCTATTAGGGGGCATTCGACGGTGAAATCCGTGGTCATGGTGGCATCTCCAATGGGACGGCGGAAGGTGGACGTGATGTTTGGACGCCGACCGTAAGCGTTTATGTCTGGTCCAATAGAAAAAATGGGCTAGGTTAAAAACAAAGGAGAGGCTAATACCGGCATGACAACCAACACCCAATGGAGTCAATTAATTGAGCTGCTGGAGGCGGAAGTTCAGCAATACACTCATCTCAAAGATCTGATCGAGAGGGAGGCCCATGCGCTCGTGCAAACGGATCTGCCGAAATTCAACCAGATCCTCAGGGAGAAGCAGTCCCTCGTTGAGCAGGTGCAAGATATAGAAGCGGATCGGTCCCGGTGGATCGCCCAATTTGGCCAACCTGAGGGCAAGATCTCCCTGAAAGCGTTGATCGACCGGGCACCACGGGAGGTTTCGGTCCGTCTCGATCGTTGTCGACGGGAGTTGGTATCTTTGACCTATGCCTTGGAGGCCCGTAATCGGCTACATAAAAAGATGCTGAATCACTCCAAGAATTGGGCCGACAGCGCCCTGAAGCTATTGGGCGGTCAACTGTATGTCCAACCGACATATCAGGCAAACGGTTATCTGTCTGGCGCCGGTAAGGGTGGCGCCGTCCTCTCCGGTGTCGCTTGAATTGAGACGACCGCCTAAAGGAGCTGGTCTCCTAACCCCATAAGGAGTGGCTAACCATGCCCAATATATATGGAATGCTGGATGTGGGGCGCACGGCCCTTGCGACACAGCAGAAAGCAATCGCCGTTACCGGCAACAACATCGCCAACGTCAACACGCCTGGCTATTCGCGCCAGCGGGTCAATATGGAGCAGAATGAACCGGTTATCGCCGATGGCGGTCAAATGGGCACCGGTGTGCGCGCCAATCGCCAAGTTCAGCGTATCTACGATCAGTTCATAGAGTCCCAAATCGCCTCGGAGAAACAGAACCTCGGGCGTTGGGAGTCCCAAAAGGAGGGCCTGGCCAAGGTCGAGCTCTTATTCGATGAAGCCACCGGCTACGGCATCAATAATGCCCTCTCCATGTTCTGGAACTCCTGGCAGGATCTGGCCAATAACCCCACGGGCCATGTTGAGCGGACCACATTGGTGGCCAATGGCCAAATCATGAGTGATACCTTCAGCAGCATGGCCGCCGACCTGGATCAACTTCAGAGCGAAACCGACGATGCCATTGAGCGCATGGTAGACGAGATCAATCCCATCACGGAGCAGATCGCCGAGCTGAACTGGAAAATCGCCTCCGTTGAAACCGGTGGAAACACAGCCAACCAGTATCGTGACGAGCGCGATCTGCTCCTCAAAGACCTGTCCGAGAAAATCGATGTGGACTATTTTGAGGACGGTGACGGATTCGTGCATGTAATGGTGGGGGAGGGCAAGCCGCTGGTGGACAACGTCAATTCCTGGCAGTTGGAAACCCAGACCAATGTCACCACGGGTCTCCAGGATGTCTATTGGGTGGACAGTGCCGGCGCTTCCCAGAATATCACTAGCGAGATTGACGGCGGTAACCTCAAAGGGCATCTGGAGGTTCGTGATCAATATATCCCCGACTATCGTGGACGCCTGGACGATCTGGCCAACGAGATCATCACCCAGGTCAATGGTATCCATGCGGCTGGCTATGGTGCTGACGGGGTCTCCACGGGCAATGACTTTTTCAGCGGCACGGATGCACGCACCATCTCGGTGCATACCGACATCCAGAACGACAGTGGTTTGATCGCTGCTGCCCAGGATATCAATTCAATTGGGGATGCCCGCAACGCTGCTGCCATCGTCGGCCTCCAGGAAGCCGGCACCATGAGCGGAAACAGTTTTCAGAGTTTTTATGCCTCCCTTGTAAGTGATGTCGGCAGTCATGCTCAGGAAAGCAATGTCTATTTCGACTACCAGAGCTCAATGCTGACTCAGATGGAGAGCTATCGCGAGGAGGTTTCCGGTGTTTCCCTGGACGAGGAGATGGTCAACCTGGTCAAGTTTCAGAACGCTTACAATGCATCTGCTAAAATGATCAGCACGGTAGATGAGCTCCTGCAAACATTGATCGGTATGACTTAAAACCACTGCAATAGAGGCATATCATGAGAGTAAGCAATAAGATGCTGGCGGACAATATCACCGCCAACCTGTTTCGTCAGACCGAACAGATCGTGAAAAAACAGCGCGAAGTATACACCGGAAAGCGCATCAACGCTGCCTCTGACGATCCCATCGGCATTGGTCAAGCCTTGCGGCATCGTAAAACGATCGCCTCCATCGATCAGTATCAGAGCAACATCAAAGAGGCACGCATGCGCATCGAGCATGACGAGACCATTTTCGATACCGTTGAGACCCTCCTCCAGCAAGCAGTAGACATCTCTCTGGATACCAACGTATCAAACCGCGCCGTGTATGCCGAACAAGTGGCCGATATTCGTGAAGAGGTCCTCCAACTGGCCAACTCCAAAATTGGAGATGATTATGTTTTTGGGGGCTATCAGACTGGAACCGAGCCCTTTTTGAGCGATGGATCCTATGTGGGTGATGCCGGTGAGAAAGCCTACACCATTGCGAACAATATCCAGATCGGTCTGACCGCTGATGGCAGTGATATTTTTCAGGGGGTCAATGACGTATTCGCCGTCCTCGACCAGTTAAATACAGACCTCACCAGCGGCACGTCAGCCGATATCGCTTCGCATGCAACGCCTTTGAATGAAGTCATTGATAACTTGGAAACCGTTCGTGCCACCGCATCAGCGGAGTACCAGCGCCTTGAATTGACCGATACCCATTGGACTGGCTTTAAGGTCAATGTACAAGACATGCTCTCTAGCATAGAAGATGTGGACCCGGCTAAAACCATTGTCGAGTTGCAAACCCTGCAGACGGCCTACGAGACCTCCCTGGCCACTTCGGCCAAAATTATTCAGCCGAACCTGATGCAGTTCCTCTCCTAAATAGTATCCATCCAGGAAGGTATTGACCGGCTAATAGAGTTGTGTTTTTTGGCGGTTACTGGGCTTTTTGTGCCCTGGGGACATTGCCGACGATGACCTCTACGCGGCGGTTTCTCTGACGGCCCTCTGAGGTGGAGTTGTCGGCGATGGGGCGGTGTTCGCCGAAGCCCATGGTGGACAGGCGGGTTGGATCAATATCGGCGTTGGACAAAAGAAATTCAGCTACGGCGGCCGCTCGGGCGCTGGATAGGCGCAAATTAGAGGTGTAGGGCCCATGGCCTCTATGAACGGGTACGTTGTCCGTGTGGCCAGCAACCACGATGTCCTTGTTGGCCTTGGCGATGATCTTGCCTATCTTGGCCAGCAAGGGGCGGGTTTCTCTCTTGATGTCGGCGCTGCCCGAGTCAAAGGTGCTCTCACCCATCATGCGGATGACGAGATTGTCTTGCTCCAGGCCTACGTCCAACTGATCGCGCACGTCGTGAAGGTCCTTTTCAAAGGCTTCCTCCAACTCGCGGCCGATCTCCTCCTTCAGGCGGGTGGCGATGAGCTCCTGGTCGAAATCCTTGGCGATCATCTTGATCCCTTTTGGCGATTCCATGACGCGGGTCTGGCGCTGGACGCCGAAAGCTTTCTCCATCGATCCGGCCACCTGCTTATATTTCGCTCTGTCCATTTCAGAGAAAGAGAGCAGCAGGACGAAGAAGCAGAGCAACAGGCTCATGAGGTCACCGAAGGTGGTGACCCACATCGGCGCGCCTGGAACACATACTGGACACTCTTCTTCGGGGGCGCCCATCTTAACCTTCCGTTTCCTCTTTGGAGATCTTTTCGCGATGTTTGGGTGACAAGAAAATTTTCAGAGATTCTTCCAAAACCATGGGGCTGACACCACGGTTGATGGCGATGGCTGCTTCGAGGATGATGCTTTTATTCAGTTTTTCCTTTTCACTGTTAACGGCCAATTTGTCAGCCAGAGGCAGACAGACCAGGTTCGCGATGACCGCCCCGTACATAGTGGTTAAGAGGGCCACTGCCATGGAGGGTCCAATGGAGGCAGGGTCATCCATCGAGGCCAGCATCTGCACCAGTCCAATGAGGGTACCGATCATACCAAAAGCCGGAGCAGCGTCGCCCATGCTTTTGAAGACATTCTGTCCCGTAGAGTGTCGTTGGAGCGTCAACCGGATGTCTTTATTGAGCATGTCCTCGATCAAGCCCTCATCATAGCCATCGGAGAGATAACGGAGTGCTTTGGCGGAAAACTCGTCGGAAGGGGTCTCTTTTTCCAGCGCGATCAGCCCCTCTTTTTTAGCGATGCGCGTAAAATTCACCATTTCGGTGATGATATCTTCCGGGCTCTCCATTTTTTGCAGAAACGCCTTCATGGCCACATTGATCGACCCGGTCACATCACCCATCTTGAATTTGATGAAGGTCGCGGCAAGAGTGCCTCCCGCAACGATCAGGAGACCCGGGACATTGAAAAAAACGCCCGCGCTGCCACCCATGAGAATGGAAATCAGAATAAGGAAGCTGCCGCTGACTAAGCCTATTACGGTCGCCAGATCCATATGCTATGCGCTCCGTGTCTCTTTGTAGATAATAATCTGGTCGCTGATATTCCCCAGGGCCAGATATCCCTTCAACTTTTCGATGTGGTGGTTGCTTAATTCTGTATCTGCGGCCATGACAATGGCTCCGGTTTTCATACGAACATCTTCGGCCAGTACCATCCCATCCTTGAGGGCTTCCAGGGTTACGGGGGTGTCGATGCGCAGCTGTTCTTTTTGCAGCAAGGTCATGTTGAGGTCGAGAAGCAGATCGATGAGCTCCGGAGAGATCTGATAGCCCCGCAGGCGTTGAAGCTGGTCGGGAATATCGGCCAGTTCAACATGTCCGCGGTGGCGCAGATTGTCGTACATCGAAGCCGCGGACACAAGCTGGGCAGCCAGGGGGATGTCGTCGCCAGCCAGATTATCCGGGAAACCCCGCCCATTAAATTGTTCATGGTGGGCTCTGACGATTTTCGCCACGGGTTTCAGCATATCGATATTGCTCAAGAGCAGTTCACTGCGAACCGGATGAGACTGAAACTGTTGCTGTTCATCGCCACACATCTCCGTGCGTTTTTTACTCAATAGCTCGGGCGCCAGCCCCACCATACCGATATCGTGCAGCAACCCGGCGGCATCGATGTGGACATAGTCCTCCTCATCGACGGCAGGATGAAGCTCAGCCAGCTGGCGTGCCAGGCGGCTGACCCGCAGACAATGCCCGCCGAGGGCTTCATCGAAGCTCTCCATCAGTTGGGTGAACATCTGCAGGGTCTGATAGTAGCTGTCTTCAATGTCCTTGTAACGCTGGTGCAGAGCTGCCTCGAGATTGACGACCCGGGCGGCGATCTGCAGGCGTGCCCGAAATTCGGCCAAATTGATCGGTTTTGTGAGAAAATCGTCTGCTCCGGCCTCGAGTCCTTCGACAATATCCTGACGGGTATCCTGGCCGCTGATCAGAATGATATAAATATAGTGGTTGAATACGGTCTCGCGAATTTTACGGCACAAGGTCAGTCCATCCATCTCCGGCATAAGCCAGTCGCTGACCACTATGCTGACCGGATCTGCCTGGAGCATGTGCCAGGCCTGTTCGCCATTGCTGGCTGTCGCCACGGAGTATCCCCATAGGATAATCTGGCGCTCCAGCAATTCCAGGCTGACCCTGTCATCGTCTGCCAGGATGATTTTCATATTCTTTTCTCACGGTTGTGATAGGCCTCTTGAGCCGCATCTGCACGTTTATACAAACTGGAGAAAAAGCCTCCTCAAGCGGCTCTACAATAGCATCTACTGTCGTTCTTCTTATCGAACATTCACCCAAAAACTTAAGCTATCACGGCATCTTGACGCTGGTGACGAGCGGTGTTGGCGCCTAAAGATATTGGGGCCATGGGCGATAGCAGATTCGATGGGTTCAATCGAATATTATTGGGTCATACAGACGCTCATCAAAACATTCCAGGGCGTCAAGTTTCCACGTTTAAAGAGGGTAACCATGCTCAGACCGTGCCAAGAGAGGCTGCTGGATGTGTGTAAATTCGCATGAGTCGCCTATATTGCACCTGCTTGTAAAAGAGGCCGGTGGCAATAATTCGTGTTGAGAGGATTTCATGGAGATCATGATCGTTGATGATGACCGTATTTCCCGACGGCAGCTCGAGAAGATCGTAGCAGAGCTGGGGCATACTTACATCATCGCAGACAACGAGCGCGAGGCCTGGGAGAAATATCAGCAGAACCCGGTTCCGGTCGTCATCACGGATTGGATGATGCCCGATATGGATGGGCTCGATTTCTGCCGCAAACTCCGATCCAACACCAATGCCCCCAATGCCTATGTCATCACCCTAATTTCACGGGCCCAAAAAACTGCTCTTTTGGAGGTGTTAGCGTCCGGTGCCGATGATTTCGTCGCCAAACCTTTCGACCCTCAAGAGCTAAAAGCGCGGATCAAGACCAGCGAACGGATTGTCAACCTCAACGCGACCCTCGAAGATGCCCGCACTCGCCTGGAGGCTACCCAGGACCAGATTATGCAGCAGGAAAAAATGGCCTCCATTGGTCAGTTGGCGGCCGGCGTGGCCCATGAAATCAACAATCCCACCGGATTTGTAAGTAGTAATCTCAAAATACTCGAAGATTACTTTGTAGACATCAACCAATTGGTTGGAAGCTATCAGCAGCTCGTTAAAGTATTGGTCTCGGAACCTCTGCGAAAGACCTTTTCGGCGGAAACGTCTACCCAACTCGAGAAAGTTCAGGCGGAGGAGAATCGCTTCGACATCGATTTTGTCAAAGAGGATATTACCGATTTGCTCCACGACTGCCGAGTGGGTGCACGGCGCATCAAGAAAATCGTTCTTGATCTCAAAGCTTTTGCCCATCCGGGAGAAGATAAACCCCAGATGGCCGACATCAACAAAGGGATCCAGGCAACGCTGAACGTGGTCAACAACGAGATCAAATACAAGGCCACCGTAAGCACTGATTTCGGCAAGCTCCCCATGCTTAGATGTTATGCCCAGGAGTTGAATCAGGTCTTCATGAATATTCTGGTCAATGCCGCCCAGGCCATGAAGGAAAGTGGTACGATAGTCGTGCGCACCTACCATGCAGATGATCAGATCTTCATCGAGATCAGCGACAACGGCGTTGGCATCCATCCGGACAATATCAACCGAATCTTTGACCCCTTTTTTACGACGAAGGATGTGGGCAAAGGCACTGGCCTGGGCATGCACATAGCCTACAACATCATCCAAAAGCATAAGGGCACCATCCGTGTGGAGAGCACTCTTGGGCAGGGGACGACTTTCATCATCCGGCTTCCGGTACTTGGTGAGGGCGAGATATAGTCCCGACCTGGCTAGGGTATCTATTATAAGATTTAATACGGCTTGACCGACACAAGAAAGCGGCGCTTCAAGGAGCAAAGATGGACCAGCAGCACACAATTCTCTTTGTAGACGATGAACCGGAAGTCTGCAAGGCATTGGCCCGGGTCGTTCGCCAGGAGCCATATACAGCCATTTTTGCCGGCAGTGGGCAGGAAGCTCTGAAAATCATGGCATTGCAGGCTGTCGACATTATCGTCACCGATATGCAGATGCCCGGGATGGATGGTATCCGTCTTTTGGAGCAGGTGGCCAGACGTTTTCCCCTCACCATCCGTCTGGTCCTATCCGGTCTGGACGAAAGCGCCACCATTCTGGACGCCATCCGAGCGGGTCAGATTTACCGCTATATTCTCAAGCCTTGGGACACCCATGAATTACGCTTGACCATACGCCAGGCTCTCGATTTGTTCAAACTGCAAGAAGATAAACGGGTTCTAGTGGCACAGATAGAGCGTCATAACCGCCAATTGGAAGATACTGTTCGTCAACGCACCGAACAGCTCCTCAAGATTCGGGGACAGGCGGAGATCGGCAAATACGCATCCGAGCTGGTTCACAATCTCAACAACCCCCTGCACTGCCTCGCTGGGGCCCTGGAGTATGCCGGAGTATTGGTGGCCCAGCCTGAATTGGACAAAGATAAGTTGTGCCAGGCCCTGGGGGTTTCCCAGAAGTCCACGGAGGACCTCAAAAAAATCGTCGGCGGTATCTTACTCCACGCCCGCAAGAGCGTTCCCTATCATTTGGAGAAGGTGGACGTGAATGCCGTGGTGCGCCAGGAATTGGAATTCTTCGAAATCGACCCCTTGTTCAGGGACCAGGTGCGTCGCGAGATCGACCTATCCAAAATGCCTTTGATGGTTCTGGGCAACCGCATTCAGATCAAGCAGATCTTGGACAATCTGATCAGGAACGCCCTTGACGCCATGGAGGCTGTTACAACCAGAACCCTCAAGATCCGAACCCGCCAAATGGACACACAGGTTCTGATCGAGATCGGAGACACTGGTTGTGGCATTGCAGCCGGGGATCTCGATAAAGTGTTTTCTCCGGATTTCAGCACCAAGCCCGTGGGCAAGGGCACCGGGCTTGGCTTAGCCAGTGTCAATACCATGGTCAAGGCGTACTCGGGACACATCGATATAAAATCCCAGCCGGGGCAGGGCACCCGAGTTATCCTCAGCCTACCTGCGGCGGCAAAAGGGATCTGCCAGGCTCTCGGCACCTGAGATCGCAGGCAGCTTCGCGCGAAAGCTTTGCTCGACAATTTCAACCGACAGCCTCCCATCTTGACAAGGCCGTTCTTTCCTGTAATTTTTACTGATAGATGAAAGCGGGTTTACAACCTGCTGCTACCGCCTGGCGGCAAGCTATGCCGTGCCAGGGCCGCCCTATTTCAGCGTTTCAGCCCAATAAGGAGAGCATTCCATGCCGACGGACTGTCTTTTTTGCACCATCGCTTCAGGAAAAACAGAAACGCCCTTTTTGTATGAGAACGATAATCTCGTCGTCTTTCGCGACATCAACCCACATGCGCCGGTGCATCTCCTCATCGTCCCCAAACGCCATATCCGCAGCATCAACGATTTAACCCCCCAGGACGATGCCATTCTGGCGGAGCTTTTCCATACGGCCCGTGAGATGGCAAAGCAGGAGGGGGTTTCGGAATCCGGCTACAAGCTGCTTTTCAACGTGGAGCGCGGTGGCGGGCAGGTGATCTTCCACCTGCATCTGCACCTCATGGGAGGTTGGGAACAGAAGGAATAGAGGTTGGTTTTACTACTTCGTGTTCATCCAGAAATGATGAATCTCACCCAATGCAGCAAATCGTTCGAGAGGTGCCGTTTCTGGCTGGACACTACTCGCGGTTGATCATGGCCGCCATATAACCGCCGCCAAAACCATTGTCTATGTTCACTACGGCGACGTTGGAACTGCAGCAGTTGAGCATGGCCAGAAGAGCGGTGATCCCACCGAAACTCGTGCCGTAGCCCACACTGGTGGGTACGGCGATGATGGGTCGCCCCACCATACCCGCCACCACACTGGGCAACGCTCCCTCCATGCCCGCCACCACCACCAGCACGGTCGCCTTTTCGATCTCGGCCTTGTGAGCGAAAAGGCGGTGAATGCCGGCCACGCCCACATCATGAATGGCCGTCACCGCATGCCCCATGGTTTTGGCCGTCAAGTAGGCCTCGCGCGCCACGGGGATATCGGAGGTGCCGGCCGAGAGCACCAGAATATTGCCACGGCCGATCCGGGGCAAGGGGCTTTTTTCCAGGATCAGCATGCGCGCCGGCGCATCGTAGAGCGCTTCGGGAAAGGCATCCAGGATCGCATCGGCCTTTTCGACGTCGACACGGGTGGCCAGAATCACCTGTTCCTGACGCGCCATGTGTTCCATGATGGCGACGATTTGGTCGGCTGTTTTACTTTCGCCGAAGATCACCTCGGGGAAGCCCTTGCGCAGGGAGCGGTGGTGGTCGATATGGGCGAATTCGATATCCTCACCCGGGAGATGGGTGAGAGCTTCCACCGCCGCTTGCACGGGTGTGTGCCCGGATGCGACAGCGTCGAGGAGGTTTTTAAGTCGCTCTTGATCCATGGGCCTAATTCAAATCCTGTTCGGAAATACCCTCTTTGGAGGGTTTCTTCTCAGGAGTCGGTTTGGAAGTGGGTTTTACTACCGTTTTGGTGGTGGGCTTAAGGATTGGTAGCGTCGATTTGCGCGGGTACAAACGGTTTTCAAGGGCCGCGAGTTCACCGCGTACCAGGGTCAACTGCCGGGACACCTCCCCCAATTGCTGTTCAAGGCGTTTATCCTGTGCTTCAAGGTCGGAGATGATCCGGAAGCGGTCCAGCTTGAGAGCCAGATCCATCTGCTCCTTGCTGATTTTCTTTTCTGCGAGGGTCTCGAGCTCCGAGGACAAACTTTGGAGGCTCGTGCGCAGGTCGGCCAAGGCCGGATCCATCGTGGCGATGAGGCCCTCCAACTCCGAAATGCTGGCGGTGGTTTCACTGATCTGTGTGGTCAGTTTCTCGTTGACAGCCGCGAGCTGTTGGGCCAGGGGAGCCAATTTTTTATCCATGGCGGCGACGCTCTCGCTGACCACTTTTTTAAGCGCCTTCTGGGTGACTGCGGCATCGCTCAAGGTTTTGAGGGCCGTGTCCGTCTCCTTTAGGCGTACTCCCATCTTGGCCGAGGCCTCGTTGAGGTTGGTGCTCTCTTTCTTGAAATTTTCTTCCAACGTCGCCTGGCGCAAGCTCAAGGAGGAAAATCGCGATTCCAGGTCGCGTGACAGGTGTTCAAAACCCTTGCTACCCGAGGTCGCCGTGCTGATCACACGCCGTTTTATGTCCAGGTAGGTCACCCCGATGATCACCGCGATCAGGATGGGGATCAATATGGTGATGATAGTGACCCGCTGACTGAGCTTTTCCACCTTGAGATCTTCGATCTCGGACTGGATCTGTCGATCACTATCTTCTTCCGGTTCTTCGTCAAACGAGAGCCTGAAACCAGCATTGTCCTTCTCTTCTACCATTGTCCTATTCCCACTCGATGGTGCTGGGTGGTTTGGAGCTGATGTCGTAGACCACCCGGTTGACGCCGCGGACTTCGTTGATGATGCGGTTGGAGATACGGCCCAGAAGATCGTGGGGTAGCTTGGCCCAGTCCGCCGTCATGGCATCCTTGCTGGTCACTGCGCGAATGGCGGCAATATTCTCATAGGTGCGCCCGTCGCCCATGATGCCCACCGATTTGATGGGCAGCAGCACTGCGAAGGATTGCCACAGCTTGCGGTAGTAACCGGCCTTGCGGATCTCTTCCAGTAGAACGGCGTCCACCTCACGCAGAATCTCGAGTCGCTTGCGGGTGATCTCGCCGATGACGCGGATGGCCAGGCCGGGGCCGGGGAAAGGCTGTCGCCAGACCAGGTCCTCTTCCAGCCCCAGGGTTTTGCCCAAGTCGCGGACCTCGTCCTTGAAGAGATACTTGAGGGGCTCCAGCAGCTTGAGCTTCATCTTTTTCGGCAGGCCGCCCACGTTGTGGTGGGATTTGATCACGGCGGTGGGGCCGCCGAAGGCCGACTGGGATTCGATGACGTCGGGGTAAAGCGTTCCCTGGCCCAGAAAGTCTGCGTTTTTAATCTTTTTTGCTTCGGCCTCGAAGACATCCATGAAGACTTTGCCGATGATTTTGCGTTTGCGTTCGGGATCGGTGACCCCCGCCAGGGCTCTTAAAAAGAGGTTGCGTGCGCTCACAAAGCGGATGTTGATCTTGAGGTGCTGTTTGAGGCGAATCTTGAGGTTACTGGCCTCGTCCTTACGCAGGAGGCCGTTGTCCACGAAGATGCAGGTCAGTTGACGCCCCACGGCTTTGTGCACCAGGAGGGCAGTAACCGACGAATCCACGCCACCGCTGAGGCCCAGGATCACCTTGTGGTCGCCCACCTCCTCCCGGATCTGGGCGATGGTGTCGCGGGCAAAACCCTTCATCGTCCAGTTGCGCTTGCAGCCGCAGATGTCATAGACGAAGTTGTTGATCATCTGGGCGCCTTTGACGGTATGCACAACCTCAGGGTGGAACTGGAGACCGTAAAAGCGCTTACGGGCGTTCTGGGCTGCGGCCACCGGTGTGTTGTCGGTGGTGCCGATGACGCTGAAGCCCTTGGGCAGGCTAACGATGCTGTCGCCGTGGCTCATCCAGCACTGGCTGCTTTTATCCACTTTGTTGAACAGACGGCTGCGGCCCTTGAGGGTTAACTCGGCAAATCCATACTCCCGTCGACTGGCTTGCTTGACCTTGCCTCCCAAGGTGTCCACCATGAAATGCATGCCGTAACAGATGCCCAGCACGGGGATGCCCAACGCGAATATGGAAGGGTCCACCCGGGGGCTGTCCTTGGCGTAGATGCTGGCTGGACCGCCGGAGAGGATGATGCCTTCCGGTGCCATGGCCTTGATGGCATCCAGACTGATGCTGGGCGGCTCCACCTGACAATACACCTTACCTTCGCGTACCCGGCGTGCGATGAGTTGGTTGAACTGCGACCCGAAATCGATAATCAATATCATGCCGAACCCTCTTGAACCATAGTGTCGTTCCCAGCAGTCCGCGACAGGCAGTTTAAGTGCCTGATATCAGCGGTTCAAACGATTGTAAAACCAGGCTGAATATGGTAGACACGGATTCAAAAGTCAACCGATTTCTATGCCCCGCCAGCTTCCTATGTCACTGGTTTTATTTTATCATTAGGCGGTTGCGGTACTTGCTGAGAGCATGGGGCCGGGGGATGACTAAGCCCTAATTACAGGGCCTATTGAGCGAATTGACATTCAAGGGACTCAAGCTCCCGTGGATGCATTTATCCAGAGGAGGCGGTAACACCATGCTTGAAAGTGGCGATCTGAAGAAGGGGCGCAAGCTCGAGATTGATGGCGAGCCCTATGTGATTGTGCAGTTTGAGTTTGTCAAACCCGGTAAAGGGCAATCGTTGTACAAATGCAAGCTCAAGAACATGATCACCGGCACCCAGTTCGACAAGACCTTTCGTTCCGGAGAGAAGTTCAAACCGGCCGATCTTGAAGAAACTGAGATGGAATACCTTTACAACGACGGCAACAGCTACTGCTTCATGAACACCACGACCTACGATCAGGAATTCATGACCGAGGACCAGGTGGGCGAAGCCAAAAGCCTGCTCAAGGAGAACATCGTCTGCAGCGTGCTGCTATTCGAAGGGCGTCCCATTGGGCTGACCCTGCCCAACTTCGTCGAACTGCAGATCACCCAGGCCGAGCCCTGGGCGCGCGGCGATACCGCCGGCGGAGATACGAAGCCGGCTGTTCTCGAAACCGGCTATGAACTCCAGGTGCCCCCCTTTGTCAACGAGGGGGAGATGATCCGCATCGACACTCGTACCGGTCAATACGTAGAGCGGGTTAAAAGTTGACTCTAATGGCCTCCAGCTTTTGTGATACGATGGTTTGACCGGGAGATTCCAACTTAGGATTGTTGTGTTAGTATCGATAACGCCGGCCTTCGGGCCGGCGTTTTGTTTCTTTTGGAAAGATGGTCTTTCGTTAGCTGTCGCCTTCATACTCCTGATAGATCACGCTGCCACATGATTTACAATGGGAAGCGTCGCGGTCGTGCCAGCGCAGGCCGCAGCGCTTGCAGATGATATCGCGCTTAGCCCCCAGGCGCAGCCAGGCTTTGATGATCAGGCCAGCCTGCCAGGGGATCAGGACGATGCCGGTGAGGATCATGCCCACCGTCAGCCAGCGCCCCGCCGCACTGATGGGGACGATCTCACCGAAACCCACCGTGGTGAGGGCCACCACCGTGAAGTAGAAGGCATCCCCGAAGGTATTGACCATGGGGTTAAGGGCGTTCTCCACCCGATAGAAAAGTCCGCTGGATATAAAGAAAAGCATGAAGATGGTCAGGAACAGGCGCATCACCCGCAGAAACCGCCAGGTGTACTGACCAAAGAAGAAGACCGGGTCGGCGGTGAAGCGCAGGAAACGGAAGATTCGGAAGATGCGCAGGCCACGCAGCAGTTTGAGAAAAGCCAGATCTGGGGAGACCCCGAAGAGGGGTAGGATTAGGAGTGCCACAGTGGGAATAATGGCCACCAGATCAATAATGCTGTAAATGTCGACCAGTTGACGCAGGCGGCTCTTGGCGGCGTAAAGGCGAGCGGCGTATTCGACGATGAAGAAGGCGACGATGGCCAACTCCAAGCGCCAGAGAAAGATGTGCAGTACCTCGCTGATGGGATAGGTCTCGATGACGGGTATGGCGCAGACCAAGAGGTTAAGTAGCACGATGGCCAGATCGATGATCTTGCCCAGGGGAGTGCGGCAGTCGATGAGGTAGAATTGCAGGGTGGCGCGGAAACCCCCGTTCCTGGGAGGCTGGGGTTCAGGCGGCTTCAGCTCTTGAAGCCTCTTGGTCACGGCGTGCCCTTGCCGGGCTGACGGACCAAGTACTTGTTGATGCGGTTGCCGTCCATCTCCTGCACCACGACGGTATAGGCCCCAATCTGGAGGGTTTCCTTCTCCTGGGGGATGCGGCCGATCTGGTCCAGAACATAGCCGGAAAAGGTGTCGTACTCGCTCGATTCCGGGATATTCATAGCGATCACGTCGTTGACATCGTCCACGGCCGTCTTGCCCAGCACCCGCCACTCACGCGGCTTGAGGCGCACGATGAAGGGCTCTTCGCGGTCGGTCTCGTCTCGGATCTCGCCCACGATCTCCTCCAGGGCGTCTTCCAAGGTGATCAGGCCCGAAACCCCACCGTGTTCGTCCACAACGATGGCAATGTGATGGGAGCGTTTTTTGAACTGCTGTAGGAGGGTATCCAGTTTTTTGTTTTCGGGCACGAAATAGGGCTTGTGCATGATGGTGGCGAGCTGCACGGGGTCGTTAGAGGTAGCCTGGTGCATGAAGACATCTTTGATGTTCAGAATTCCAACAACGTGGTCCATGTCGTCATCCACGACGGGGATGCGCGTGAAGCCGGAATCGGCCACATTCTTGAGGTCAAGGGGTTCGTTGATGTCCACCACGAACATATCCCCCCGGGGGGTCATGATTTCGGAAGCCTTGGTGTCGTCGAACTCGAAGATGTTCTCAATGAGCTCCTTCTCGGCCTCCTTGATCTCGCCCTCCTCTTCGACCACCTCCACGAAGGTCATCAGTTCCTCCTCGGTGATGGTGGGCGTCTCATGGATGCGTCCAGCCAGCTTAGGGATGAAGTTGAGCACAAAGATCACCGGTGTGAAGAGTACCGCCAGCAAGTAGATGGGGCCGATGACAAAGCGGGCGATGGAGATGTTGTTGCGGGTGGCCAGGGATTTGGGGAAGACCTCGCCGAAGACCAGGATCAGGCAGGTCATGACACCGGTGGCCAATCCCACGGCATAATGGGGGAAGGTGTTGAGGGTCACCGCCGTGGCCAGGGCCGAGGCGGCCACATTGACGACGTTGTTGCCGATGAGGATGGTGGTCAGCAGGCGGTGGGGATCCTCCTTCATCACCAGAATCAGGTGTTCCGTCCGTCCCCCCTCTTTGGCCAGGTGGCGCGCTTTGGTTTTGGAGATGGAGAAAAGGGCCGTCTCTGCCGAGGAAAAAAAGCCGCTCAGAGCAAGAAGAATAATGAGGGCAATTGTTTCTGCTAACATGGTCTACGGATTCCCGTGGCAATGATGAATATGGATTCGGTCACTGGTGCTGGCGCACAGGGACGCAGCTGAGTACAATTTGATAAGCGGACAAAGGGTAGGCGCCGGCATGGGTCGGACGGGGATAAGTTGGGGTCTTCCAAGGTAAGTCTCTCTATGATCACCCATTTTTCGGGATGGGCGATTTCTAATTCCTGCGAGTGGGCCACAGGAGAAAAAACGGGCAACACATGCTACTATCGGTTAAAAAGCGCGAACACTTGGTTGGTTTCAAACATCGATCAGTTTCACTATAGCAAAAAAAAAGGTGATTTCAAGTCCTTCCCATGATCGAGCCCAAAACACCGCTCCTGGAGTTCCTTACGGCCTTCCGCAAATCGTCCACCCATGGGCATCTGCTGGCAGACACAACTATCCTGCCGGCCCGCTCGGCCCGCTGGGCCCAGCCACCGCTGCCCTTGTCCGAGGTCGTGGCGCACACGCTATTGCGATCGGGAATTGAGCGCCTTTACGACCACCAGGAAAGGGGGCTGGCGGCCGTCCGTGGCGGTGAGGATGTGGTGGTGGCCACTCCCACGGCCAGCGGCAAGTCCCTCGTCTATCAGTTGGCCATGCTCGAGGCCCTAGCCGCAGACCCCAACGCCCGCGGCCTCTTCCTCTACCCACTCAAAGCGCTTGCCCAGGATCAGCTCAAGGGTTTTCGGCGGCTGGCCGAAGCCGTGCAAACGGCGCCCAAGGCCGCCATTTACGATGGTGACACCCCTGACGGAGCGCGTCGCCGCATTCGTCAGCAGCCGCCGGCGGTGATCTTCTCCAACCCCGAAATGCTGCATCTCTCCCTTTTGGCCCACCACACCGCCTGGAGCGATTTCTGGCGCGGGCTCAGCCTGGTGGTCATCGACGAGGCCCATGTTTATCGTGGCATCGTCGGCAGCCACATGGCCGCCGTGATCCAGCGGCTGCTGCGAACAGCCGCCGCCTACGGCAGCCGTCCGCGTTTTATCTTCACCTCGGCCACCATCGCCAATCCGGGCCCCTTCTGTCAGCAACTCAGAGGAAGACCGGTCACCGCCATCGATGCCAGCGGTTGTGCCCGTCCGCGTTGCCACCAAGTTTTGGTCGACCCCGACCGAGGGCCCATCACCATGGCCATCGATCTACTGCGCGCCGCCCTCCACCGCCGCTTGCGCACCATCGTATTCACCCCTTCGCGTAAAATGGCCGAGGTGATCGCCCTGGCCGCCCGGAGCCA
>JBNKKA010000039.1:0-28507 GCA_050291585.1 Desulfobacteraceae bacterium
GAAACGGCGGCACAGGTCCATGATAGGGGCCAAACATTCGATACAGGGGGCGTCGATGCCCGACCGGTAAAAAGCCAGCTCCCCTACCCCGCTGAGGCCGGCGGTCAGACAACGCTCCACCTCGGCGGCGGCCTCGGGGAGGAAGGGGTCGACACAGCAGAAACCCCGCAGCCGGTCGGGATGGCGCTGGACTGCCGCCAAGATATAATCGTTGTTCAGGCGACAGGTGTCGATATCATTCCAGGGGAAGCCGAAAATCACCGACACATCCACCGCCTCGGCATCCATGCTGGCAATGATCTCGGTGGCGCTCACCAGGCGGGCCTTGGGCGTTTCGTAGAGCAGTTTGAAGGCCGGTTCATTAGGGAAAAAGCGTTCGCGCTGGTTGCGGATCACCTCTGGAAAGCTGTGGGTGTGAATGTCAACGATCATCGCGGTAGTCCTCGGCTGTTATCTTCCATATGCAAAGTTGAACGTTTCGCAGGTTGACGATAGCATTGGTTTGGATATGATGGCTCACATCCCTAGAAAACCCGAATCTCCGGTAAGCGGCTAAAAGAGCGGCAAGTGCGAATGTATTTTGAGCGTTCGGGGAAGTCAATCAGGAAAACAAATAAGCCATGTTTCTCATCGCCGGCGTCCAGCCGCGCACCCACAAGGGCCCTAAAATGGATCAGAACTGCCCCCACTGCGGGTTGGCCCAGGTCTACGAACGGCGCGTGGACCACTACCTGAGCCTCTTTTTCATTCCCCTGCTGCGGGTCACCAAGGGGGAGAGTGGCCCCTGGTGCGAGCGTTGCCAGCAACCCCTGTCTACCCTGATGGGCGCCAACGGTTCGGAAACGGTATCTAAGCTAGACGGCCGTGTCTGTCGGGACTGTGGAGCGGTCCTCGACCCTGAGTTCAGCTTCTGCCCCCACTGTGGGAAAAAAATCCAATGAGGAAAAGAGGATTAGAGAGCAGGCCCCTCTCTCTTGACGTCATTCCCGCCTCTTGTTAGGTCAACCATCAGACGACCATCATAGATAAATATTCCCTGGCGCCTTAGAAAAACGCTCACCCACTGTTTCGGGCGCCCAGCACCTATCAGGAGGGATACGCATGCCATACCCCAACGGCTATCTGCCCTTATGGTCCCGTCGGGACTTTTTGCGGACCACGGCTATGGCTACTGCCCAGACCGCGTCTCTTGCCGCCGCCGGGTTGCTCACCGGCTGCGCCACCAACCCGGTCACGGGCAAATCGCAACTCATGCTGGTCTCCGAAGCCCAGGAGATCCAGATGGACAAGCAGAGCTCCCCCCACCAGCTTTCGGCCGACTATGGGATTATTCAAGACAAAGCCTTAAACAGCTACATCGAAAAAACGGGTCAACGCATGGCGGCCCGCACCCATCGCACCCACATGCCCTATCGCTTCAACGGGGTCAACGCCACCTACGTCAACGCCTATGCCTTCCCAGGGGGCACCATCGCCTGCACCCGAGGCATTCTCCTTTCCCTGGAGAGCGAGGCCGAGCTGGGTGCCCTCATCGGTCACGAGCTTGGCCACGTCAACGCCCGCCATACGGCCGAGATCATGTCCAAAAACATGCTCACCTCCGCCGTGGTGGGCGGCCTGGCCATTTATGCCGGCAGCCGCAACGCAACCTTGGGAGGGCTGGCCGGCCAACTGGGCATGCTGGGCTCGGGCGTCCTGCTGGCTTCCTATAGCCGCGACAACGAACGCCAAGCCGATGACCTGGGGATGGAATATCTTGTGGGATCGGGTTACGGCCCCGATGGGATGGTCGAGCTGATGGATATGCTCAAGGGCATGAACGACCACAAGATGGATGCCACCCAGCTGCTCTTCAGCACCCACCCCATGAGCGACGAGCGTTATAATACGGCGGTGGCCACAGCGCGCAGCAAGTATGCGTCCCAGGCCAAACAGCCCATTCACCGTGAGCGATACATGGACCACACCGCCGGCCTGCGCAAGCTCAAGCCCGCCATCGACAATCTCCAGAAGGCGGAGACCCAGATGGCCAAGAAAAAGTACACTGAGGCGGAGGCCCTCTATGCCAAGGCCATCAAGAGCGCCCCCCAAGACTACGCCGCCCTGGTGATGATGAGCAAGTGTCAGCTGGCTCAGAAAAAATATGCCGCGGCGGGCCGGTACAGCACCAAGGCCAAGGCCGTCTATCCAGATGAAGCCCAGGGCTATTTTTTGGACGGCTACGCCAACTACCAACAAAAACAATTCGACCAGGCGCTCAACGATTTCAACATCTATGAGCGCCGCCTTGCCGGCAACCCCAATATCCTTTTTTTCAAAGGGGCCTGTTTTGAAGGCAAACAGAGCAAGGAGAAGGCCGCAGAGCAGTACGTCAGCTATCTCAAGGTGGTCAACCAGGGAGCCATGGCCGAGCATGCTTACAAGCGCCTGGTGGATTGGGGATACGTGAAATAGCGGTGAGGTCTATAAAATCGACGATGGGCAACCTCTTGGAACGCCATGTGGTGCTGGTCGCCCCTCAGGTGCACTGGAACACCGGCAATATCGGACGCACCTGCCTGGGGGCCGGGGTGCGCCTGCATCTGGTCAAACCACTGGGTTTCTCCCTGGCGGACAAAGCGGTCAAGCGCGCCGGCCTGGACTACTGGCCCAAGGTGGATCTGAAGGTCTGGGAGACTTTTGATGCCTTCATGGCGACGCTGCAACCCGCAGCGGAGGAACTGGCCTTCTTCACCAAAAACGGCCGTAATAGCTACTATCAGCTACCTGTGGCCGAACGTCTTTTTCTTATTTTCGGATCGGAAACCCAGGGCCTTCCAGCAAAGCTGCTCTCCCGCTTCGCAACCCGCACCTACCGTATTCCCATCACAGGGGAGATTCGCTGCCTCAACCTTAGCACCGCAGTGGGCATTGCCCTCTTCGAGAGCCTGCGGCCTAACTATAACAATAACTGAGGGTTATGCCGCTACAGCTAAATCCTCGTGAAATCTTCCAATATGCCGGGCACAGGCCGCATGGGCTCGCACGGCATCGCGCTTACGGATGGCGTCCAGAATTTCGCGATGATCGCTGAGGTTGCGGTTCAAGGCGTCCGGGTCGGAGTGGATCTCTGTGATCGCCGCACCCATGCGGCTGAAGAGGAGGTCGTAGAAATGCTTCATCAGGCTGATCTTGGCCCTGTTTTTAGAGGCGTAGATCACGGCCATGTGGAAGCTGATGGTAGTGTCCGACCGGAAGCGGCCTTGGGCGCAGTCGCGCATCTGGGCCTCGAAGGCCTCCTCCATGGCCAGAATGTCATCATCCGACGCACGAAGAGCGGCCAGTTCGGCGGCGTCGCTCTCCAAGCTCTGCCAGAGCTCGATCAGCTCAGCCACGGTGGCCTCCTGAAGACCCAACAAGGCGCGGATGGGATTCTCACTCTCACTTACCGGTGAGCAAACTACTGTACCGAGCCCCTTTTTCTGTTCAACCAGGCCCATGCCCGCAAGCTTGTTGATAGCATTGCGCACGGTGGAGCGACTGACGTCGAGCATACGGGACAGCTCGCGCTCGGGAAGCAAGGGTTCACCGGGCTTGATCTGACGGCGAAAGATAAGCTCTCGCAATTGGTCAAAGACCTGATCAGATACCAGCTTGGGTTTGATGGGGGTTATAGTCAGCGTCGTCATGGCAGCTTCATCCAGATGGGTATGTAGCGTTAATTGAAATGCGTCTCATTCCTACAATGATTGACTTAGCGAATTAATAGCTATTTAGCAAATAAAATAAGATTTAGCGAATATGCAGAGATTTTATCAGCGAATTGCATACCGGCAATATTATAAACAAAGGATCCAGCTAACCCTTTTATTAGATCCACTTACTTCAATTGCTTTTCTTGACAGCATCCCTCTCCATCCACATATTGGTTCGCCTCTGCACCGCAGCAGGCCTGACCATTCCCGATAAAGGAGGAGGCCCATGCGCTTCGATAAGTTCACCATCAAATCCCAGGAGCTGATCCAATCGGCCCACCAACTGGCCACCGAAAAGGGACATCAGCAGATCGAGGGCGAACACCTCATGCTGGCCATGCTGGCAGAGCCTGAGGGCGTGGCCCCTTCCCTGCTGCGCAAGCTGGGGGTTTCCATCGACACGGTGAGGCGCGATCTGACCCTGGCGGTGGAGAAGCTGCCCCGGGTGAGCGGCGGTGTGGAGGTGCATCTATCCGCCCAGGCCAGGTCTGTTCTAGATAAGGCTTTCAATGAAGCGGCCCAGATGAAGGATGAGTATGTCAGCATCGAACACATCTTCCTGGCCCTGGCCGAGGACAGGCGCACCACCCCGGCCCAGATTCTGAAAGCCCTCGGGGTGACGCGGGATGCCATTCTCAAAGCACTTCAGGAGGTCCGCGGCAACCAGCGCATCACCGACCCAAACCCAGAGGAAAAATACCAGGCCCTGGACAAATTCAGCCGCGATCTGACTGACCTGGCCCGGCGGGGGAAGATCGATCCCGTCATCGGCCGCGACGAGGAGATCCGCCGCATCGTCCAGGTGCTTTCCCGGCGCACCAAAAACAACCCGGTCCTCATCGGCGAACCGGGCGTGGGCAAGACCGCCATTGTGGAGGGTCTGGCCCAGCGCATCGTCGACGGGGACGTGACCGAAACCCTCAAGAACCGGCGCCTGGTCTCCTTGGACATGGGCGCCCTCATCGCCGGGGCCAAGTACCGCGGTGAGTTTGAGGATCGCCTCAAGGCGGTCCTCAAAGAGGTGGAGCAGGCCGAGGGCGAGGTGATCCTCTTCATCGACGAGCTCCACACCCTGGTGGGGGCCGGGGCCAGCGAAGGCGCCATGGACGCCTCCAACATGCTAAAACCCGCCCTGGCACGAGGTACTCTGAGGTGTGTTGGGGCCACCACCATCAAGGAATACCGCAAGTATATTGAGAAGGACGCCGCTTTTGAGCGTCGCTTTCAACCGGTTCTGGCGGCTGAGCCTTCTGTGGAAGACACCGTCAGCATCCTGCGCGGCATCAAGGAGAAATACGAGGTCCACCACGGGGTGCGCATCAAGGACGCCGCCCTGGTGGCCGCCGCCACCCTCTCGGCCCGCTATATCAGCGACCGCTTTTTGCCGGACAAGGCCATCGACCTGGTGGACGAGTGCGCCTCCAAGCTGCGCATCGAGATCGACAGCATGCCCACCGAGATCGACGAGGTCCAGCGCCGCATCCTCCAGAACGAAGTGGAGCGCGAGGCCCTGCGGCGCGAGTCGGACGAGGCTTCCCGCCAGCGCCTGGCCAAGCTGGAAAACGAGTTGGAGACCATGCGCACCGAGATGGCGGCCATGAAGGCCCACTGGGAGGAGGAGAAGGCCCTCATCCAGAAGATCCGCGAAGCCAAGGAGGCCCTCGAAAAGATCGGTACCGAAGAGCAGCAGGCCGAGCGCCAGGGGGATTTGGCGCGGGTGGCCGAGCTGCGCTATGGACGCACGACCGAGCTCCAGCAGCAGTTGGAGAAGGCCCGCGAAGCCCTCCAGCGGAAGCAGGCAAATAAAAAGATGCTCAAGGAGGAGGTGGACGCCGAGGATATCGCCGCGGTGGTCTCCCACTGGACCGGCATCCCGGTGAGCAAGATGCTCGAGGGGGAGCGCGAAAAACTGATCCGGATGGAGGCGCGCCTCGGGAAGCGCGTGGTGGGCCAGGAAGAAGCCCTCGAAGCCGTATCCAATGCCGTTCGGCGGGCCCGATCCGGCCTCCAGGACCCCAACCGCCCCATCGGTTCCTTCATCTTCATGGGCCCCACCGGGGTGGGCAAGACCGAGCTGGCCAAGGCCCTGGCGGAGTTCATCTTCGACAGCGAGGAGGCCATGGTGCGCCTGGACATGTCGGAGTTCATGGAGAAACACGCCGTGGCGCGCCTCATCGGCGCCCCGCCTGGCTATGTGGGCTACGAGGAGGGGGGCTATCTGACCGAGGCCGTTCGGCGGCGGCCCTACGCCGTGCTCCTCTTCGACGAGATCGAGAAGGCCCACCCGGATGTGTTCAACGTGCTGCTCCAGATCCTCGACGACGGGCGCATGACCGACGGTCAGGGAAAGACGGTGGACTTTACCAACACCCTCATCATCATGACGAGTAACGTGGGCAGCCGCTATATCCAGGAATTGGCCGACAATCGAGGAGAGATGAAAACCAGGGTGATGGCGGCGCTGAGGGCCCAGTTCAAGCCCGAATTCCTCAACCGCATCGACGAGACCATCCTCTTCTACAATCTCACGGCCGACCAGATCGGCGCCATCGTCGATATCCAGCTACAGCGCCTGCACCAGCGCCTGGCGGAACGCGGCATCAGTCTCGAACTTGAGGCAGAGGCCCGCCAGCTACTTGTTGATCAAGGCTACGACCCGGTCTACGGCGCCCGGCCCCTCAAGCGGGCTATCCAGCGCTACCTGGAGAACCCCCTGGCCATGGAGATCCTCAAGGGTGCCATTGTCGACGGTAGCCGTGTCCTGGCCAGACGCAGTGGCGATGGCCTCGGCTTTACCTCTAAATCCGAGTAAACCACAGTCGAGGCGGCGCCCGGAACCCACCGACACTTGGCCGACAGCGCCGGGGCCAGGTGCTTCCGGGTGTCCCTGGCTTGGAGTGGTATAAGTTGAAACAACGCGGAGAGGTGGTCCAGTACACCGGTCACGGCATCACCAATCGTGCCGAAATGCGCATCCTGGCCGACCTGCTAAAAGCGGGTTATATCCATGCTGAGTTGTTCAACCGCACCCTGGCCTTCTACGTTCACCATCTAAACAACGAGGCGGAAGCGCCCCAGGCGATAGCGGCCCTTGCCGGACATCAGCTAGCCCATGCTCACTCGGAAACGCAGGCTGTCCCCTGAATGCAGCCCTCGATCTCATCCCGCGGGTAGATACCCGTCTCGGTGACCAGATAGTCCACCAGCGCCATATCCACCAGGTCATGGCTGTGGGTGGTGAGTGTATAGGGCCGTTCGTCGGCGGCATGGGACTCGATTTTAGTGTGGATCTGCTGTTCGGTCCCCGGTTGGTGGGCAAACTTGAGGGTGTTGGCGAAGAGATAGACCGGAATTTTGTTGAGGTGGCAGAGGCTGACGATGTTGGCCGTGCCGATGGCGGAAACGAACTTCATGTCGGGGGTCACCGAAAGGGCGCCCACGAAGATCTTGCTGGCCCGGCCCAGGTAGTGGCTGAGGTTGTATTCGGGCACCACCACCATCTCCACATCCGCATCGCCCAGGCGCCGGATCAGCTTGCGGGTTTTAACCGGGTCCTGTTTGAGGACGATGGTGGAAAAATCGATCTGCAGGACGCCGCGGGCCAGGACGAACATATTGGCCACATCCAGGCTAGCGGTGTGCAGGAGAATCACGTCCCCGGCGGTGATGCAGTTCAACCCATGCTCCATCACCTTGCCCACCCTAGCTTTCAGATCGTCGCGCTTGCTGGTCAGAATAGCGATGGCACGTTCGCGGATCGTTTCGAGGTCGCCGCCCATGTGGTCCCGCATCTCCGCTTCGAACTCTTCGATGAGGTGAATCAGGGGGATGACCTTGGGCTCGGTGGTCTTGATCGCTTCGGCCAGTTCGGTGTAGAGGTCGACCACCTCATCGGCCGAACACTTGAGCTGACGGATGGACTCAATGAAGGCTTCCAGGGAGAGCATGGCCACTCGCGAGGATCCCACCATATCTTCGTGGTCGCGGATCAACCGGCACATGATTGCTTTGTCTTCAGGCTTCATAAACCCCTTCCTTGATCAAACTGTTCATACCGGGACCGGTCGCATCAGACGTCATCCCCACCCTCAAGCCTCAGAGGGAAAACCACAGGTAAGCACACAGATACGCCGAGGCGATGCATAGCGTAATGAGGGTCACAATGGCGCTGGTCTTCATGAATTCCAGAAAACTGATGTGAACCCCGGAACGCTTGGCCATGCCGATGCTGACGATGTTGGCCGAAGCGCCGATCATGGTCAAATTGCCCCCTAAACATGCGCCCAGGGAGAGGGCCCACCAGAGGATGTTGTTGGGGATGGGGGTGGTCTCGAGCATGAGGCGCACGATGGGGATCATGGTGATGGTGAAGGGGATATTGTCCAGGAAACCCGAGACAATCCCGGACACCCACAGGACCATGAGCACCACCACGTAGGGATTGTCCCCCACGCGCATGAAGATGTTGTGGGCGATCCACTCGATGACGCCCTTCTCCTCCAGGATGCCCACCAAGATAAAGAGCCCGGTGAAAAACAGGAGCGTAGACCACTCGATCTCCTCTAGCATCTCCTCCACATCCACCTTGGTGATGATGAATAGGATCATGGCCACGAAGATCGCCACCACCCCCGGCGACATATGGGTGATGGTCTGAGTGACGAAAAGCAAAATGGCCAGCCCCAGACAGGAGAGGCCCTTGATGAGAAAAACCGGGTCGATGCGTGTGTCGAAAAATTCCTGGCGGATCTTCTCGAGCAGGAGCTGAACGGAAAAGAGCTTGGTCAGATTGGTATCGATGGGCTTGAAGGCGCGCCGGTTGGTGGCCCAGAGGAAGAGGAGGGTCACGCCAAAACAGACGATGATGGGCAGGGTCAGGTTGAACATGAACTGGTTGAAGGTCAACCCCACCTTGGAGCCGATGATGATGTTGGGCGGATCTCCGATAAGGGTGGCGGTGCCCCCCACATTGGAGATGATGGCCTGACTGATGACGTATATCTTGGGGTCAAGGCCCATCCCCGCGGTGAGTTCGATGATGATGGGGATGATGATCAGGACGGTGGTGACGTTGTCCAGGAAGGCGGAAAGTACGGCGGTGACCACCGAAAAGAGAATCAGAATCTTCAGGGGGCTGCCCTTGGTGAGTTCGGCGATACGCACCGAGACGATGCTGAAAAAACCCGTTTTACGCAGGATGGTGACGATGGACATCATCCCCAGGAGTAGCATGATGGTCTCGAAGTCGATGAACTCGACGGCCTGGTGCTCGCTCACGACGTGCAGGATGAGCAGAACCATCACCCCCAGAAGGGCGGCCACGGCTTTGTTGATCAACTCGAAGGTGAGGGCCGCGTAGACCAGCAGGAATACGATTATCGGTAAGAGAGCGCCTTCCATCCACATCCTCCTGCCCGATATTGGCAGTCCCTCGGCCGCAAACGGGCATATCTAAGGTGGCAAAATCTAAGAACCTGAAAATGGATAGGGTCCGTAGAAGAGGAGTCTTATAGTCCTAGAGGATGGCGGTGTCAAACAATAAAAACGGCCGGGGGCTCCGGCCGTCTCCGAGATGGTATGAGGCTAGTAAAGATCTTAAAGGGTGTTGAGCAGCCTGTCCCGATTGCCCACCACACAGCCAACGATGGCGCCCACGGCGGCATTGATGTCCATGTGCTCGGTATTGATCACCAGGTCATAGTTACTGGATTCGGCCACATCGGCCTTGAAGGATTGGCGAATGAAGGCCGCCCGACGCTTCTCGCGGTTGAGGATCCGCCGCCGGGCCTCCTCCTCGGTAACCCCATGGTCCCTGGCCACATTTTCCATGCGGTAGATCAATGGCGCCACGATGCGGACGGCGATACGCTCTTCGGGAGGAATGATAAAATTGGCCCCGCGTCCAACGATAAGGGCGTGGCCGTGTTTGGAAAGGACGGTGACGACCTTGAGTAGATGCTGGAAATAGATGCCGGGATAGAGGTACTTGTCATCCACCAGGACGGAGATGAAATCCTTGATCCCACTGAGGCGTTCCTGTTCAATGGACTGGATCACCTGGTCGCTGAGCCGTACACTCTCGGCGACGCCCTTGACGATATCGCGGTCAAAGAGATCCAGATTGAGACGTTCGGCCACCCGCCGGGCCACGATCCGCCCGCCGCTGCCAGGCTCCGTCGAGAGGGTGATGACCGGCACGTGGGCCTTGGTCTGGTGCTTCCACTTCTCGACCTGTTCGGCGATAAATAGGTCGATGCTTTGTTTGCTGGCCGCCATGATCGGCTCCTTTAGCTGAGGCTGATATCTGCATCAAAGTTTGGGTAAATGGGTTGTCGATCCGTTGCATCGACAACCCGCCCCTCAAGATTGGGTTTGCAGGCCTCAGATAGCAAGTTCGGAAGGTGGAAACAAGCGCTTTAGGACGGCGACTGGCAGAACCCGGCCTCATGAAGCATTGGCCACCTGGAAAAAATCCGCCATGAGTTGCTCGTGGTCCTCAGGTGCGAGCTCTCTGGGCAGCCGCTCCATGGCCAAATCGATGGCGTTGTCCACTATCTCCCCCCGGAGGGTGGCCTGGGCCTTGTGCAGGAGGCCTTCGATCTTACGCTCGGCATCCTTGAGCATCATGGCACTCTCCACTTCGGCCTGTTCCAGGAGCGCCTCTTTGCGCCGCTCCCCGTCTGCCAGGAGACGGGCCTTGATCTCCGCCAGACGCGCCTCACTGTCCGCCAAGCTTTGGCGTATGGCGGCCGCTGCTGAAACTGCCTTGGCCTTCTGCTTCTCGAGGTCCTCGATCTCGATGCGCACCTCGATGCTGCGCGCCTGTAAAAAGGTCTTCACCGGTTGCCTGGCATAGCGCACGATCACTGCCACCAGGATGATAAAATTGACCCAGCGCATCACCAGATCATAGGTGGGCCGCCACCCGCCGTCGGCGGCCAGAGCGACTCCGGCGGTCACATGCAGACTCAACAAACCTAGGGCCAACCAGAGACCATATCGCCCTACCCTTGCCCCGCTTCTCGCTGCCTGCATCAGCTAAGCCTCCGCTGCAGAATCTTCTGCATAATCTGTGTCGATAGTTGCCGAGCTTCTCCGGCGATCTGCTCCCGAGCGGCCTGCAACTGACCGCTGATGCGCTCCTCAGCCAACCGACGCATGTCCGCCGTCTTCTGCCGGGTTTCCGTGTACAGCTCGGCAATCTGTTTGCCGGCTGCCGCCTCCAAGGCCTTGTTGACCTCGCGGGCCTCTTCTCGGACGGCACGATTCTGCTTGACCAGATCGGCCTCGATGTCGGCCAGCTCCTTGTCGGCGACGCCGATCTCCTCCTGGAGCGTGCGCATGCGAAACTTGCGCTTGGCCATGATGTTGCGCAAGGGGCGCAGCATGACGCGGTTCATAATCGCCACAAAAACGAGAAAGGAGATCAACTGGACCACAAAGGTGGCGTTAATGCTGATCAAAGCGTTGGTTTGAATCACTTCCATTGGGACAGCCCTTTCTGCGACTTACACCAGCGCTGCGCCCGGAAAGCTGCTCGGCTCGCAACGCATACGGAGCGTCCATGCAGAAATAGTGAATGTCGGTCGAGTTACGACGAGGGACAGATTCAAATCGAATGACTATTTCTAAATTACCATCTAATCAAACCTGTCGCCCGGTATCATCAAGCGCCAAAGGCTTAAACGACGAAAAGCAGCAGCAGGGCGACCACCAAAGAGTAGATGCCGGTTGACTCGGAGACGGCCTGCCCCACCAACATGGTACGTGTCAGAAGACCGGCTTCCCGAGGATTGCGGCCAATGGCCTCGCATGCCTTTGCGGCAGCCATACCCTCACCAACACCAGGCCCGATCGCCCCCAGCCCCATCGATAAACCCGCGCCCAGGAAAGCGGCCGCTTTGACAATATCTGCACCTTCAATTGCCATGGATCCCTCCTCAGTGGTATAAGCTTCTGATTAAAATACGATTTGTCTAATTTTATCGATTCGCCCGAAAGCGAAATATCCTTTTGGGATTAAGCCACTAGCGCCTGGGCGCTTACAATACAAAAATCAACATCACTGAAACCACCATGGCATAGATGGCCGTGGATTCCGATACGGCCATACCCACCAACATCGTCCGTGTTAAGGTTCCGACCTCGGCCTCGTTGCGGGCGATCCATTTGACCCCGCTGGCCGCAACGATCCCCTCGCCAATGCCGGGACCGATGCCACCGATCCCCATGCAAAGACCGGAAGAGAGAAGCGCCATGGCCGGCGCCCAGGCTTCCGTGGAGGCATGTCCTTTGAAGAGCAGAATGAAACCAATCAGCAAACCAAGAATGGCCGGCGTCTGGGCAATCGCTTGGCCCAGGAGCATGACGTTGGTAACGGGCCCGGCGGCCTGGGGCGTTCTGGCTATTCCCTCACTGCTGGATTGGGCCACGACCCCCCCACCGATCCCGGAGCCGATGGCGCTTAATCCCGTCGCAAGCCCGGCGCCTAAAAGCGCCGCCCAGGTCGGGTGAAAGGGCGCCTGGGAAAAATCCATGAACAGCAGCAGCAGGGCCATGACCATGGAAAAAATGGCCGGCGTCTGGCACACCGCCGATCCCACCAGCATATTGGTGGTCAAGCGCGCGCCCACCGCGGGTTGAACGACAAGTCCCTGGCAGGTCTGCCCAGCGGGAAAGCCCGACCCGACCCCCGATCCCAAGGCGCCGAATCCCATGGATAATCCAGCCCCCATGTAGGCAAAGGCGTAAATAAGCGGTCGCCCGGTGGCATCAACGAAGACCAGTAAAATCGAAATAACGAGGGCAAAAATGGATGCGGATTCGGCCACCGCCTGCCCCACGAGCATACTCTTGAACACTTCACCGCTTCGAGCAGGATCACGCGCAACGGCGGTACTCGCCTGGGCAGCGGTGTAACCTTCGCCGATGGCGGCCCCCACGGCCCCCAGCCCCATAGTAATACCGCCACCTAAGACAGCGGCAATTCGCACCCAACTCTCAGGGTCCAGATTCATAAGCTATTTCACCTGCACCGAAATATAGACCACCGTTAACATCGTAAACACAAAGGCTTGAATTGTGCCCACAAACAACCCGAAAAAGGCGAAGAGAAAAGGCGGCAACACCACGCTGTAGGTAAGGTGGGAGACCACCAGGATAATGATCGAGCCGCCCATAATGTTGCCGAAAAGACGAAAAGATATGGAGATGATCTTGGCCAGCTCACCGATGATGTTGAGGGGCGCCATGAAGAAGATGGGCTCCATGTACTCCATGATATAATTTTTAATGCCTTTGGAGCGGATACCGGCGGCGTGTGCGATGACAAAACCCAGCACCCCCAGGCTGAGGGGGGTGTTAAGGTCTTTGGTGGGCTCCTCCAGATGGGGGATGATACCCAGCCAGTTGCCCACCACCAAAAACATGAAAAGCGAACAGATCATAGGCCCGTATTTAAGGGCCAACTCCTTGTCCAGGGCATCTTCGGCAAGATTGTAAAGCTGGTCCACGAGGAGCTCGCCCAAGGCCTGAAAAGACCCAGGCAGAATACCATTCCCCCGGGCGCACATATAACCGAACAAGATGACCACCCCGAAGGCGATCCAGGTCATCAAGATCACCTCGATGTTGAAGGCCAGGCGCATGCCGAAAATATTGATGATCAGCTGATGGATCAGTCCCAGTTCACCCATAGGCTTTTAGCTCCCGTCAATGGGGGATTGTTTCATGGCAGGGCGTGCCGTTTTAGCGTCGATGATAGCCACCAGTGGCACCATGAAAAGACCGGCCGCGGTGGTGGTAAAGGCAAAAGCGTCCAATTTGGCCGCGATAATCAGAGGAAGTGCCAGGATCGCATGGCGCAGAACCAGGGTGATAAAAGCAAATACGCTGGCGCGACGGCGATCGGACGACAGGCGCAGGGGCATGAATTCAGCCATGAGGATAAAATTGAGGATGCTGAAGAGCGTCCCCAGGAGCAGGCCCTTGCCCAGTTCTTTATGGCCGCTCAGAATCGTTACCACGGCCAGAACAATGGCGATGGTGAGAGCCCGGGCGCCGAATTTTTTCTGAATCTGCCGCAGAGGTGTCGCTTTTAACATCGACATGCTGTGAGCCTTTTCCCTGGGTAACCTCGAGAATCTGCCGGTAGACAACGTTGGCGCCGCCAAATACGCCACAAAGCGTCAGTACCGTAACAAATATCCCTCGGGTTCCCACCCAGCGATCCAGATAAAGACCGATAAAAAAACAAAAACAGATGCATCCGGCCATGGTTAGGCCAATTTGAAGAACGATGGTAGAGTTCTCAGCCCAATGACGATTTTTCTTGTAGTCGAACACCAGTCAGGGCTTTCTGGGTTTAAGGCGCGAGGGATTGCGCAAAAGGCTATGCGTGGGCAGCGCAGGGAAGAGACTTGGGCGATGTGTGCAGCCTCGGGCAACGAAACCCTCTTCAATTTATGAATCTATCACTTGTTGATGAAGACTCATCACTGAAAGTTCTTTTCAAATAGCAAATGTCATTCATTACGTCAAGGATTTGGAGTCATGGGTTGCAAACTAGATTTCGCCCTTCTGATGTCCACGCCGACATCATTGCCGCCTGCATTTAAGTTGAGAAATGCCGCCTCGACTGTGTTTACACCTCCTGCCGGTCATTGGGGTGCTGGGGGGCAAAATGCACCAATGGGTGCTTGTTCAGCACTCTCAGAATATCAATGATATTGATGCTATACGCATGGTCCCTGGATGCCCCTTGCTTTCCGCTTCTCATTAAAAGCAAATACGGTACCATATGACATGGATTCCGCATAAGACGATGGTTTAGTGAACTTCCCGATAAAAACTGCGCAATGTCAGCTTGGCTTGCAAACCACACCGTATGACCATAACTTGTGGATTGCGATGCCAATCTGGTGTAAACTTGCCCAGACAATGAGAAAATCAACGATAGGCATGTCACGACGATACCGTCTGTCGTAAAGGACTATTGAATGAGCCTATCCGCCCGCGAAAGAGTACAGCTATTCTACGAGCAATTCGCCAGTGACGACCAGGTCTTGATCGCCATCAATGCCGACCCGGACGCCATCGCCAGCGCCATGGCGGTGAAACGGCTTCTGTGGCGCAAGATCGCCGGGGTCACCATCGCCTGCGTCAACGTTATCAAGCGCCCCGATAATCTGGCCATGATCCGCCTGCTCAAAGTCGACCTGCTGCATGTCAATGACATTGATCTGGCGGACTACAACCGCATCGTCATGGTGGACAGCCAGCCCAACCACCACCCCTGGTTGGAGCAGCTCAGCCCCCATGTGATCATCGACCACCACCCTCACACCGGCTACGAGGCCCCTTACACCGATATCCGCCCGCGCTATGGCGCCAACGCCACCATCCTCACCGAGTACCTCAAGGCCGCCAAGATCAAACCGGCCGCCAAACTGGCCACGGGCCTCTTCTGGGCAATCAAGACCGATACCAGCGACTTCCAACGCGAGACCCTCATGGAGGATCTGCGCGCCTTTCAATTCCTCTTCAGACACGCCAACACTACCCTGGCAAGGCGCTTCGAGCAGGCTGAGCTGAGGATGGATTTTCTTAAATATTTCAAGCGCGCCATTGAGCAGCGCCGCTTGCGCAAAGGGCGGATTTTTGTCCACCTCGGACCGGTGAGCAACCCCGATGTGTGTGTGTTGATCGCCGATTTTTTCATGCGTATCGAATCGGTGTGCTGGAGTGTGGTTGCCGGCCACTGTGATCGCAAGCTGGTGGTAATCTTCCGCAATGACGGCCTGCGCCGCAATGCCGGCACCGTGGCCAAAGAGGCCTTCGGCAGCATAGGCTCGGCCGGGGGGCACAAAAGCGCTGCCCGGGCCGAGATCCCCCAGACGGAACTCAAGGGGGTGGTGGATCTGAAAGAGGACGCCAAAGTGCAGCGCTGGCTCATCCAACAGGTGGAGAAACACGCCGGCAAGGCCTCCGGGAACAGGAAGCGCTGATGTCTAAGGACGATACCCCCTCCGCCATACGGGTGATCATTCTCGGTTCAGGCACCTGTGTGCCCTCCCTGGCGCGCAGCTCCTGCGCCGTCCTAGTGGAGATCGGCGCGGCCCGCATCCTCATGGATGCCGGGCCTGGAACCATGCGACGCCTGCTGGAGGCCGGGGTGACCATCTTCGACCTCAGCCACATCCTCTTCAGCCACCTGCACCCGGACCACACCGGAGAATTGGTGCCTCTCCTCTTCGCCACCAAATACCCCGACGAGACCCGCCGCAAGGCCCCCCTCCAGGTGGTGGCCGGAAAAGGATTCGGTACTTTTTTTGATGGATTGCAAGAGGTCTACGGCCGCTGGATCGAGCTGCCCGAGGCGGTGTTTTCCATCCGGGAACTTGACACCTCAGGCCCTGACAGCATCCAATTCGAGGGCTTCAGCCTGACCTCGCGCCCCATGAACCACTCGCCGGAAAGCGTGGCCTTCAGGCTTACGACCCCGACGGGCCACAGCCTGGTCTACTCGGGGGACACGGATGTGACCCCCGAGCTGGCGGCCCTTGCTACGGAGGCCGACCTGCTGATATGCGAGTGCGCCATGCCCGACGAGGCCAAGGTTCCCGGCCACCTGACCCCCTCGGAGGCCGGCCGCGCGGCAAGCGAGGCAAAGGTAAAACAGCTGATTCTGACCCACTTCTACCCCGAATGCGAGACGGTGAATATCGCCGCCCAGTGCCGGCAAACCTATGCGGGGGCGTTGATGTTGGCCCAGGACCTCACCACTATAGAGATCGATTGATACGGATGCCAATGCCTAAGCGTTACTACCCCCTCTTCTTGGACATCAGCGAGCGCGACTGCCTCGTGGTCGGGGGCGGTAAAGTAGGCGCCCGCAAAGCCAAAGCGCTCCTGGCCGCAGGCGCCCGGGTCGTAGTGGTGAGCCCGGTGATGGATGCCGATCTGGAGGCCCTTTTACCAAACGAGCGGCTCTTTCTGAAAAAGCGCGCCTATCGCTCGAGCGACATGGCGGACGTTTTTTTGGTCATTGGGGCCACGGACCTGGCCGAGTTGAACCGACGGATCAAGAGGGACGCCCAAGCGGCAAAAGCCCTTTGCAATGTTGCCGATCAGCCTCAATTATGCGATTTTATTCTGCCCGCCGTGGTGAACCAGGGGGACCTGGCCGTGGCCATCACCACCGCGGGCAAAAGCCCCGCCCTGGCCAAACGCCTGCGTCGTCAACTGCAGGAGCAGTTCGGTTCCGAGTACGCCGAGTTGACCACTCTGCTGGGGGCTATCCGCACCCGGCTTTTAGCCGCGGGCCATGACCCCGAAGGCCACCGGCGGGTGCTCAACGCCCTCTTGGACGAGGACATTCTGGGGCTGCTTAAGGCAGGCCATAGCGCGGATATTAACGCGTTGTTAAAAAAGATACTGGGTCCAGGCTACGACTATAAGAGCCTGTCGGCCAACGGCTGATCCTGACGGATTACGCCTTTAGAATCAGCTTTGGGAAAAGGAAAATATGGACCTGCTCATCGTATTGGCCATTTTCGGCTATATCGCCAGTGCCGCCGGGTACTTCGCCTTCCTCTTTCTGCAGAAGCCGCCCATGCACAAAGGGGGCTACGGCTTCCTCCTGGCCGGCTTTGTCCTGCACACGGCCGCCTTGGTGGTCGGCTTCTGGCAGAGCGGCCACATCCCGGTCAACAACCTCTACGAAACCCTCTGCATGGCCGCCTGGGCCCTTGTGGCCGCATTCCTGGGTCTGCACTATCGCTTCAGGCTCAACGTCCTGGGGGTCTACACCGCCCCCCTGGCCGTCTTCATCCTGATTGCGGCCTACAATCTGCCCAAAACCACGGTGGCACACCCGGATGTGCTCAAAAGCCTCTGGCTGGTGGCCCACATCATGACCATCTTCCTCGGCGATGCCGCCCTGGCCCTGGCTTGCGGCGCGGGCATCCTCTATCTGCTCCAGGAAACCACCATTAAACGCAAAAGCCGGGGCTTCTTTTTTAAACGCCTGCCCTCACTGGAACTACTTGACAATACGGGCTATGCGTGTATCGTGTGCGGTTTTACGCTCCTGACCGTCGGACTGGTGACAGGCATCGTTTACGCCAAATCGGTCTGGGGGCGCTTCTGGAGCTGGGACCCCAAGGAGGTCTGGTCGGCCATCACCTGGCTGTTCTACGCAATCCTGCTGCACGAACGTCTGGCCGTGGGCTGGCGCGGGCGGCGGGCCGCCTGGATGAGCATCATCGGCTTCGCCGTGATGCTGTTCACCTTTCTGGGGGTCAACTTTTTACTCAAGGGACACCATGGCCAGTTCACCAACTGGTGAAGCGGTCCATGCTAGCCGCATCGGGTTCCACCTATGCAAGAAATCCTGCTCATCGGCCTGAACCATAAATCCGCCCCGGTGGAGGTCCGTGAATGCCTGGCCTTCAACCCGGTGGAGAGCGTCGAAGCAACGGCGGCCCTCAAACGACTCCAGGGCGTTGCCGAAGCGGTCCTGATCTCCACCTGTAACCGGGTGGAGGCCATCCTGGTCAGCCCCCGGCCCGAGGAAGCCATCGAGGCTACCAAAACCTTCCTGGCAACCCACAAAAACATCGCCCTGGAGAGCTTCGAGGACCACCTCTACCTCCACCGTGGCGATGCGGCCGTCAACCACGTCTTCCGGGTGGCCGCCAGCCTGGACTCCATGGTGGTGGGTGAGCCCCAGATCCTCGGCCAAATGAAGGAGGCCTATCGTGTCGCCACCGAGGAGAAGGCCTCCGGCCCAATTCTTAACCGCCTGCTGCATAAGACCTTTTTTGTGGCCAAACGGATCCGCACCGAGACGGGCATCGGCGACCACGCCGTGAGCATCAGCTACGCGGCCATCGAGCTGGCCCGCAAGATCTTCGGCGGTCTGGAGGCGAAAGAGGTGCTCCTCATCGGTGCCGGAGAGATGGCCGAGTTGGCCGTTGAGCACCTCCTGCGCCAGCGCTCGGGCACCATCAGCGTGGCCAACCGGACCTTTGAACGGGCCGTGGAGCTAGCGGGACGATACAGAGGGACGGCCCTGCGCTTCGAGGAGATCCCCGCTGCCCTGGAACAGGTGGACATCATCATCAGCTCCACCGGTGCGCCCGGGGTGGTCATCGAACGCAAACAGGTGAAGGGCGTCATGCGCAAACGACGCAATCGCCCCCTCTTTTTCATCGACATCGCCGTTCCGCGGGATATCGACCCCGCCATCAACCGCCTCAACAACGCCTATGTCTATGATATCGACGATCTGAAAGGAGTGGTGGACGAAAACATCGAGGACCGTCAGCGCGAGGCCATGCGCGCCGAGCGCATGATCGACGAGGCCACGATCCACTTCAAGCGCTGGCACCAGAGCCTTGCGGTGGTACCCACCATCGTGGCCCTGCGGGCCCGCTTCGACGCTGTGGCGCGAATGGAAACCCAAAAAGCGCTTCAGGGGCTGGACCACCTCTCCGAGACCGACCGCAAAGCGATCGAACGTATGACCCACGCCATTACCCAGAAGCTGCTTCACGGCCCCACTCGATACCTGAAAAGCGACGGCTGCCAGGGAGAACGTTCCGCCGCCGCCGCCATCGACATTACCCAGAAACTGTTTGAACTCGACCCGTAAATCAACACCCAGACCCAAACCTTGCCCGCGTCACCACAAGCTAGGCGCGGCGCCATCGTTCCAAAGGAGGCTCCAGCGTGTCAAAAATCGCCTTTCTATTTCCCGGCCAGGGCGCACAGTCGGTCGGCATGGGCGCCGATCTTTATGAACACTTCGATTTCGCCCGCGAAATCATGGACACCGCCGAGGCGGTCACCGGGCTGCCCATAAAACAGCTCTGTTTCGAAGGACCCATGAAAACCCTCACCGAAACCATCCACCTCCAGCCCGCCGTCACGGCCATCAACCTGATCTGCCTTGCCGCCGTCAGCAACCAAGGCATTCGTGCCGATATCACCGCCGGCCACAGCCTGGGTGAGTTCAGCGCCCTGCGGGCGGCTGGGGTCCTCAGCGACGCTGCCACCCTCAAACTGGTTCACCGGCGTGGCGAGCTCATGCACCGTGAAGCCACCCAGAACAAGGGCGCCATGCACGCCGTTATCGGCCTCTCCCGCGAGGCGCTCGAGGCCCTCGTGACCCAGGTGGCGGATCAGGGGCCCGTTTCCGTTGCCAACCACAACACCGCCGAGCAGATCGTCACCACCGGCGCACCGGCAGCCGTCAAGGCCGTCTCCGCCCTGGCCAAGGAAAAGGGGGCCAAGGCGATCCCCCTGAAAGTCAGCGGCGCCTGGCACAGCGAGTTGATCCGCGGTGCCGAAGCCGATTTCAGCAAATTTTTGGAATCGGTCGAATTCGCCCCCCCCCAATTGCCCATATTCCATAACGTCACCGCCGAAACCTGCGATGATGGAGACCTCATCCGTGGCCTGATGGCCAAACAATTGTGCAGCCCGGTTCGCTGGTACGACACGGTCCAGCGCATGGCCGCGGACCAGGTGGATGTGTTCGTGGAGCTGGGACCCGGTAAAGTGCTCACAGGCCTGGTAAAAAAGAGTCTCCCCAAGGGTTACACCCCCAATGGCCAGCCACCGGCAATGTTCAACGTTTTTGACCTGGCTAGCTTGGAAACCTTTTTGGCCGCAATGAAAAGCTGATTTAGAACCCGGCGAGCGGAATTTTGATTGCCGGAGACCACGGCTTCTGAAACGCGCTATACCCTTTACTGAGAATAATGATTGTGTTAAAAAACTCTTTTTACTAAACTATGGATGAGTCTACACTTCCCCTATTCAGGTAGTAGAGGTCGCATACCATGGATGAAAAAGACATTCAATTTTTCGAAGACTTGCTGAAACAACGGCTCGAAGAACTGCTGACTCACGCCGACGATACGGTCTCGGGCATGACGTCCCCCAAAGAGAACTTCCCGGATCCCACCGACCGGGCCAGCCTCGAATCCGATAGAAATTTCATGCTCCGCATCCGCGATCGCGAGCACAAGCTGATCAAGAAAGTGAAAAAAGCGCTGGATCGGATTGAAAAAAAGACCTTTGGTATCTGTGAAAAATGCGGAGACGACATCTCCATCGAACGTCTCAAGGCGCGTCCCGTGACGACCCAATGCATCGAGTGCAAGACCAAAGAGGAAGCTTTCGAGAAAGCCCTTGGATTGTAAGGCCGCAAAAGGGATCGACCTGCACATCCACTCCACCGCCTCCGACGGCACCCTGACCCCAGTCGAGATCCTCGCGCGAGCCGTGGCGTTGAATCTGGCCGCCATTGCCATTACCGATCACGACGCTGTGAGCGGCAGTGTCGCAGCGCTAAGCTGCGAACGCCCCAACGGCCTGCATCTGCTCAGCGGTATCGAGATCAGCGCCGCGCCACCCGCCGGTTACGGCATCCCCGGAAGCATGCATATCCTCGGCTATTGTATCGACCCCCAGCACAAAGCCCTCAACGAGACCTTGACCCATCTCAAAAACGCCCGCGACGACCGCAACCCCCGCATCGTCAGGGCCCTCAAGAAGCTAGGCATCGATATCAGCATGGCGGAGGTCACGGCCAAGGTGGGCGGCAGCATGGCTGGCCGGCCCCACATAGCGCAGGTGCTCGTTGAAAAAGGCGTGGTGGCCTCCATCCAGGAAGCTTTCGATCTCTATCTGGGCAAGGGCAAAGCCGCCTATCGGGACAAGGAGCGGATCTCTTGCGAGCGTGCCATCCAATTGATCAAAGCCGCCGGGGGCATCGCCGTGCTGGCCCATCCGGGGTTGGTCGAGGTGGATGGCCAGGAGAGACAACGCCTCATCGCCGAGTTGTGCGAGATGGGCATGGGCGGACTGGAGATATACTATCCCCAACATTCGCCTGAGGAGATCGCAGCCTTTGAAGCCCTGGCCAAGGCGCACGACCTGAGGGTCACCGGAGGCACCGACTTTCACGGCGCCAACACGCCAGGAATTGAGATGGGCTGCGCCAAGGGCGATTTTCACGTGCCCTTTTCAATTTATGAAGATCTGATCGCCTCACTCCCCTGAGGTGACTCAGCCAGGCCCCTGATATTCGGAAACACCCATGCAAGTCGAAGACCTCACCAAGCTCGAAACCCGCTTAGGCGGCCCCTTCTCAGACAAAACCCTGCTAATGGAGGCCCTGCGCCACAGCTCCTGGGTCAACGAGCATTTTCGTGAGGATCTTCGCGACAACGAGCGCCTGGAATTCTTAGGAGATGCTGTCCTCAGCCTCATTATCGGCCAGCTCCTCATGGAGAAATATCCCGAGATGCGCGAGGGCGACCTCTCGCGAACCCGCGCCAAACTGGTCAACGAACACCAGCTCGCCGACCTTGCCCGTCAGCTGGATCTGGGCCGTTTTCTCATGCTGGGCAAAGGGGAAGCCCAGACCAACGGCCGCAATAAAAGCTCCCTTTTAGCCGACGCCTTCGAGGCCACCCTGGCAGCCCTCTATCTTGATGGGGGCTTTGAAAGGGCCTTGGCCTATGTCAGCGGCCTCTTTGAACCTCTGCTCACCAATAGGCCTGGCCGCAGCAAGAACCCAGACTATAAGTCCCGACTCCAGGAGGCCGTGCAGCTACGCCACCATGAGGTGCCCGCGTACACGGTGGTAAACGAAACCGGCCCGGACCACGAAAAGACCTTTTGCGTGGCGGTGAACGTCTGCGGTCTAACGGCCGAGGGCAATGGGCACAGCAAGAAAAAGGCGGAACAGGCCGCTGCCAGAGAAGGCCTCGAGCGCCTGAAAAAAGAGGGCTTGGTGCATCCCTCGGCATAGGGACGCAATTATTACGATAACTTCCAGCAATCATTTATGCAAAAAAACGGTTCTGAAAACGACAGGATCCAATTTCTGGGCTACTGGTTGACCGGCTCACTGGCTTCCGCCAGTTGAGCAGCCAGGCATATGGTTACAATGAAAGTTCGTGGTGAGCAGCTCGGCTTTCCCAAAACCCCTCATCATCCCCATCTTCATCCCTCACCAGGGCTGCCCCCACCGCTGCAGCTTCTGCAACCAGACCGCCATCACGGCCGATTCCGCGCCGGTGGACCTGGAAACAAGCATTGAACGCTATTTAGCCTACGCCAGCGCCAAACGCGGCCCAGCCCAAGTGGCCTTCTACGGTGGCAATTTTCTGGGGTTGGACCGCTTGGCGGTCACCACCTTGCTGGAAAGACTCAACCCTTGGCTGGAGAACGGGCAGATCGCCGGCATCCGCTTCTCCACACGACCGGATACCATCACCCAAGAGCGCCTCGGCTGGATCGCCCCCTACCCCGTCGACACCATCGAACTCGGCGTTCAATCAATGAACGACACCGTCCTCCACCGGACCCGGCGCGGACATACGGCTGCCGACACCCGTCACGCGGTGGAACGCCTTAAAAACCACTCGTACCAGATCGGCATCCAACTCATGCTGGGCTTGCCCGGAGACAACGCCAAAAGCGCGCTTGACAGCGCAGAGGAGGTGACCGCGTTGGCGCCCGACTTCGTGCGTATCTACCCCACCCTCGTGCTGGCCGGCAGCCCCTTAGCAAACACCTACAAAGCTGGCGACTACACGCCCCTATCCCTGGCGGAGGCCGTGGACCAGGCCAAAGCCCTGGTGCGCCGCTTTCACCATTACAACATCCCCGTTATCCGCCTGGGCCTCCAGGCCGCCGACGGCCTGGAAGACCCCGCCATCGTCTTGGCCGGCCCCTACCATCCTGCCTTCGGCCACATTGTCTACGCCAGCCTCTACCGTGATGCGGCCCACGCCCTGTTGGCGCAGGCAGCGCCGCTTCCGGAAACACCCGTTCTGAAGGTCCACCCCCGCCATCTATCTCGGCTTCAGGGTCTCAACCGCGAGAACCTTGCGACCTTGCGACACCTTTTCAACCGCCCCCGGCTGAACATACAAGCCGACAAATATCACCCCATCGACGAAATAACCTGCGGCGAGTCCAAGGCCTCCATTTGGTCGCGCCTAAGCAAACACTAGCTTGGACCTTCAGGCAAACCGGGAGTTGAATAAAAAGACCTAACTAGGGTAAAATAGACGTGACCATGAAAAGGTTTCAATCGGATCGGGAGGCCTACCTCAAGCGCCTCGACTATTCAGGGACCTTACGACCAACAGCGGAGGATCTCGCGACCCTTCACCGCGCCCAAATATCCAGCATCCCTTTTGAGAATTTTGATATTTGTCTGGACCGCACCATCTCTCTCGAACCCGCAGCACTTTGCGACAAGCTGATCCATCACCCTCGCGGCGGTTATTGTTTTGAGCTCAACGGGTTGTTTCTCCTTGCCTTAGGATGGTTTGGATTCGATGCGCGCCCTCTACTGGCAAGGGTGCATGTCTCCGGGACGCCTGGGGGACGCGGGCATCAGATTACGCTCGTCAATCTTAAGGGGCGCCAGTGGATCGCTGACGTAGGGTTTGGGCACCGCGGTCTGCGCTATCCGATTCCCCTGGAACTCGATCGACCCAGCACCCAATGTGGCTGGCAATATCGTCTGACGAACGCCGGACCTTTCGGGACCATGCTGCAAACCAGGTCCCAGGAACGATGGCAAGACCTCTACAGCTTCGATCTGGGCTATGTGTTCCCACAGGACATCGCCCTCGGGCATCACTTTACAGCGACCCACCCCAGCTCAATATTTACCTCTACCCGTGTGGCGGTTCTTCCGGTCAAAGGGGGGGTTAAAACCCTGAACAACCTGACCTTGAAGCAAGTGACGACAAAAGCGGAGACAGTACAGGAATTGGCTGAAGGTCGAGCCTATCTCGAAGCCTTGAAGCGCCATTTCGGCATCGAGCTGGACGTCCCTTACGAGGCTTTGCACCCGTTGATAGACAAAAAACAGGACCCCACCAAGTGTTAATCCTTGTTAATGCTATACCTCTATAACCGGATATTCATCCATAAACAGGAGGCGCACATGCAGCAAATCGAAGAAAAGATCGAGGCGCTCAAATTGCAAATGGAAGCCATGCAGGGCCGCGCTCCGGAGAACAAGCTTGCCATGGTGGTCTTCAGCGGCGACCTGGACAAGATCCTCGCGGCCCTGGTGATGGCCACCGGGGCGGTGGCCATGGGCATGGACGCGGTTCTCTTTTTCACCTTCTGGGGCACGCCGGTCCTTCGGGACAAAAACAAGAGCGTGGGTGGCAAGGACATCATGGGCAACATGTTCGCCGCCATGCTGCCCAAGGGCGCCCGGGACGTCAATCTCTCCCAAATGAACATGGGCGGGCTGGGAACCGCCATGATGAAGGCCCTGATGAAAAAGAAGAACGTGGCCTCCCTGGAGGAGATGTTCGCCCTGGCCGAGGAGTTGGGGGTGCGCATCGTGATCTGTGAAATGTCCATGGATCTCATGGGGTTCAAGCGCGAGGAGATGATCGACTACCAGCACCTGGAGTATGGCGGTGTAGCCAGGTTTTTGGAGGAGGCCGGTAAAAGCAAGGTTCAGCTCTTCATCTAGTGTCCATCCAGAAACACCACCTCTCACACGGATTCACCATTTCTGAATGGACCCAATCTTAGCATCAATCAAACCAGGAGGTTCGCCAATGAGTGATGAGATTAAAATCAGCAAGACCTTGGATCTTAAGGGACTGGCCTGTCCCATGCCGGTGGTCAAAATCAGTAAAGGCATCAAAGAGGTGGAAATCGGCGAGATGATAGAGGCTCACACAACCGACCCGGGTTCCCTGACCGATATCCCGGCCTGGGGCCGCACCACCGGGCACGAAATCGTGGAATCCAGCCAGGACGGGGACGACATTCGCTTCATCATTCGCCGAACCTCCTGAAACGCTATCACATTTCCTAAACCAAGGATAAGGGAGTGAGACATGGCACTCGGAACTTTTAGCGCCGCAGAGATGTTCGACTGGCTAGTCAAGCGGGATGCGTTTTTGTTGCTGGACGTGCGCAACGATGTGGAATTCGGCCGTTTCAAAGTGGAAGGCCCCTACCCCGTGGAGATGGTCAATGTGCCCTACATGGAGTTCATCGAGTTTGAAAACCAGAGCGTGGCCAAGGTTCCCCGGGACAAAAAGGTGCGCATCGTCTGCGCCAAGGAGGGGTCCTCAAAATATGTGGGCGAGATCCTGGTCAACCACGGTTTTACCGACGTGGCCCACCTCAAGGTGGGTATCAAGGCCTGGGGTAACCTCCTGTCCCCCGTCCGGGTTGCCCAAGGCGACGGGTATGAACTCTACCAGTTCAGACGGCCCGGCAAGGCCTCCTGCAGCTACGGGCTGATCAGCGGCAAGGAGATGATGGCCTTCGACCCTGCCAAAAATCTGGATTTTTATATCGATTTCGCCCAGAGCAAGGGCTGCCGGCTCACCAAAACCTTCGAAACCCACCGTCAGGCCGACTATATCTCGGGCAGCGACGGGCTGCGGCAACGCAGCGGGGCTGAGATCGTGGCGCCGGAGGGGGATTTCAAGGCGGCCGTCTTCCCCTACACCCCCGCCCGGCATGGAGAGGTGCATCGCATTGGCAGCGACGGTCCCAAAGTTGAGGTGATCCACACCCCCGGTCACACGCCCGGTTCCACCTGCTACCGCATCGACGGCCGATATCTCATCAGCGGCGACACCGTCTTCATCAAGTCCATCGGACGGCCCGATCTGGGCGGCATGGCCGAGGCCTGGTCCCAGATGCTGTTCAAGACCATGACCGACATTCTCCTCGAACTCCCACCAGACACCCTCATCCTCCCGGGCCACTACATGGACTGGGAAGAGGCCGACGAGAACCTCACCTTCGCCGCTTCCATGGGCCGGATCAGAGAGCTCAACGCCGAGATCTACGGCATCGACAATGAAAAAGCGTTCGTCGCCTTTATCAAGGCCAATATTCGCCCCCAACCCGAGGAGTACGCCAAGATCCGCGAGATCAACGCCGGGCTGGTAGAGGTGGACGAGGCGGAGCAGGAGATCATGGACATCGGCAAAAACGAGTGTGCCGCCAGCATGCATGCGGCTCGGTAGGGCCTTGCCGGGTGCGGTTGGGCCCATATGCTCCAGGTCGACGATTCACTCGAACCTGAGAGGCCCGCCCGTTTCCAGGCGGGTCTCTCAGGGAAATTTTGCGCTGGGGTGAAGGTCAATCCGCCGCTGGCACATAATCCGCGGTGGCCAATTCTGGCGGCCAGATGGTCTCGAAGCGTCCGTCCTGGATTTGAAAAACCTGGGTCTCAGAATCATTCTGTCGTTTGAAATTACCATAGTCCTTGAACTCGATCTGTCCAAAGGGGGTCATCAATTGGGTTTCCCCCAGGGCGGCCCGGATGTCGGGGCTCGCCAAGGAGCGCGATCGCTTGAGCGCATCGGCACTCACCAATAGGGCTGAGTATGCTTCTGCGGCATGATAGTCGGGCTCCATGGAATGCCGTTTGACAAATGCATCCCGAAATTTCTGGGCCATGGGGTTTTGGCCCGAGGTTGACCACAGGGTGGCCGTTACAAGTTTTTCCGATGCCGGTCCAGCCAGGCGGCTGAACGCCTCATGGGTAAAACCACCGGCCCCGCCGCACAAGAGGGCGCTCAGTTGCATCTCCCTTGCCTTACGGGTCAGGAGGACCGCATCCTTCAGGTAAGATACCATGAAGATCACATCGGGTGGGTTGTCGCGGATGGGACTGAGCACCTTTTCCAGATAGCCAAGGCTGGTGGCGTCTTTGAAATAGGGGTGGATGCTGTTTAGCGCGATCTCATTGGAACGGCAGAAGGCCGTCATGCGCCTCGCCCCGTCGGTGCCGTAGGGGCTGTTTTCATAGACAATCGAGATGGATCTCGGCTTCACCTTTTCGAGAAGAAATGCCTCCAGCGCCTTGGTATACTCGCTGGCGGGCGGGTTGAGACGATAGATGTTTGCCAGGTTGTGCTGGGTGATGTGGTCATCCGCGGCGGTACATACGAGAAAGGGGGTCTCCATCCCGTTGGCCGTGAATGCCATGTTCAGCGTGTTGCTGCTCGAATAGCCGCCCACCAACATGACGACCGCTTTCTGTCGGATCAAGGTTTTGACCACCTGAACGCCGGTATCCGGTTCTCCTCGATCGTCGGCAAAGCTTAGCTGCAACGGGCGCCCATTGATACCGCCATCCCCATTGATCTGTTCGAGGGCCATCTCAAAGGCGAACTTCATCATCTCCGCATAGGCATAATCCGCCCGGTGAACGACGCCCACCAGGACGGGCTCCGCCGCAGTCGCGGCAGGGATGAACCAAGAGGCGACAACCAGGATGGTGCCTGCCAAGGCAAGTAGATACCGATGAGGCAAAAACCGCATGATGGATTCCTCCTTCCTAATGTTATGCTACTCCTCAAATGTGCAACCCCTGGCACCAGGGGCGAAGAGATCTGGGCGCGCAGCGATCGTCGATCAGGGTCGGGGCAGGAGAAACAGGCCAGTTCGGCATGAGATCTGAGCGAGGCGAGGGCAGTGGTTTACAACAAGGGGTGCGCTGTTAATGGCTATGGGGCGTATCAGTCTGTGGTGGATGTCAGTCGCAACGAGGGCGGCGTGTGAATTCAGACCTGTCGGTAGGCAATGGATGGGCTAGGCGGACACCATTGACCTAATCTTTCCACAATTCGCGTTCGACATAAAGTCCAATTTGGTTTCCATCGCCACCTGGCAGGGCGCATGGCATCCATACGCCACCCGCCGCATGAAAATAAAATAAGATCCCCCGCCCTGGAAGGGGC
>JBNKKA010000040.1:0-28466 GCA_050291585.1 Desulfobacteraceae bacterium
CATCACCTGCACCCGGTCCTTGACCGGTGTGGCGCCCCAGGCCGGCTGGGCCGCGGCGGCCCGCTGCACCGCCAGGTCCAGCTCAGCAGCCGTCGACAGGGGTACCGTGGCAATGACCTCGCCGGTGGCGGGGTTGGTGACCGGCGGCCCGAGCCACGAAGCAATTCTGATCCAGGGATGCACGGTGCCTTTGTTCCGGGGCGCATTGGACCCTCGGGACCAACGCCCCATTATTAATCACCGGCCCCAAGCGGCGGTTGGCGGAGAACGCCCCCATCGCCCTCATCTGGGGCGCCCCCTGGGCCAGCGGCTGAATCAGGAACCGGCTGGCGTAGCCTCTGAGGCAAGCTTACTACAGCAGCTGCCGCAGAAAAGTTGCCCTCCTGGGGAACCGAAACGGTTCTAACGGTTTTGGGGGCCCGATCATCATTTTTCGCCATTCAACATATTGTTTTAATATTGCCATTGACGCACAGGTGCCTTCTCACTATACTTTCGCGCTGGAAAAGCAAGCTATTAAGTGCCCATATAGAAACGGCGCCTTTCACCCGATTTCGGCGTTGGGTGACAAATCCAAATTCTCGAAAAATAACCAAGCGTCCTCCGGTTTGGATCTATCACCCGCCTTGAACGCGGGCGAGATTCACCATCCCTGGATGGACACTATTTAGTATACAATATTGTCTTATTTCCAATAAATTTCAATTTTCAATCATAATGAAAAAAGGAGTGATTGATAGCGTTATGAGTGAAATAACCGGGAAAGGGAAGAATGAGGAAGAGATCTCAGCTGAAATAGGAATGCGGGTCAAAAAGGCGAGGGAAAATCTCTGCCTTAGCCATTTTGATATTTACTTGCGAACGGATATTGGCGTCGAGATACTGTCCCAGATTGAAGCGGGAAGTGTTGCCCCGCCTCTGGGTGCGGTAATCAAACTCGCCAAGGCCCTTGATTTGAAGGTGGGCTATTTGATCTCCGGTGAAGAGGAGAAAGCCTATACAATCGTGCGTCGGGAGGACCGAAAGGTAACATCCCGGTATGATCATAGAAAAGAAAAGCACTACGGCTACAAATATGAATCCCTTGCGCCCCATAAAATTAATCGATATATGGAGCCGTTTCTAATTACGCTTGAACCTTCTGAGACGGAGGAGGAGAGATCGACCCACGATGGCCAAGAGTTCATTTTTGTGATCCAGGGGGAGATGGAGGTGCGCCTTGGGGAGGAGATACACATTCTCGAACCAGGCGACAGTATCTACTACGACTCCACTGTACCTCACTTGGTGAAATGCCACGGAAAAAAAACCACCAAAATTCTTGCTGTCCTTTATGCCGGGAAACAATAAAGCCCTTCTGATTAAAATTAAAAAAAATGGCCTTGGTCGATAAGTATCCACCCATATCCAGGGGCAATCCAGAACTCAGTAGCGCATGGTCCAATACGTCAGGCATGCACTTAAGTCGTTGAACAGCTGAAAAGGGAACAAGATTAAAATGACACTGTGTTACCAGATGGATGAAAAACATGAACTGATCCGTTTAGCGGTCAGGGAGTTCGCTGAGGGTGAAATCAAACCCGTGGCCGGGGAACTGGACGAAAAAGAAGAGTTCTCAGTAGCATTGACCCAGGAGATGGGTGCTATTGGTTTGTTCGGAATGACCGTTCCTGAAAAGTACGGGGGCCAGGGATTGGACTATATCTCCTACATAATCGCCGTAGAGGAGATTGCCAGGGTGGATGGTTCCCAGGCAGCCACCCTCGCCGCGGCCCATTCTCTGGGGATCTACCCCATTGATAAATTCGGTTCGGAAGCCCAACGGCGAAAATATCTTCCCTATCTTTGCCAGGGCAAAACGCTAATGGGATTTGGTCTGACGGAACCGAACGCAGGCTCCGATGCCGGCGCGACCAATACCTCAGCTGTCAAAGCAGGCGATTCGTGGGTTATTAACGGCAGGAAGACAATGACCACGAATGCCAACACGCCGATGACCAAAGGATCGATCGTTCAGGCCGTGACCGGCGTCAGGCCGGACGGAAAACCCGATTATACCTGTTTTATAGTAGAAAATGGAACGCCCGGGTTTAGCTTGAATACCATGAAACGAAAACTCATGTGGCGGGGGTCAAATACAGCGGAGCTCTTTTTCAACAATTGTCATGTATCGAGTGATGCCGTGCTAGGCAATCCGGGTGATGGATTCAAGCAAATGCTTGCAACCCTCGATGGCGGGCGCCTTTCCATTGCGGCCATGGGACTAGGATGCGCCCAAGGGGCCTACGAGGCTGCGCTGCGCTATTCCAAGGAGCGTATCCAGTTCGGGCGTCCCATTTCTAAAAAACAGGCCATCGCCTTCAAACTGGCGGACATGGAATTGAAGCTCGAACTGGCAAGAAACCTATTGTACAAGGCTTGCTGGTTGGCCGAAAATAAGCGCCCCTTTGGCAAAGAGGCCGCTATGAGCAAACTGTATTGCAGTGAAATCGCCAAGCAAGTGGCTGATGAAGCCGTTCAAATCCATGGTGGATATGGATTATTTAAAGATTACGATGTGGAGCGTTTTTATCGGGACCAACGCCTCCTGCAAATCGGTGAAGGGACATCTGAAATACTTCGGATCGTGATCTCGCGGGCCATTGGCTGCTGACACCCTACCTTGGGGTAAAGTCGTCAAAGCCAAACCGGAGTAGCGATCCCGCTCAGCTTCGATACGCAAGGTCTTATCCACTTAATATTAAAATACTGCAGCTGTCAAAACCCTAAAAAGGAACTCTTGCGAGGTTTTGAAATGAACATAGTGGTAACCCTAAAACAAGTCCCCGATACCCATAAAGTGAAAATCGATCCACGAACAGGCACGCTTATTCGGCAGGGTGTCCCCAGTATTATCAATCCTGAAGATAAAAATGCCATCGAAGAAGCTCTCAGGGTAAAATCAGGCGGTGATGATGTAAAGGTCACGGTGTTATCCATGGGGCCTCTTCAGGCTGAAAGCGCCCTGAAGGAAGCGCTTTCAATGGGCGCTGACAGGGCCATTCTTTTGAGCGACAAAGCCTTTGCCGGGGCAGATACCCTGGCCACGAGCTACCTGCTCTCTGTGGCGATAAAAAAAATAGAGAAGTACGACCTGATCCTCTGCGGCGGGCAGACGATAGATGGCGAAACCGGACAGGTTGGTCCCCAACTTGCCGAATGGTTGGATCTTCCCCAGGCCACCCATGCCGAGGAGATCAAGGTTGAGGGGAACCGAGTGACTGTGAAGAGTAATTTCGACAGTGTCACACGGGTTATCGAAATGAAGACGCCCGCTTTGATCACGGTCTCAAACCGGATTAACAAACCGCGCTATAAGCATATGAATAAGGTCCTGAGAGCCTTTCGAGACAAGGAGACGATAACCTGGTCAAAGGAAGATCTGAAACCCAATCCGATGCGAATCGGTCTCAACGGGTCGCCTACCTGGGTTCGAAAGACATTCGTTCATCGTCACAGCCGTGATGGAATTGTGATCGACAAGCCTGCGGCGCATAGTGCGGAGGATATCCTGAATTTCATTTTGGAGAAAGCCCTCCTGGAGTTGTGAGGCTGTCGCTGTCCCTTGACGGCAGACGGCCTTTGCCGGCCGATTAGAGTGTATAGGAGAAAAATTGATTATGTCTGTTTTGGTTCATGAAGAAAAGTGCACGGGCTGTAACCTCTGTGTCGCGGCGTGTCCCTATGCAGCAATAAGCATGCAGGAAGAGAAAGCGGTCGTGAGCCCCGGTTGTACATATTGCGGGGCGTGTATCGATTCCTGCGCGTTTGGTGCCATCGAAAGCGAAGGTTCTCAGGGAAGAATTTGTATGGATGTCACCCGATTCAGGGGAATTCATGTCTATATCGAGCATGGCAACCAGACCGCTTCAAAGGTGTCGCTGGAACTGCTGGGAAAGGCACGGGGGCTGGCTGATGAGTCCTCACAGCAGGGTAAAGACCAGCTTGTAACAGCGATACTGATGGGATATAAGCTGGGTGATATGGCTGATGAATTGATCAGCCATGGAGCAGACCAGGTTATCATCGTGGACGATGAATCCTTCAAGATGTATCGAACAGATATTTACACCAAGGCAATCGTTCAAATCGCTGGGATGAAAAAACCTGAAATATTTCTGTTCGGCGCTACTGCGCAGGGGCGGGATCTTGCACCGCGGATTGCCAACCGGCTTCGAACCGGCTTGACCGCGGATTGTACAGCCTTGGAAATATGCAAAGATGAGCATATTTTGCTGCAGACCAAACCTGCTTTTGGCGGCAATATGATGGCGACGATCGTTTGCCCCGACAGCCGCCCGCAAATGGCCACGGTCCGCCCAGGTGTGATGAAGCAATATCCCCGCGATCCCAAGAGAACCGGCTCCAAAGAGGTAGTGAAAATCAATTTGAATGAAAAAGATTTTCACATTCGTATCCGAGACATCATGGCGTCGGCCAAGAAACATGTTAAATTGGAAGATGCCAAGATCATCGTCGCCGGAGGTCATGGTGTGAAAAATCAGCAGGGGTTTAAAATCCTGGAAACGCTCTCAGCCGAGCTGGGAGCTGAACTAGGTGCCACACGGGCAGCCGTAGAAGCCGGCTGGATCGGGCATGATCACCAGATCGGCCAGACGGGAAAAACGGTCCGGCCGGATTTATACATCGCCTGCGGCATTTCAGGATCCCTTCAGCATCTGGCCGGCATATCGCAATCCAAATACATCATCGCCATCAATACCGATAGGAGAGCCCCGATTGTGTCTGCCTCCGATGTGACCTTTATCGGCGATCTGTTTGAGGTTGCTCCCATGCTAACAGACAAGATATGTGAGTATAAAAAAAGAACGGACTGATCACTTTGCTTTAATCAAACCAGGTATTGCAACATTGGGGACAACAACGGATCTTGGATTGATTCATATTCATGCACGCAAAAAGCAACTCATTCTTTTTATTGATAAATACTTCGGGTTAGAACAGCTGCTGGGGGAAAAATGGATAAACAGACCTTACAAAATATCAAAGCGCGTTTGGAAGAATTCCCTGAAGAGAGGGTCCCTGACTTAATCGACTATATCGAATCCCAAACGCAAGCTGACAAACCCAAGCTTGATAAACAATTGAAAACGCTTAAACAGGAATATTTTCCCGAGGCAGGCCCGTAAACGGATAGCGGTTACCAATCGCATCATTTGTACGAAGTTTTCAGAGCATCACATTTCTAAGGAGTTCAAAATGGTGGATGTAGGTGTTTCGGATATCTCTATTTATACGCCGCGTTATTATCTTGCCCATCAGGATCTCGCTGAAGCCCGCGGGATCGAGGTGGACAAATTCCATATCGGTTTGGGAAATCTCAAAATGTCAATTATTCCCAACTGGGAGGATTCAGTGACCATGGCGGCAAACGCGGCCTATCAGTTGTTGAAAAAAACAGGCACGGATCCCAAAGAGATTAGACAGATGGTGGTCAGCACGGAAAGCGGTGTGGATTACTCCAAGCCGGTGGCTAGTTATGTTCAAGAATTACTCGGAATCGGCACCCGGTGCCGGATTTATGAGGTCAAGCATGCGTGTTACGGCGGCACTGCTGGATTAATCAATTCAGTGGACAGAATTGCCAGGATGAAAAGAGAAAATGAGAAGGCCCTGGTTATCATGACCGATATCGCGCATTATGGTTTCGAAAGCCTGGGGGAACCAACCCAGGGGGCCGGCGCGGTGGCCATGCTGGTTGAAAGGGATCCCAAGCTATTTTCCTTGGATACGACCCAAAACGGGATTTATTCCAAAAGTGTCTTTGACTTCTGGCGTCCGTCCGGCCATGCCGTACCGGTAGTGGATGGACACTATTCAATCGAATGTTACCTGGACGCACTCGAAGCATCCGCCGGGGATTTAAAGGAGAATCTGAATCTTAACGGCATGCGATTGATCGACGCCCTTGATTATGTGGTCTACCATATGCCCTATTGCAATATGGCCAAGAAAGCCCACCGCCATTTTGTTGAAACGGAATATAAGGACACCGATGACGAGGGAAGGGAAAAGCGCTTCAAAGAAACTTTTGACGAGATGGTTGAACCCGGACTTTTCGGCGCGCGTGAGGTCGGAAATATTTATACGGGATCCGTCTATATGGGGCTCATCAGCCTGCTGGAAGCTGAAGGCGAAAAAGCGGCAGGAAAGAAAGTGGGCATTTTCAGTTACGGCAGCGGTTGCGGCGCGGAATTCTTGATCTGCAATATCAAGGAAGACGTAGGCAAGATTATCGAGGGTCTAAGCTTTAGAAAACAGCTTGACCGTCGGGAGAAAATATCCATCGAGCATTACACCCATATCTATTCAAAGCGGCTACAGGATGTTAAATATTTCCCCCAGGAAGCTCGGCACTTCAAAGATGAATACACCCAATTCGTATTTACCGGCATAGAGGACCATAAACGGCACTATGTGTAAGCGAGAAGGGGGGGGGCAACGCACAATGACGGGCACGGTGGGACCTATACACGGCCCTGACCAGTCGTTTGAATGAGGACCCGGTGGGGGCAGCAAAGCCGGGTCCTCAAATGATTGTCTAATCGCGTAGCTTCGCTAAATCCAGTCTATCCCACGTTTTCCTTCAACCGAAAAGGATCGAAGAAGGCCAAGGTGCATGTCGGCTTAAATCTGAATCGGTCCATTCCCACTAAGGTTTACCTGACTGATGACAACGGCACAGAAAGACCTTTTGTCTCTCAGATCCTCTCCGAAGGACAAACCGGCGTTTTGGACCAGCGGATATCAATAGCAAAACGCCATTGCGACTAGTGGGCTATGAAATCGACAAGGTGAAGTATTGGATCGCCACCAGCCGCTATAATTTATCCGGCGAACAGATTGCCCGGGCCTCTAAGCTGCGCTGGGACATAGAGAATTTTTTTGCTTGGTGGAAAAGGCATCTGAAAGTTTGCCACCTGATTGCCCGTAGCGCTTATGGCCTGATGGTTCAGATACTGGCCGGGTTGATCACCTATCTGCTGCTGGCTATCTACTGTCATAAGCATTTTTTGGAAAAGGAATTGGTCTTTATTGATGCGTTCAATGAACGGAAAAACAAGCATCTCTATGCAAAGATCGAACCGGACATCACTGATTTCGGTTGACAAAAAGCGTCCTCACGTCCTACCTTCAGTGGCTATTTGAAAATTATTTTGAAACAAGTTTTTATCAAGCGGAAGAAAGCGATGCGTAATCAAACAATATTGGCAAGGGTTTTGCCGTTCATAGGATGGTTCGACGGTTATAATTTCGGTAAGCTTCGGCTTGATCTAATCTCAGGCATCACCGTAGCACTGGTCCTTATTCCTCAATCTATGGCCTATGCTCAACTGGCCGGGCTGCCAGCATACTATGGATTGTATGCTGCCTTTTTACCGCCGATGATTGCCTCACTGTTTGGTTCAAGCAATCAACTTGCAACCGGACCTGTCGCAGTCGTTTCCCTGATGTCGGCCGCATCGTTGGAACCGTTGGCTACAGCCGGATCTGCCGAATTCATTGCCTATTCGATTACACTTGCGTTAACAGTCGGAATTTTTCAATTTTCTCTGGGCTTTCTTCGCCTCGGACTGGTCGTTAATTTCCTGTCTCATCCGGTAGTCAATGGTTTTACCAATGCCGCTGCAATCATCATCGCTTCATCACAATTTTCCAAATTTTTTGGGGTGCAGGTCGACAAGCTGTCTCATCACTATGAAACGATGCTGCGGGTAGCCGAGGCAGCGTTGGACTACACACATATCCCCACACTGATGTTTGGAATCGGCGCGGTGGCCATTATGGTGATATTACGTAAAATAGACCATCGCATTCCCAATGTGCTGGTCGCGGTAGTTATTACCACGATCATCTCTTACTTCATAGGCTTCAATAAAGATGCCCATATCTCTGCACAGGCAATAAAAGATATCGGGATTGTGCAAGAAATTGAAGAATACAATGCAGCCGTGCTTGAAGTAAAAAATAAAAGCGAGCAACGTGCCAGGCTTACCGTCAAGGTTGAAAAAGAAAAAAGAGAGCTGCATGATGCGCGCCGGCACAAATCTCCCGAGCTGGTGATGCTTCAAAGTGAGGTGGAAATCATCAATATAGAACTGGCTGATGCAAAACAGCATGCCAGTATGCTTCGTGAATCACTGCGAAAAGTCAAACTTACAGCCGACCCATCCGGAAATGCCTATTACTCAAAAGAATCTGTTCCGAGCGCCCAAATGACTTCAAAAACAATTTGGCGTTTAGCAGTTGGCAACCAGCCGATTGACCTAAAAAATCTTAAAATTAACGGGGGTGGTGCCATCGTTGGAAAAATTCCGGCAGGATTGCCTTCGCTGGAACTGCCGGAAATAAACATCAACACCTTAGTCAAACTGCTGCCGGTCGCCATAGTCATTTCCCTGCTCGGATTCATGGAAGCCATCGCCATTGCCAAAGCAATGGCCGCAAAAACCGGTCAAAAGCTTGATCCAAACCAGGAACTTATCGGTCAGGGGTTGGCCAACATCATCGGCTCCATCGGATCAAGCTACGCTATTTCTGGATCCTTTTCCAGATCGGCCGTCAACCTGCAGGCGGGTGCCGTAACCGGGGTATCTTCGGTGGTCACCTCGTTCATTGTTGTCATAACCTTATTGTTCTTTACACCGTTGCTCTATTATCTGCCGCAAGCGGTTTTGGCCGGGGTAATAATGATGGCCGTAATCGGACTGGTCAATATTAAGAGCTTTATTCATTCCTGGCAGGCTCAATGGTATGACGGGCTGATATCAATAATAACTTTCGTCGTCACCCTTTATTTTGCTCCTCACCTAGATAAAGGGATCATGACTGGTGTTGCCTTATCCATGAGCATTTTCATGTATAAATCGATGCGGCCGGTAGTTGCTTCTTTATCGATGAACGAAGAAAAGGTTCTCCAAAGTGCTGAATATTACCGGCTCCAGGGCTGTAGACACATCTCTGTCGTACGCTTCGACGGCCCGCTCTTTTTTGCCAACGCCAGTTATCTCGATGAACAGGTTCTGAATTTCCGCAACGATCGGCCGGATCTTCGCTATATACTTCTCGATGCGCGGGGGATCAACGATATGGACGCTTCCGGGGAGGAAGCGTTATCCCTGCTGGTAAAACGCATGCACAGCGCAGATCTCGGTTTTGCGATGTGCGGACTGAAAGGCCAGGTTCTCAACGTGATGAAGCGAACCGGTCTTTATGATGAGATTGGCCGGGAGCATATCTACGCAGACAGCCGGGCAGCCATCTCGGCACTCATCAAAATTCTGCACGACGACACAGATCTGCCTGCCGATGGATGCGCCAATTGTCCATTGACGATATATTTACCACTTGCAGAAGAACATCGCGAGGTATCAGTGGGGGACGGCAGTTTTCTCGAAAAAGTGTTCGCAGCGGCGGCGTTTGCAGAGCATTGTGAATTTGACACCGCCCAGGAACTACTATCATCCACTACGAATCCGCACCTCCAGGGCAAAAGCAAACCCCCAAAATCTTAGTAAGCCTATAGAAGCTGAATTAGTGTCCGTTTATAAACCATGGGTTTGGCGACTTTGCAGAGCAAGAAAGGTGCAGGTCGGCTTAGATCTGAATCGGTCCATTCCCACCAAGGTTCACCTGATTGATGGGCAACAGGGCAAACCGGCGTTTTGGACCGCGGATAACCGGATATTGCTGAGCACATATTGAGTAGTCAAAATGAGGAAGATAAAAAGCCTGCCTTTGACGCATTCAACTATTCGAATGCGTCAAAGGCAGGCCCCCTATTATAATCAAACCAAAATCTGGAAATAGACAAGGGCGGCGATCAACATCGCCAAACAAGGGACCACCAAGTGGCGATAGACTTGATCCAGGGAGGTTTTGAAATATTCATTGGATAACAATAGGCAGACATGCAGTGGTGAAAATAGGACACCAATAAAACCGCTCACCAGACCTAAAATTAAATAAGGCAACATTGCATGGCTGGCCGGCGAGGCCTGTATCAAGGAGATCAGGATCGGAAATGTTGTGCCGACAAAGGCGATCGTTATCCCCGAAATAAGCCCTACCAACATGGGAAGCGTCACAACCACAACGGTTAGCGGAATGCCCAAAGTCAGCAACTCGTTGCTCACGGCAGCCACTGCCTGGCTATTTTCCAAAATTTCTTTGAATATCAGAATTGAGGCGACCATATAAACCAGGCTGCCCACTTTGCGGTTGATAATTATCTTGCGGCGCGTGGTCACCGAAACGTTGTTGGTATACCAAACCAGCAGGATGGCCAGCACCAGGGAGATGATGAGGCCGGTCTCCTTGGCGATATCTCCGAACATGTCAAACTGGGACAGGCCGGCCCCAATGGCAATACCAAGCACGATGACCATCCATATGGGGGTGAGCTCTTTAAAAAAAGGCCAGGGCGAGCGGTTGACGTCTGACTCGGCACTCGAAGACTTTGGTTTAAAAAAGGAAAGCTTTCTTCTTACAGGCCAATATCCGGCGACAATAGCCACGATGGTCATGGGGAACGCTGTCAGTACAAGAGACCAAAGGTTGAGGTCACCAATGGCGGTAATCAAAAGCACGCCAGGATAGAGGGGCCACCAATACTCCCAGATATGACGAAACCAATAGTTGACATAGCTGAGGTCAGCAGCATTCAGTTGCCCACGGTACCCGAGGTTTTTCACCATGGGCGCTGAAAAGATGGCGCCTCCGGGCATGGGCAGCAGCCCGATCAGGGCCGGAAAAATAACAATATTGATTGCCTGGATCCGAATCAAGCCTTGGAAGCGGTCTAATAAACGCTGCATCTGCCCGACGGTCTCCAGACTATGACTGAGTATGAGGATAAGGCTAACCACCGCGGCCAGACTGAGTGTTTTTGGATGGGACAAAGCCAGGGCAGCTGATTGGAGAATCGCTAACGGATACATTCCGAACAGAATCCCCAGGATCAAAGCACCCAGGCTAAAACAGTGCCCCAAGGCCAGTTTGCGATGGATACTGAAAATAATCACGGCAAATACTAGAAGAATTCGGACAATAGCTGGGATGGTGGATAGGAAGCTCATGGGTATATATACCTGCACCCTGTGATTGTTTCAATTTATTTTCGGTGCGTAAATAACAGAAGATCCAAAATGAGGGGGATGAAGGTGGTATAATCCTCCACAATGCAAAGGTCGGCTTCGTTGAAGATGGTTCCGGCGTCCGGCGCGAAAAGACCTTTGACCTCGCCGCCGTAAATATCCTTTAGGAAACAGATCTCTTTCTCCCCTAACAATGTGAGGATCTCTAGCTGGAAGTCATTAGCCAGCCAATCTCTGATTGCACCAATATCCATACTGTCACTCTATCTGCGTATATGCGACAAGTCTGAACTTCTTTGCAATTAAGCCTCTCTCTATCCTAGCAGAGGATAGGAACTTGCCTTTTTCACTATCGCGTATGCCAATAGTGCAATGGTGTGTCAACCACCTGAAAGCCTGAGCTAGGTACATCAGGAAACTTCAACTTCATCGTCACCACTCACCCGGTATCCCTATCCATGCCAAAACCATCCCTGGAAAATAAAGCTTCGGAATGGCCGATTTTTGCAATAAATGATTATCGCATAATGATATCTGATTACTAAATAAAGAATCTTTATTTTTTCCCATGAAGCGCAATGTGCCTTCTTAACTATCTGTAAATACGTTTTTAATAACCCTTTCACAGTGTATTCGGCGTTGAATTGGTGATTTTTATTGGAATGATTCTGACAGGAGGAAGAACCAGTGATAAAAAAACGGAGGGGATCCATTTCCATAATGTCTGTATTCGGTGTTTTCTTACTACTTGGATTGGTTACCGGCTGTGGGGACGACAATGACTGCTGCAATCAAGACGCAACTGAAGCGACGCAAACACCCGATGCATACGTTGCCAGTGGTACCCCCCAGGTGGTCCTTGTTTCCGGCACCAACTACGAAATGGGGGTTCAATACGGCAAACAGGCGGCCCCCGCGATTTATCACAACCTTATGATCTTTAAGAGTAAACTCTATTCATCACTCGAGAGCGAAACTGTCACCGAGGACATGGAGGTGTGGGACTACTACTTGATGCAATATGATCCGACACTCAAAGATTGGTTGGATGGAATCAGCCGGGGATGCTCTGAAATGGGGTATACGGTCAGCTATTCCGACCTTATTCTGCTCATGGTTTACCCGACCGAACTCTGGTCCAGGCCAGGCGAATACCCACCGGAATGGGGGGCCGGGTCGCAGGCAGCCTCAGTTTCAAGAGCTACGGTATCTTCCGATGCCGCCCCATACCATTCGTGTAACACCTTTGCGGCGAATGGGGTCGCCACTGCCGATGGGAATACCATGCATGCCATCACCCAAATGGCCGGCACCGAAATGATGAATAATATCATTCTGATTGCCTTCCCCGACGAAGGATACAACTTCGTCTCCCAGACCTACGCCGGCAGGGTGAATGCGAACAGCGCCATGAACAGCAATGGATTTTCCTGGACGATGACGGCCATCCTTTCGGATGAACCTGTTTGGGGACTCACCGAAGTTTATTTCCATTATCTGGCGCAAATCGTCGGATCGCGCGCTGATGCAGTTGCATACCTTCAAAACACACCCAGAGGAGGTGTGGCCGGTGGGTTCACTTTGAGTGATGCAACCAATATCGAAGTCTTTGAAACGTGGGCCGATGTCTACAGCCAGAGAACACCCTCCGATAGCGCTTTTGTGGTCCAAACCAATCATCTGGTCGACCCCGATCTGTCAGCCTACAACCCATTCTGGCTTGAGTTTACTGGCACGTATGAAAGGTACAATACCGTATTTCAGTTCCTCACGGAAGCGCCGGCAGGATCGGTGGATGTCGATTTCGCCAAATCGGTTCTCTCTTCGAGTGATTGGTACGATGCCGATGCAGGAACGTGGCACGAGAACGACCCAGGCAGCGGTTTTATCTCCAACGACCACACCTCCGTCAGCCAGAGCATCTTCTTCCCGGCCGATCTGATCGCCTATCTCGGAACCGGAACCCCGAGCGGGAACGGCATCCCGGCCTATGCGACCGGCGAGTATGTGAAGATCAAGCTGGCGGCGGATCCCAAGGCGGTGACGACCCAGGCGGACGAAGATACCCTGATTTACTACTGGGAGGCTGCCGATCTCTTCGAGCACGAAGTGAACGATGCGCCGGCATACCTTACTGCAGACCTTATCGCCGATGTAAAAGCAAAGCTGGATGAGGCTATGACGGCCTATTCCTATGGCATTGACCGCCAAGCCTACGCTGATCTGGAAACCGATGAAGAAGAGGCCATCATGCTATGGGGCTCGGCGCTGACCTATTTTGCCAAGGCCCAGCTTTATGCTCAAATGGCCAAAACAGCGTTGATCGATGCAGGGGCAGTATTGCCTTAATCCAGTAATCAACAACCCAATCTGGTGATCCGGGTGTGCGGGCGATTTTTCTCCCCTCCATGCCCGGATCATCATGTTCTGTTTTCTATGGTCGCGCCTTGGATAAACAGACCCGTAAGGATCTCAAACTCCAGTTGAGTCAGACGACATAGGTGTGGTGGAAAGGCAAAATGGCCCAACGATCGATCCGTCATAGTCATCGGGGTCGCAAAGTAATCGACCAGAAGAAGCAAATAGTCCGCTGGAGCAAAGTATACATGAATTTCGTCACCACCCAGCTGTATTCTCAGATGGTCACCATGCAACCGAACCGTATCGCCGACTTGCACCATAGCCAATACGGCGGAAGAGGGGGAATGGGATCCCCCTTCCCCAGATTACCTACCTATTTTTTCCCTGATTCGCCATTATTTTTTACATTGACACACCAACTCAATCCATTTAGCATTGTTGAATATTTTGATCAGAGTAGCGGAACCTCCACCGGACAGCAGTCGACTGAAGAGATACCGACGAAGAAGGAAGGTGAATTGGCGACTTGCCAGGCTTCATGACTCTAATTGTTTAGCTGCGCAGTATGAGTGAGATATGGAGATCAAAAGCACCGGGTCCTACCAATGAGTATCCTGAGGGAAAACCACCGCAAGTATTTAGAAACGCATTCACAGCATTTATGGATACTGGATTTAAATCCTGAAAACGAAATAAACTCTCTGCCGTATGCAATCCAGCCCAATCTCTGTCCCGAAACAACATTTCATGCCTGTCTCCCGTCCCCCTACCTACGAAACATCGTCTCTTACTATCATCAGGTTCATACAAGTAAGAAATCCAAAAGGCAATACATCTATCCATCAGGCAACATCGCCCTTGTCTTTCGATGCGATCCACTAAATCCGGATGTCTATCTGGTCGGAACCCCGACTATTCCTCGCGAGCCTGAATATATTGAACTGGGACTCGACTATTTCATCGTATTTTTTTCTATTGGCGAGGGCACCGACTTTAGCTCGGTTCCCGCAACGGAACTCGTCGATACGTACGTTCCAGTGGATAGGCTGTGCCTCGGTGAGATCGAGAAAGTCGCAACGCATATTGCGGGGAAAGGCTCTTTCATGGAGCGTGTACACTGTTTCGAACGGTTTATGGCGCGTCAGAAAAACATAATCAACAAACCCCATAGTCGGCTTAAGCCGGTGATAGAGACAATTTGCGCTGGAACCTACGACGACATCCGGCAGCGACCCGCCCATTTAAGCGACAGGCATCTTCGGCGGCTCTTTAATACACACGTGGGGATTTCACCGACACTGTTCAAAAGAGTAATCCGGCACCAAAAGGCAATCAGAGCATTGAATTGCGACCCTTATCAAAATTTGGCGGGCCTTTCCGCTGAATTAGGGTATTGCGATCAATCCCATTTCATTAATGAATTCAAACGGTTTCACGGAATATCCCCAGTCAAGTTTATAAAAACTTACATCCGTGAGAGACAATCAACACCCACATAGGTCACAAACTGCAATCCGATATTGCCCAAGAAATGGATCCCGCTATTTAACCTGGCTTTCTTCGATTTTGCCATGGCATCTATAGCACACCCTCACCAGCAAACTTCAAAATCGTGCTTGACCCTGTTTTCGGTGCCTCGACCAGGATAGACCCTTTCGCCTTCCGCAAAACCCCGAGTACTTCATTGCTAACCATAAGCAGTCCCGTAATCCCAGGTGTTTTTCAGGATTTCGACGATCAGGGATGTCCGAGCCGAGTTCACGCCGTCAATAAGGCAGATCCGTTCAAAAATCAGTTCTTTGAATTCAGAAAGGGACCTGGCGACGAATTCGACATCGATGTCTGTTCCGCCGGTGGTCAAGGCGATATAGTTCAGAGCGTCGATTTTCTTCAGCTCCTCCATAACCTGGTCCTTCTTTTTCAGGTCTATGGTGAGATTTAGGCTGCCGATGATTTCGAACCCAAGGTCAAGCGGATTGCTGACGGCAACAATATTGATGATCTTATTATCAAGAAGGTGTTTGAGCTTGCTCCGGGCGGTGGTTTCGGAAATGCTCAGTTTCTTTGCCAGAGTGACAATCGACATCCTGCCGTCCTTTTGCAGCAGATTGATCATTGCACAATCTGTTTGACCTAAGACAACAGCGTCGTTTTTTACTTTTCTGGTCATAATGCTGCCCCACGGATTTTTTCAATATGAATAATTTCGAATAAATTGTCTACCCGTTTGAACCCCGGCAGGGATATATTCTGGGCCGTATGCCACTGCGTTTTTCATAGGCCTCGGCGACGGCCTGGGTGAAGGCTTCCAGCGCCTCGGCACGTATCACGGCGACGGCGCAGCCTCCGAAACCGGCCCCCGTCAAGCGCGCACCGAGACATCCCTCGCTCGCCAGGGCGCTTTCCACCATCTGGTCCAGGGCTGGGCTGGAGACTTCGAAGTCGTCCCGCAGGCTGGCGTGGCTGGCGATCATGATCTCTCCCAAGGTTTCGGCATCACCGGCCCGCATGGCGTTGGCCGCCTCCAGGACGCGCTGGTTTTCGGAGACCACATGCCGTACCCGGCGCTGGATCTCCCCATCCAGGCGCCCCATGCCGGTGGCCGCCATCTCGGGGGTGACATCGCGCAGTTTGGCGACGCCGAAGTGCGCCGCACCGATGTCACACTGGCTGCGGCGTTGATTGTAGGCCGAATCCACCAGGCCTCGCTGGGTGGTGGTGTCCAAAACAACGACGGCCGTGTCGGGGGGCAGGTCCACCGCCTCATAGTCCAGGCTGCGGCAGTCAATGCACAGGGCGTGACCGGCCTGGCCCGCCGCGGAGATCAGTTGGTCCATGATGCCACAGTTCATCCCCACCCAGTCGTTTTCCGCCCGCTGGCCGGCCAGGGCCATGGCCCTCGGCTTCCATGGCATCTCCATGACCGCGCAGAAGGCGCGCGCCACGGCCATCTCGAGGGCGGCGGAGGAGGAGAGGCCGGCCCCCATGGGCACTTCGCCCAGGAGGACGCCCTGCCAGCCGCAGAGGTCCATGCCTTTTTGAAGGCCGCCTTTTTGAAAACCGCCGCCTTGCATGAGGGCCCAGGCGACGCCTTCCACGTAGGCGGACCAGTCTTCGCTGGGCTGCTCCAGCCGATCCAGATCGAAGGTGATGGTGGCGCCCATGTCCAGGGAGCGCAACTGAATCTTGCGGTCCTTGCGGGGTGCCAGGGCGATCCACACCCAGCGGTCAATGGCCATGGGCAGGACGAAGCCGTCGTTGTAATCGGTGTGGTCTCCAATAAGGTTGACCCGCCCCGGCGCTCGCACGATGTGGGCGGGCGTCTGGTTGTAGGTCGCCCGGAAGGCGTCTGAGAGTTTATTGAGGGGTGTTGTTTGCATGGGTTTAGATAGCCTCATTTGAAGGTAGGCAGTGACGCAGGCGTTCGGCCGCCTGCTCAGGGGTCAGGTCACGCTGGGCCTCGGCCAGCATCTCGTAGCCCACCATGAATTTTTTAATTGTGGCGCTGCGTAATAGGGGTGGATAGAAGTGGGCGTGCAGGTGCCAGTGGGCGTTTGCAGCCACGGACGCCTCGGTGGTCGTTTGCCCGTGCGTATCTGCGCCGACCATGGGCGCCCCGTGCCAGCCCATGGAGTAAGGAAAGCTATGGTTGAAAAGGGCGTCATAGGCCTTTAAAAATCGCGGCAGCAGATCCGCCAGGGCGTCCCGGGCGGCCTCTCCCAAGGCTGTCAAGTGGGAAACCGGTCGCTTGGGGATGACCAGGGTTTCAAAGGGCCACACGGCCCAATAGGGAACCACCACCATCCACTCATCGTTCTCAAGGATGATCCGCTTGCCCTCGCTTTGTTCACACTTTAGGTAGGCGACCAGGAGGGTCTCCCCATGCTGTGCGGAATACGCTGCCTGGCAGCGATCCTCACGAACCGCTTCCTGGGGAAGGAAATCGCCTGCCCAGATCTGTCCGTGGGGGTGGGGATTGGAGCAGCCCATGACGCTGCCGCGGTTCTCGAAAACCTGCACCCACTGGTATCGCTTACCCAGCGCCGCTACTTCTCGGGCCCACAGGTCCACCACCGGACGAATCTCAGCCGGCCGCATCTGCGCCAGGGAAAGGTTGTGACGGGGTGAGTAGCAGATCACACGACAGGTGCCACGCACCGGCTGCTCACGCAGGAGGGGATCCTTAGCGACAGGCGCATCCGTGGCCTGGGGTGTATCTGGCAAAAGAGCCTGGAAATCGTTGGTGAATGCAAAGGGACCCTCGTAGGCCGGATTGGTCCGTCCGCTGGCGCGGGTATTGCCCGGGCACAGATAACACTCGGGATCGTAGGCCGGGTGACTGTCGGTTTCGGTGCTCTCCTCCTGTCCTTGCCAGGGACGCTTGGCCCGATGGGGGGAGACCAGCACCCACTGATCGGTGAGGGGGTTGTAGCGGCGATGGGGGTGTTCTGCTGGGTTGAAAACCATCTGGTTACCTTTACATAGGCTGCATAGGCCGAATTGGAAGTATCCTGATCAGGGCCCTCAAAAAGATGAAGCAAAGGGTGCCGCAAACATTTGCGGTATCGTTTGCATGGCGAGTATCAAATCCACTGTCAAGTAAAATAAAGCGGTACAGCGACACTGCATTCAAAAACAAGGTCTGCCCCCCAATTGCCGGTTGTCTGGGCAACGGCATTTGACAGGGGCGGGTCGCCAATATTGACGATCTCGATTCCATCGTAGGCGGTAATAATATCAAGCTTGGGTTGCGCCATATCTCCAATGATGACCTTGGCACACCCACCCGCCAATGCGGCCGGTGCGACCACAATGCCAAAGGTGGTTGAAAACGCAGCGCGTTCGTCGGCTCGGATAGTTGGCGGGTAAAAACGCTATTGCGCTTGACACCCTCGAACGCTTCTGCGATTTTTGAAACCTCTGAGATCAAGCTATGATCCTCACCATTGATGCATTTACAACCGGTTTCCGGGAGGCCCCATGAAAAAAACGCTCGTCAGAAAGATCAGTTTCGTCCTCTTCCTCGCCCTCGTAATTGGGCTGCCCGCCGCCGCGGCGGCTTCCCAGTACACCCACATCGTTGTTTTTGGCGACAGCCTGTCGGACGACGGCAATCTGTTCGCCCTGGACGCCAGTCAGGTGCCGGCAGCCAAGTACTACCAGGGACGCTTTTCCAACGGGTTGGTCTGGGTGGAATACCTGGCCGGGGCCGATCTGCTGGACGCCACCCTGGTGAACAGGGCCTACGGCGGCGCCACCACCGACGGCAGCTCTCCGCCGGGTGTCCAACTTCAGGTGAGCACCTATGTGGCCTCGGCAACCGCCCTGCCCGATGCCCTCTACATCATCTGGGTGGGGGCCAATGACTTCCTAGGGGTCCCTCCTGCCGATTTCGAAACCTCGGCGGCCAATATCGGCGACGCCCTGGATGAACTGGCCACCTTCGGCGCCAACCACATCATGGTGGTCGATCTGCCCGACCTGGGGGCCATCCCGAGAAACGCCGGCACCAATAATGCCGCCGTGGCCACCGCCCTGACCACCAGCTTCAACGCCGAGCTGGCCGAGGTGGTGGCCGCATTCGAGACGGCCAACCCCTCCATCAGGGTCTACGAATTCAGCGCCTTTGACCTCTTTGCCGACGTGATGGCCAATCCCGATGACTACGGCATCGGCAACGCAACCGGCATCTGCCCCAATTTCACCGTCGATGACAATTTCGACAACGACGGCGGCTACCTCTTCTGGGACGCTATTCATCCCACCACCGAGGCCCATGAAGAGATCGCCCAAGAGGCCGCCCAGATTCTGCCCGACGCGGATGGCGACAGCGACAGCGGCAATAGTTTGGGATGCTTTATCCAAGGCTTGTTGGAGAATTTCTAAAGCTCATACAGAAACGGCACCTCGCCCCTAGTTCAAGGCTGGTAAGAGGTGCCGTTTTTTAATTAACCTATATCATCCGGTCGGGCAGGAACATGACCAGGTCGGGGCAGATCATCAAGACAATGATGCACACCAGCATGGCCACCCAGAAGGGCACGATCCCGCGGAATATGGTAGCCATGGGCACATCCTTGGCTACCCCGCTCAAGACGAAGACATTGACACCCACCGGCGGCGTGATCAGGCTCATCTCCATGGTGAGGGTGATGATGATGCCGAACCAGATGGGGTCGAAACCCAGTTGGACGACGATGGGGTAGACGATGGGAACGGCCAGCACCATCAGAGAGAGGCCTTCCATGAAGCAGCCCATGACGATGAAGGCCAGGATAATAAAGCTCATCACCATGTGACGACCTGCACCGATACTGACCACCGAGGTGGCGAGGGCATTGGGGATCTGGCTCATGGTCATGAAGTATTGGAAGATCATGGCGCCGATGATGATGCCGAAAATCATGGCCGTGCTGCTGGCGGTGTCCTTAAGCGCCTCGAGCAGGTTGGGCCAGGTCAGGCGGCGTTTGATGATGGTGATCACGAAGGCGCCGAAGGCCCCGACCCCGGCGGCTTCAGTGGGTGTGAACCAGCCGGTGTAGAGCCCTCCGATGACCAGGCAGAAGAGGGCCAGCAGGCTCCAGATAGATTTCATGGAAGTGATCTTTTCCCCAAAACTAAAGCGGGGTCCCGGTATGCCGGCGGCGGGGTTGAAGCGGGTGATGGTGTAGACGGTGAGAATGAAGATCAAGGCCAGGACCACCCCGGGAATGATGCCGGCAATGAAGAGTTTGGCGATGCTCTGCTCGGTGAGGATGCCGTAGAGAATCAGTACCGATGATGGGGGAATCAGTATGCCCAGCGTGCCGCCGGCGGCGATGCAACCCGTGGCCAGGGTGTCGGCATAATCGAGCCTCTTCATCTCCGGCAGGGCGATGGTGCCGAACATGGCCGCCGTGGCCAGGGAGGAGCCGGAGATGGCGGCAAAGCAGGCGCAGGCGCCGACGGTGGCCATGGCCAACCCTCCGGGAAGAAATCCGATCCAGCGGTAGAGCATGCGATAGATATCTACGCCCATGCCGGAGTGGTTGGCGAACTGGCCCATGAGCAGAAACAGGGGGATCACCGAAAGGGTGTAGGAGGCCGAGGCGTCCAGGGGCAGCATGCCCAAGACCCCCATCCCGGCCTCGAAGGAGTTGAGGAGGGTGAAACCGACGAAGCCCACCAGGGCCATGGCGAAACCGATCTGCATGCGCAGGGCCAGAAGCATAAACAAGACCATGATGCCGACGATACCGATGACAATGGCGCTCATACTGCCAACACCTCACCCAAGGCGATTAGGGCTTTGAGGAGCAGGACTAGCGTCAACAGGGCGCAGCCAAAGCTGACCACATAGACAAAGGGGTAGATGGGGATGCCCAGGTCCAGGGTGACCTCACCAGCCGCCCGCATGGCGTCGGCGTGGCGGAAGGTGGCCGTGGTGATGAAGCCGAAGAGGATGAAGCAGGCGCCTTGGGTGAGGGTGTCGACGGCGGCCAGCACACGCGGACTGAGCTTTTTGACCACCAGATCGACCTTGATATGGTCCTCGTTGACCTGACATTCGGCGATGGAACAAAAAACCGCAACGGCCATGAGCAGCTCGGTGATCTCCACCGTTCCCAGAATCGACTGGTTGAAGAATTTGCGCAGGAGAACATCGATCATGGTCATGAGCATCATGCCGAAGAGGACCACCCAGGTGATGCGGTCCATGAACCGCACTACCGGGTAGAGGATGCGCTGGAGCCCCCTGGTTATATTTGCGACATGCACGCGAGGACTGGCCCTATTTATTGGCTTCGGCCGAGGCCAAGGCCGCATTTAGGATCTCCTGAGCCGGAAATTGCTTTGCGTTCTTGGCCACCCAGTCCGCCCAGATTCCCTTTAGTTCGTTGCGGATCTTTGCCTTTTCAGCATCGGGAAGTTTGTGGAACTGAATGCCCTTCTCTTTTCCCAGGACGATGTTGTCGAGATCCTCCTGATCGAAAGCCGCCGCGGCTTTCAGGCCTAATGTTTCGTTAGCCACCTGATCGATCACCTTTTTAGCGGTCTCAGGCAGGCCCTCCCATTTTTTCTGGCTCATCATGACAACCATGAGGGCGCCGGAATAGTTGACCTCGGAGACGTGCTTGACCACGTCGATGAGCTTGTGGCTGTTCATGGCGGCGTATGGCGTAAAGGCACCGTCCACGACCCCCTTCTGCAGGGAAATGGACAACTCGGAAATGGGCATACCCACCGGGTTGCCCCCCAGAAGTTTGATCCCCGCGGTCTCCAAAGCGTTACCCGAGCGAATCTTGAGGCCCTTGAAATCCGCTGCCGTGAGGATGGCCTTTTCGACCGTCTGGACTTGGCTCAGAGGAGCGGAGAGGAACCAGAGCACTTTGAAATCCTTGTAATCCTCGGCAAGGTAGTCGGCATAAATATCGTAGACTGCCTGGGTCACATGCACGGCGCTGTCGAAGATAAAGGGCAGCTCGAAAACGCTGGAACGCGGAAATCGCCCCGGGACGTAGCTGGGCAGCACAAAGCCGATATCGGTAATCCCGGTGCGGATGGCATCCACCATGGTCTTGGGATTGGCCAGTTGGGCGCTTGGGTAGATCTTGATGGTGACGTCGCCCTTGGAGAGTTCGGCGACCTTGGCCGCAAAGGGCTCGAAGGCATGCACGTGCTGCACGTGCATGGTCGGCATGAAGTGGGCCAGCTTCAATTCAATGGGTTCCGCCGAGGCCGGCCCTGGAAGGGTGAGCCCAGCCATAGCGGTTAGCAACAACGAACAGAGAATGAACAGGTGTTTCATCAACAAGCCTCCTTGCTTCGGGGGGGCTAAAGCGGTCCCCATCCTACATGGTTTGTGCGTTTTTACGGATTGGGCGAAGTCCTGCCGGGCATGCAACAGAGCAAGCGATCCGGTGCAGTCACCGCGTTGGCCGGCTGCGGCGAACACTGTCTTCTACCCCTTTGGGTTCGCTTTGGCAAGTTCGCCGAAGCTGGCAAGATGGCATTGGCGGCCTGTTGTTCAGACCGAGAACCTAGGATGTGGGATCAGGAGAGCACCCGTGCAGCGGCAGCGGCAATCTGCAGCAGGCCGTTGGGGTAGAACCCCAGCAGAACGATGGCGCCGATTAGCAGGTAGGTGAGGATCCGCTCGGCCACCGGCATGACCAGGAGCGGCGGCGGGGTGGCCGGCTCGGTGAGGTAGGCGGCCTTTAGCACCCGCAGGTAGTAGTAGAGCGAGATCACCACATTGAACATGGCGATAAGCACCAGCAGCAGATGGCCCTCGGTAAGGGCGGCGCGAAAAAGCAGCAGTTTGCCACTGAAGCCGATGGTGGGGGGAATTCCAGCCAGGCCGAAAAGGGCCATCATCAGGGCAAGGGCCAGGCAGGGGGCTCGGCGATGCAGCCCGGCCAACTCGTCAACGCTCAAGTTGCGGCCGTCGCCGGCCACCTGCACGAGGACCATGAAACAGGTGTACTTCATCACCAGGATGGCTGCGGCGTAGAAGAGGACGGCAGTGCTCCCGGCGGCGTTAAAGCACAGGATGCCGATGAGCAGGTAGCCGGCGTGGGCGATGCTCGAAAAGGCCATCAAGCGCTTGAAATCGGTCTGGGCCACGGCGGCCAGGTTGCCCACCGTCATGGAGACGATGGCCAGCATTGCCAGGCAATGCACGAGCAGGCGCAGATCGTCAGCCCCGGTTAGGGGGGCGGTCAGACGCAGCAAGGCAGCCACGGCGGCCACCTTGGAAGCGGTGGCGATATAGGCCGTCACCGGGTGGGCGGCGGCCTCATAGGCGTCCGGCGCCCAGGCATGGAAGGGGAAAAGGGCCAGTTTGAAAAAGGCGCCCGTCAGGGTGAGCAGCAGCCCCAGCTGCAGCAGGGGATCCCCCGCCCATTGGCTCCATCCACTTGTCAATGCGCCCAGATGGGCGCTGCCGGTGGCGCCATAGATCAGAGCCAGACCGAAAAGCATCACCGCCGAGGTGCAGGCGCCGAAGAGAAAATAGCGCAGCCCCGCCCACTGGGCGCGCGAGGTTTCGCGATGCAGAAAGACCAGCAGGTAAAGTGAATAGCTGGAGAGTTCCAGGGCCAGGAAGAATGCGAATAGATGCACGCTGGAGACCAGCAGCATCAGTCCCAGGGTGGCGGTGGACAGCAGCAGATAGGTTTCGGGGTGACGGCGGGCGGGGATCTCCGTCAGATGACGGCAAAGCACGACCACCAGAAAGAGGGCCAGTGCCAGCAGAGTCTTGAACACCTGGGAGAAGAGATCCACGCGGTAAGCGTCCTGAAAGAGATCGCCCCTGGCGCCCAGGGAGGCCAGGCTGGCCGCCAGACTCAGAGCGGCAAGGATGAGGACGGCCGTCAGATCACGCTTGGGATCCACAGTACGCAGACAGGCCAGGACCATAAAGACCAAGATGGCCAGAAGCAGGGTCAACTCGGGGGCAAAGGCGGTCATCTGCATCACATCACCCCCTGGAGAAAGGGGATGGCGGCCGAGTTGATCATCTCGAAGAGAACGCCGGGGAATAGCCCGAAGAACACGATCACCGCCGCCAGGATTACCCGCGGGACCATCAGGCCGGGGGTCAAATCCGAGAGACCGGCGTAACGTTCAAGGGGCGGGCCGTAGCAGGTTTTTTGCACCACGCGCAGCATGAAGAGGGCGCTGATCACCAGGGCGACCACCACCAGGACGCCGTAGACGGGGTAGATCCGCACGGCGGAGAGAAAGACCACCAACTCACCCCAGAAGCTGGCCAGACAGGGCACCCCGATGCCGGTGAGGGCCGCCAGGATGAAAAAACTGGCCGCGCGCGGCAGCGTGCGGCTCAGGCCACCCAGCTCGGCGATGGCCTTGGTATGGGTGCGGTCGTAGATAAAGCCCACCGAAGAGAAGAAAAGGGCCGTCATGATGCCGTGGGCGAACATCTGATAGACAGCGCCGCTGAGGCCGTCCACCGTCATGGTCGCCAATCCTAAGCCGACGATGCCCATGTGGCTGACGCTCGAATAGCCGATCACGTATTTAAGGTCTGTCTGGCTGAGGCCCACCAGGGCACCGTAGACGATGCCGCAGGTGGCCAGGATGGCCATGAGATCCGACCAGTAGGCCCAGCCCTCGGGACACAGATAGATCCCCACCCGCAGGATGCCAAAAGCGCCGATCTTCATGAGCACCCCGGCGTGGATCATGGAGACGGACGTGGGGGCGGCCACATGGCCCACCGGTGACCAGGTATGAAAGGGCCAGACACCGGCCAGGATGCCGAACCCGATATAGAGCAGCAGAAAGGCCAGGCGCTGCTGGCCGGGGCTGAAGGTCGCTTCCTGCATGAGGGCCGTGAGGCTGGAGGTGGACAGTTCGGCGCCCACCACCAGGTAGAGGATCGCCGGTAGGATCAGGGCCGAGCCGGCAAGGAGGTAGAGGGTCAGCTTCATGGCCCCGTACTCCTTGCGCGTGGAGCCCCAGATGGCGATGAGCAAGTACATGGGAAAGAGGCTCACATCGAACCAGACAAAAATGAAGAATAGGTCCAGGCTCATAAATAGACCGAAGACCCCCAGCACGAGGAGATAGATCAAAGAAAAGAACTCTTTGACGCGGACCTCCAGTTCCCAGGCCGTCAGCACGGCCGTAAAGAAGACGATGCCCGTGAGGAGCAGCATGGGCAAGCTGAAGCCGTCGACGGCATTGGTGAAGCTGATGCCCAGGGCCGGCACCCACTCCAGGGATTCGGCGAACTGCATGCCACCCAGCGCACGGTCATAGCTGATGTAGAGAAACAGAGAGATTGCCAGGGTCAGACCGCTGAACAACGCGCTGACCAGTTTAATCTCGCGCTGGCGGTGGGCGGGCAAGATCAGGATAACGGCCAACCCCACGGCACAGCAGAGTAGCAGGCTGGTGAGATAGGGAAAGCTTGTGGGATGCAGTTGCAGCATGCGAATTAGCTAACCTGTATTTTCATCTGTGTTAGACCCCTGATTGACGAAAATCGCCGGCGCCTGCCGGCGATCAAGCGAAGGCTGCATAAAGTACTAATAAAGCCACCACAGCAAAGAGCACCATCAGGCGATACTGAATCTGCCCCTGGTGGAGGCGTGCACTGACGCCGCCCCAGAGGACGATGAGGCGGCCCAGATTGTCCAGGGCGCCGTCAATGACCTTGCGATCATTCCAGGTGAAGAGGCGCGAAAACCCGCCGTAGACCACGCGGTCCAGCAGCCAGCGGTAGATGTCGTCCAGATACCAGCGCCGGGCGAAGAGTTCGGCGACCGCCGGCCAGCGTTCCACAAAGCCCTTGCCCGGCGCCGACTTGCGGCCGAACTCCAGCCAGGCCAAGAGAATGGCTGAGCCGACCAAGACCAGAACCACTGCCGGCAGCCAGGATAGATGCACCTCTGAGGACACGGGGGGGGCGCCGGCGGCCGTGGCGATAAATGCGGTCAGTTGCTGCTCGCCGAACCCTAGCACCACGGTGATACCGGCCAGCACCACCAGGGCCAGGGCCATGCAGCGCTCTTCTAAGGGGCTAACGTGGGCATGCGCCTTGGGGTCCTCAATTAACGGACGGTCCACCGGTCTGACCGCCGGTCTGACCGGTGGTCTGAGAAGCACGAAAATTAATCGGAAGGTGTAATAGGCCGTCAAAAAACTGCCCAGTAGGCCGGCCGCCAACCAGAAAGGGTGGGCGTTCTGGGCCAGATGGCCCAGGATCAGTTCCTTGCTGAAAGAGCCCGAGAGGGGCGGCAGGCCCGAGAGGGCCGCCGCGCCGATAACCAGGCAGACAAGGACCAGCCGCAGGCGGCGGCAGCCGCGTTGTGAAAGCGCGAAGATGTCGTTGGTATCGAAGTGGTGGATGAGGACCCCGGCGCAGAGAAAGAGCAGGGCCTTGAACCCCGCGTGGGTGGTGAGGTGGAAGACGCCGGCGTAGTATCCACCGGCACCCAGCCCCATGAGCATGTACCCCAGCTGGCTGATGGTGGAGTAGGCCCACACCTGTTTGATGTCGCGGCTCACTACCGCCATGCTGGCGGCCAGGAGCATGCTGAGGGTACCCACCGCCAGACAGAGGGTCATGGCCGTGGGCGAGAGGCTGAAGAAACCGAACATCCGGGCGAAGAGGTAGACCCCGGCGGCCACCATGGTGGCCGAGTGCAACAGGGCGCTCACCGGGGTGGGGCCCTCCATGGCGTCGGGCAGCCAGGTGAGCAGAGGAAACTGAGCGCTCTTGCCGACGATGCCGCCGAAGATCAGGATCGCCGCCAGGGTGTGCATCTCCGGGCTGAGCTTGCCGGCGATGGCCGCGTCATTGAGTCCGACGATACCCAGATCGCCGACATTCAGCCAGAGCAGGATCAACCCCAGAAGAAAAGCCACATCCCCCAGGCGGGTCATGAAAAAAGCTTTTTTACCGGCCTCGCTGGCGCTCCACTTCTCAAACCAGAACCCGATGAGCAGATAGGAAGCCAGTCCAACCAGCTCCCAGAAGATATAGAGCTGAATCAGGCTGCTGGAAACCGTCAGGCTCAGCATGGCCCAGGCAAAGAGCGACATACAGCCGTAGTAGCGGCCGAAACCGGGGTCGCCGGCCATGTAGCCCAGAGAGTAGATCTGTACCAGGAGGGCCACGGCGGCCACCACGAGGAGCATCAACAGGCTGGTGGGGTCGAGAAGCAGTCCCAGAGGGATGCTCAGTTCGCCGGCCACGAGCCAGGTGGTCTCGAAAACCAGGGGCGTTGGCATGCCCCAGTGGCGCACCAGGAGGCTCACCGCCGCAACAAAGGCCGCGGCGATGGCGGTGAGGGAGATGGCCGCGGAAAGCATTGGCTTTGCCCGGGTCAGGGTCATAATCGTGCCAAAGGCCAAAAGGGGCAGGCCGAGGGCCAGGCCCACGAGAACGATACTGACGTTCGCCGGCAGGATCGTCATGAAGCGCCCTCCCCTCTTTCCAATTGCGGGTCGGGATCCACGCTACCCGTGCGCCGGTAGAGGGCCACGATGAGGGCCAGCCCCACGGACACTTCGGTGGCCGCCACGGTGAGGATGAAGAGCACCATGGCCTGGCCGTCCATCTGCTGCCAGTTCAGGGCGGCGGCCACGAAGGCCAGGGCGCTGGCGTTGAGCATCACCTCGATACCCAGCAGAATCATGATCAGGTTGCGCCGCGAGAGCACGCAAAAAACGCCCAAAGCGAAGAGCATGCCCGAGAGTAGAAGCGTATGGCTGAAAGGCACCATCAGGTATGTCCCTCTCCGGCATCGGCCACGTTGCTACCGGTGGTTTTCTTGCGGCTGAGGTGCAGCACCCCCACTAGAGCGATGAGCAGCAGCAGGGAGGCGATTTCGATGGCCAGCCATTGCGAACGGAAGAGATGGACGCCGAACACCTGGGGCAGGGCCTGGGCCACGGTCATGGCCGGCTGCTGCATGAGGTCCACCCGCGTCAGGGTCACGAGTCCCACCACGAGGCCGCAGGCGATGAGCAGGGCCGGCCACCACTGGGCAAAGGGGAAGAAACGATCGTCCTCCTTCTCCACCCGTATCATCATGATGATGAAGAGAAAGAGCACCATGATGGCCCCGGCGTAGATGATTACCTCCAGGGCCGCCAGGAAGGGCGCCCCCAGGAGGTAGAAAAGCAGGGCCGTGCCGAAAAAACTGAGCACTAGGTAGAGCACGGCGTGCACCATGTGGCGCCGGGTCACCGCCATAGCCGTGGCGGCCAGGGTGAGCAACGCTAGTAAATAGAATAGAAAAGCATAGATAGTCATAGTAGCTTATGCGCCATCTGATTTTTCATTTAAGGCATGTTGCTGCGCACTTTAGGGCAGATTACTGCGCACATTAGGGCAGATTACTGCGCACATTCACCGGCGGCGCCTCCTGGGCATGACGGCCCTTGTCCGCGCCCTCGGTGGCCACACCGGCGTAATGATAGAAATTGTATTCC
>JBNKKA010000041.1:0-27848 GCA_050291585.1 Desulfobacteraceae bacterium
GTTTCAAAAAAATACGCCGCCGAAAGAACTGGACCTGGTCGCCGAAGCTGATCCCCAGCATGGTGGCCCGCAGATCGTTGGCCGCCGTCAGCAGACGATAAAATAGGTTCGACCTCTCGAAACGGGACCCCAACGCGCCCCCAACCATCTCGGGGTGGCTGTTGAGCAGGCGGCAGAGCTTGCTAAAACTACCCGCAGCTGCTTGGGTGTCGGCATGCACGATGGCCACCACATCACCCATAGCGGCCCCCACCCCGACAGCGATTTGCCCGCCCCGCCCGCCCCCTTCGGCCGGCGGCCGAATGTGGCTGAGCACCCGGGCGCCGGCGGCGCGGGCGCGGGCCACGGTATCGTCCGTGGAGCCGCCATCCACCACCAGCACTTCCAACACGGCCGTATCCCTGCGTGCGGCGGCAACACAGGCCGCGATGGCGGCCGCCTCGTTGCGGGTGGGGATCACCACGGTGACCGTCACCACGGGTCCGTCGCTGGAGGGGATGCCTAGCCGCCGACACCCTCTGACCAATTCGGGCAAAAAGAGCAGGCCGAAGGGCAGCCACTGGACCAGTTGATAGGGCCAAGTCAGCTCCCACTGGCCCTCCAGGTAGAAGTGTCCGGCGGCGCTGAAATAGGCCGCCGTGGTGAGGCTCAGGAGCATCCAGGCATTGGAGGGGTAGAGAACCACCAGGGGAAGGATCCAGCTCAGATACCAGAAGTGGACCGTTGGCAGGCACAGGATCAGAATAGCCAGGGCCAGGTAGATTCCCCAGGCCGGTGGCCAAGCGTCCGAGCGATGGCGACGGCCGAGGAAAAGCAAGAAGGCCCCCAGGAGCAGAGCCGCCATCAGCAGCAGACAAAGAATCGAGGCCGAGGCTATCTCTCCGGTGACCAGGCGCAGGAGACCATGGATGGGGCCATTGACTCCGAAGTCGCGCCCAAAATGAATCAAGGTGGAGAAGAGGCCCGCTTCGGCCTCCAGGAAGGGCAGAAAAGGCAGTATTAAGACCCCTGCCGCTGCCCAGGACCACACCCAGTTCTCACGGTCTAGCAGAAAGGGCAGCGCCACCACTGCCATATACTTGACCTGCACGGCGGCGCCGGCCAAGAGCCACATCCACCCCCAACGGCGATGACCGTGGGCCAACAGGGCGGCCAGGAGGAAGAAACCCTGGAGACTGTCCGAGTGGGCCTGACCGGCGAAGCTGTAAAGGATCACCGGGTTGAGGGCGTAAAGCAGGGCGTAGCGCAGGGGCAGATGCTGGCGGGTTAGGAGCAGCAGCAGCAGCCCCAGGGTACCCATGTCGAAGCCGATGACCACCCATTTAATCGCCAGAGGCGTGTACAGCACCTGGCCGACGGCGGCGAAGAGCAGGATCATGGCCGGAGGGTAGATGGCGCTGAGGTCCGGATGATTGACCAGGGCCTGGTATGGGTCAGTTACGGCCAGGCTGGCCAACTGGGGCGCCTCGGGCGGCAGCAGGTAGGGATTCAAGCCCGAGAGATAGACGCGTCCCTCCCAGAGATAGCGATAGATGTCGTCATTGACCGGGTGGGGGAGCAGTAATATCCGCAGGGCCAGGGAGAGCCCAAGAATCAGAAAAACGACCCCCCGTCCGGATAGCCGGCGGGGAAAGAAAAGAAACACCAGAAGACTGGCCCCCCAGGTGAGGGCGAAAAGCAACATGAACTTTCCCGAGGGCAGGACCAGGGAGGCAAGGCCATCTGCACCCGGCCAGAGGGTGAGGAACCCTGCCCCAATGGGTCCGCAGCGCCCCCCCAGAAAGCAGAGCAACAGCAGGCAAGCTGTCACGATCCAAAAGGGATGGGCTGGTGGGGGAAGAAAAGGCAACCTCTGGGCGTCATCCACATTATCAGGTGTCTCTGCCGGTGTCATCATCTCACCCCTTCACCCATGCCCGACCGCGAAACCGACAGGCTAAGTGGTCGGCCACTTTCTATCAGGGTCAGAAGCCCTACGAAGAGGTAGCCGGCGGTGTAAATGGCGAGAAAGGGACCCACCAGATACTTTCCCGCAGCCAGGTAAATGCCGAAGGCGGCGGCACACCATAAGCCAAGAAAGATTTCCATCAGGGCCAGAGGTGAAAACGCCAGACCATAGTGTTTGAGTTCCCGCTCACCCCTCTTGGGGGTGCGCACGAAGCCGCTCGGCACCCCCAGGAGGGCTTCCAGCACCGCCCGGGTATTGGACGCCGCCAGCCCCACCCCGACCATCACCAAGCAAGGCATCCAGAGGATGCGCGGCCACCAGCGCTCATAGGCCACTACCTGGCTGGTGAAGTAAAGGGCGTTGGGACCCAGGATAGAGATCCCCAGGGCCACGGTCAGGAGTATAAAGAGCAACGGGGAAAGGTCCAACCGGAGGGTCAAAAGCACCGGCAGGGCCAAGAGGGCCAGCGTCAGCATGAGGGGATGGACAAAGTAGTGCGTCATGTGAAAAAACGCTTGGAGCTTTTTGAAGCCGGAGACGGGTTGGCGCCAGAGGGTGGGTAGCAGCTTTATGGCCGTTTGGGTGGAGCCTTTGGCCCAACGAAACTGCTGGTTCTTGAAGGCGCCGATGGTGTCGGGAATCTCGGCCGGGACTACCAGATCGGGCAGGTAGAGGGTGGTCCAACCGGCGAACTGCACCCGATAGGAGAGATCCATATCCTCGGTGAGGGTGTCCCATTGCCAACCACCGCCCGCCTCGATGGCCGAGCGACGCCACAGCCCGGCTGTGCCGTTGAAGTTCATGTAGAGGTGGTTCCAGCTGCGGGCGCCCTGCTCCACCATGAAGTGGCCGTCAATCCCGATGGCCTGGGCGCGGGTCAACAGAGAGCCACCCCGGTTGAGGTGTCCCCAGCGGGCCTGAACCAATCCCAAACGGGGTTCGTGCATGAAAAAGGGTGCGCTACGTAACAGAAAATCAGGAGCGGGCACAAAATCGGCGTCAAAAACCGCCACCAGCTTTCCTCGCGCCACCGCCAGCCCGGCGGCCAGGGCCCCCGCCTTATAGCCCCGGCGATGGTTTCGACGCAGCACTTTGATATCATGTCCAGCCTTGCGCACCTCAGCCACCACCCGGTCCACCACCGCGCGGGTCTCGTCGCTGGAGTCGTCCAGAATCTGAATCTCGTGCCGCCCTCGAGGATATGCCATGGCACAGGTCGCTCGTATAACGCGTTCGGCCACATTGATCTCGTTGTAAATAGCCACCTGGGTGGTGACCACCGGCAGCGGGATCTGAGCAGTGTCCAGGCTGGGGTAGTTTTTAAAACGGACTGCGGCGCGGCTGCGCCCGCGCCAGAAGAGAAACAGGAGCACGTAGCAGTTGAGACCGTAGCACACAAGCCCAAGGGCGGCGCCGAAGTAGATCAGGGCGACGGTAGTGGAAATAAACTCTGACATAATTGGTTGCCCATGGTTGGCGACGGGATCCGCCAGAACACCCGCCGTTTCAGTATGGTGTAGTTCGATGCCTCATAAGCGGCTTCTGTATCATAGTATTTGGTCTTGTTTTGAGACCATACGACTGTAGCTTAGTGTCGTATGAATCTGGAATCCCTTACATCCTGTTTTTCGCCCTGTTCAGTTCCCAAAAAGATAAGGGGAAGCCCCAGCTATAAAAAAAAGGCGCCTTGAACCAATCGGTCCTGGCGCCTGGGATAGACATCGATATAAAAAGAGTTATCCGCGGATCACCCGCGGCAGGAGCATCTGGTGCTGGGGGCAGATCGACTTGGGGTTCTGATAAACGGCCCCGGCAAACGCCTTCAGGTAGGAGCGAATCTCGCGCAGATCGGCGATCTCGTCCACGAAGCCGTGCTTGGCGCAGTAGGCCGGGCGTGAGTTATCGTGGTACTCCTGGGCCATGGCGTTCATCTTGTCGATGATGGGTTGCAAGGGCCGACCGGCGTCCTTCTCCTTAACCAGACGGCGGGAGAAGCTGGCCGCCGCTGCGGTCTCGCCATGCATGACGTAGATCTCCGTGGCCGGAGTGCCGATGGTAAAGGCGTTCTGGCGGTTGGCGGTGGGGCCTCCCATGACGTAATGGGCCGCGGCGGTGCCCTTGCGCAGGACCACCAGCATCTGGGGCACATCGGTCTGCTGGATGGAGTAGATCAGGGATTGCCCCAGGCCTAATAGCTCAGCCTTCTCGGCGATGTCGCCCACATCAATACCCGAGGTGTCCTGGAACCAGATAATGGGCAGACGGTCGCGGCCACACAGGGTGACGAACTCGTTCATCTTGATCAGCCCCTGGCGATAGAGCTTACCGCCGATGCCGGCGTAGTCGGCGTACTCGGGGTATTCCTCCCCCAGGTAGCCCTGGCGGTTGCCGATGACGCCCATGAGATAGCCGTCGATCTTGACGAGACTCGTGTAGATCTCCGGGCCGTAACCCGGCTTGAACTCCATGTGCTCGCTGCCGTCCACCAGGCGGGCGACAATCTCGTCAAAATCGTAGATCTGCTTCTGGTTGACGGGTAAAAGGTTGTAGAGATCGTCGGCGCTGAAACGCGGTTCCTTGGGCGCAGCCACACGGAAGAACTTGGGCGCATAGGCTGGAATCTCGCGCATATAGTCCTTGAGACCATCCAGCACGCCGGTCTCCTCCTCGTATACGTAGCGAAAAAACCCGGTGCTGTCGTAGTGAACCTCCACCGATCCAGGGGGTTTGGCCTTGAACTGCTTGGCGGCCTGGATGAGGGCTTCGGCACCCGCTTCGTCAAAGTGGCCCTTGGGCGACATACCTGAGAGGATGCCACCGCCACCCACGGCGATATTGCAGTTCTTGTGGGCAAAGAGGATGGTGGGGCTGATGCTCTGGTAGCCGCCGCCGGCCGGATTTGTACCGTATAGGCCGGCAAGGATGGGGATGCCCAGTTGGTTGAGCTCGGCATGGCGGAAAAAGGTGGTCCCGCCGCCGCGCCGAGCGGCGTAGAACTTCTCCTGCTCAGTGAGCTTCACACCGCTGCACTGCACCAGCCAGACCAGGGGGATATTGAGGCGCTTGGAAAGGTCGGTGACCCGTAGGATGTTCTCATACTGCCCAGGCAGCCAGGCCCCGGCGAGAACTTTGTTGTCGAAGCCGATGATGACGGCCCAGCGGCCGGAGATCTTGCCCAGGCCATCGACCACATTGTTGGTGCCTTCGACATTGTCTTCGGGGTTGAACAGACTGTGCAGGGGCACCCAGGTGCCGGGATCCACCAGGTAGCGCAGACGCTGGTATACCGTCATCTGCCCGCGGGCGTTGATCTTCTCTTCGGGGAAACCGGCCTGCTTGACCTTCTCCACCTCGGCCTTGATCTCGGCTTCCAGGGATTTGAGCTTCTCCACGTTGTCGGCGCTGCTCTTTATGCGCCCGGGATTGAGGGGCTGGCCAAATTCAGTCATCTTCTCGAAATAAGACTTCATCCGCGTCTACTCCTGTTCTCTTTCATCAATCGCCGTCAGATGACGATAGCCGTCCGCTGCCGGCTAGGTTGCCGCGCCCCTCCTGGTGCGGAGAAGGCCGCAGTTGCCTGCGCTCTGGATCAGCGCGTTTCCGGGGGCCATTGATCTGTGTCGATCAGCACCTGCCGAAGGGTCTTGAGGGCCGTGTTGACCGTGGGCACCCCACCATAGGGGATGGTCTGGAAAATCGCCTCGGCGATCTCTCCTGGTTTGCAGCCCACATTCAGAGCGGCCTGGATGTGCAGGCGCAGCTCTTCGGGACGGTTCAGGACCGTCAGGGCACCCACGGTGACCAACTGGCGGGTGGGATGGGGTAATTTTTCACGGGCGTAAAGATCACCTGTGACAAAGAGCGATAGGGCCTTGGCCATCTCGGGATCAAAGGCCCGCCATAATTCGTAGGGTTTCTCATCGGCAACATTTTTAAAATAGAGGGCTGCAGTGCGCTGGGTCTTCTCGACACGCATGTCGGACATGGGTTTCACCTCTTCTGCAAAAAACGAAGGCAATTGCCTAAGCAGTGCTTTTGCTCATGCCAAAGCTGGGCTGCTGCTTATGCCTAAGCTGGGCTGCTGCTTAGGGACGTGTTGCGATGATTCAAACGTTCCATTAGATGAAACATTGTTTTCTTATACAAATCGTGCTTTACCTGTCAACCTCTTAGTTGATGCCTTCACCCCTACTCTATCTACCTAACATTTAAGTATGAGAAAGCTCTTGACAAGCTATTACCGGGTCTGGCAAATTTGTCATTCAAAACAGTGTTCTGACATATGAAACAAACAACGCCCCAACACAACGCCGTTGAAAAGGCCCTCGAGATCCTAATGGCCTTTGAACCCCAGGCCCCTCTCAGAGGGGTGCGGGATCTTTCCGCCCAGTTGGGCTACAGCCCAGCCACGGTCCAGCGGATTCTCAAAACCCTCAAAACTTATGGTTTCGTGAGCCAGGATGAACCCACGCGCAGTTATCGCCTGGGGGGCATCTACTACCGTTTTTTGCACACCCTGCAGCGCGCCCACCCCATCACCGAGGCCGCCCTGGTGCAAATGCAACGCCTGGCCGAGACCACCCGTGAGACCGTCCACCTCAACATCATCGAGGGCGACCAGCGCCTCTGCATCGAAACAGTGGAATCTCTCCAACCCCTCAAGGCCAGCATGCCAATCGGAAGTCGCACGCCCCTCTACGCCGGCGCTTCCTCAAAATGCCTACTGGCCTTCTCGGATGCAGCCAAGATCGACGGCTATTTGCGTTCGGTCACGCTGGAAAAAAACACTCCCAACACCATTACCTGCGTGGACGACCTGCGCCTGGCCCTTACCCAGATCCGCGAACAAGGCTATGCCATCAGTCAGGGCGAACACAACCCTGGCCTGGGCGCCATGAGCGTTCCGGTATTTAACCACCGCGGTATCCTCAGCGCGGCCCTCAGCCTGGCCATCCCCGAGATTCGTTTTTCCGACAGCGCCCACCGCCAGTTCTGTCTGGCCGAACTGCTGCGCCGCGCCCAACGCATCTCAGCCGAAATGGGCTATAACGATTAGGTTGCCCCCGAGGTCTCGACAAGTCCTCAAATCAGGCTTAGAATAGAATCAATTCCGAGGCACCCTGGAAATCTCCCTACCGAGCTAAAGGGAATTCGCACGATGTCCAAACCAGCCGCCTGGCAGTGATCCAACGGCGGTCGAACCCATCCACAGATCCAGAAAGTATGAAAGGAAGGAGACTCGATGAAAAGATTGAGCATGCTGGTGATGGCGATGATGATCCTGGCTTTAATGGCTGCGTGTGGGGGCTCGGCCAAGAAACCCTTCCACGGCACCCCCATGGGTGACCCCATGCAATACCAAGCCCACTTCGGAGACATCGACACCAATGGTGACGAGATGGTCAAGTGGTACGAATTTAAAAAGTTCTTTCCCCAGGCCGAACCCAAGGTCTTCATGGCGTTGGATCTGAATGATGACGCCACCATCGATCATGACGAGTGGCACGAGTTCAAAGCGGCCCACGGCATGAAGGACCACGAATAGCAGCTTTCAGCCGGGCCCGGCCACTGATTGCCGGGGCCCGGCGCCACCACCCAGCCCCATTTTCAACACCCGCCTCGGAAGTGCGCGTCGCCCCATCATCGCCAGTCCCTATCAATACCCCATCAAGCGTGGCAGCCAAAGGACAACGCCGGGTACGTAAGTCATGAGCAGAAGCACAGCGATCTGAATGATGAGAAAGGGCATGACGGCCTTGGACACGAAGATCAGGTCCCGATTGGCGATGGCCCCGGTGATATAGAGGCTTACCCCCATGGGCGGGGTGCAGTAACCGATAGCCAGGTTGACGGTCATGATGAGGCCGAAGTGCATCCAGTCGATGCCGAAGGCATCCAGCATGGGCAGGAAGACGGGGCCCAGAATCATGGTGGCCGAGATAATGTCCATGAACATCCCTACGACGAGGAGCAGGATGTTCATGGCCAACAGAAAAAGAGCCGGCGATTGGATGGCCGTCAATACCGCCTCGGTAATGCGCCCGGGGATGTCTTCGAGGGTCAGCAGACGCCCGAAACAGGTCGCCCCGGCGACGATGATCAGCAACGTGGCCGAGGTAACCGCCGAATTGACAGTGATGGTCTTGACCTGGTTGAAACGCATGGACTTGTGCACAAAGATCTCGATCACAAAAGCGTAGACGCAGGCCACCACGGCAGCCTCGTTGGCCGTGAAAGCACCGGAAAAGATGCCGCCGAAGATGATCACCGGCAGCATCAGGGACCAGAAACCCTCCCGCATCACTTTGAGGGTACTAGCCGCACTGGGCAGCGGCATGCGCACGATCTCGGGCTTCTTGCGAAAGAGCAGGTAAGAATAGAGGCAGACCCCCAGCATGATGAGCAGCCCGGGGATAAAGCCCGTCAGAAAGAGGCCCTCCAGAGAGACATTGGAAATCATGCAATAGAGGATCATGCCGATGCTGGGGGGAATGATGACTCCCAGATTGGGTGAGGTGGTCATGATGCCGATGCTGTATTTTTCGGGGTAGCCGTTCTCAAGCAGGGCGGGGATCATGAAGCCCCCCAGGGCCACAACGGTGGCCACGGTGGAACCCGAAATGGCACCGAACAGCCCGCAGGCCAAAACTCCAGCCATGCCCAGCCCCCCGGGCAGCCAGCTCACCAAGACATTGGCCACCTTAATCAGCTTCTCCACAATCGAACCGGCGGTCATGATATTGCCGCAGAGGATGAAAAAGAGCACTACCACCAAGGCGAAATTGTCCAGCGCCCGGAAGAGGGACTGGACCAGCACCAGGAGCGGGATGTCTGTGAACAGCAAAAACCCCAGGCTGGCGGTGAAGAAGAGGCACATGAAAACGGGAATATAGGTGGCCATACAGCCCAACAGAATGAGCATGATGATCAGGTCGCTGGCTTGCATTTGAGATGACTTCCTTCGGTTTGAGAGCGACTGGAAAAATTGGCCTAATTCAGCTTACGCATCGACCTTGGCAGCACTCCGCAAGGCCTGGAGATCCTCGTGGAACACCTGAAGCGTCCGGATCAACATCAGCACCCCCATGAGGGGCATAATGGCGTAGAGATAGACCAGCGGGATCTCAAGGATGATGGTCTTCTGCATGGTCTGTATTTGGAGCAGGGCCATCTTCCAACCGTAGATCACCATGATAGCGGCGAAAATGGCCGTCATCAAATAGCTGAAAAAGGTCAACGTTACTTTCAAGCGCGGCAGCAATTGCACTGAGGCGTCGATCTTGATCATGGAGCGCTGTCGGACCGCAACGCTGGCGCCAATGAAGGTGGTGTAAATAATCACCTCGCGCACCAACTCCTCGGACCAGGCCAAGGAGTAATTGAAGCCGTAGCGCAGCACCACGCTCACGAAAAGAGAGAGCAAGGCCACCATCACGGCGATGAATATGGTCCACTCTTCAAAGGCGGTCAGGATCCGATCCAGCCGCCGGAGCCCTTTGACAAACATGTGCCCATCCTCACGAAGCCCCAGAAAAGGGGCAAGGTCGATCTCAATTCAGGTTGACATACAGATAGGGAGCCGGTCAGACCGACTCCCTATCTTGGTTTGCTGCGCGGAAAACCAGCGCTCTTAAAACAGTCGTCTGAGCCTTAATTTAATGCCCCGTATACCCCATCAATGCCTGCACCTCTTGGAGGTAATCGGCCGGGCGGTATTTGTCACCCTTATAGAGTTTGTTGATTTCAGCCTTGTACTCGGCATGGACCACATCACCCTTCTTCTGAAGCGTGGCCAGGTCGGCCGCCGGCAGTTCGATGAACTCGATGCCCGCCTCCTTGGCCTTGGCGATCTCGGTCTCCTCCTGAGCCTGGGTTTCCTGGCGATTCTTGGCGCAAACCTCATGCACTGTATCGATGAAGGTTTTACGCAAATCCTCGGGGAGTTTGCTCACCCATGCCTTGTTGAAAATCCAAATAAAAAGCCCCTGGGCGTAATTCACATAGGTATAGTACTTGGCTACTTCGAACTTTTTGGTGAGGTTACACACCATGGGGGTGTGGTCCAGGCCGGTGATGACCCCCTGTTTAAGGGCGACAGGTACATCGGGCCAGGGCATGACCACTGGGTTGAGGCCATTGGCCTTATAAAAAAGCTGGTTAACCTCCGCTTCGGCAGTGCGGAATTTGATTTTACCGGCATCGGCCAGGGAGCGCACCGGTTCTGTGGTTGCCCAACCGTAGTTGCCGTAGCCGGTGATGTCGAGCCCCATGATGCCTTGGTGGTCCATGGCCATCATGAAGTGGTCGAACAGTTTTCCGCTGTTGACAAACTTGTCGAGTTTGTCAAAGGAGTTGATCAGAAATGGTAGGTTGACCAAGCCAAAACGGGGCCCCAAGTTTGTGGCGGCCACCGAGCTGACGCCCATGCCCTGGATGGCGCCCATTTGAAGTTGATTGAGGACCTCGACCTCGCCGCCCAGCATTGAGAAGGGCTTAAAATTCAGATAGATCTGTCCATTGGTTCGCTCCCAGAGGGCATCCCGAATAGCGAAGCCCGCATAGACACCTTTCAGGGCTGGAGTGGAGACATTGGAAACGATGAGTTTGTATTTAGCTCCCTTGGGATCGAAGTTGGGTTTCCAGGCGTCCAGGGACGGCTTTTTGGCCAGCAGCGGTCCGGCAGATACAATCAGCATAAGTCCACAGAGCAGCACAGCGATGAGCAGATGGCAACGTTTCATTTCCCTCTCCTTATTGGGGTTGGATATTTTTTGCTACCCTATCGGGGCCAAGGACGATAGTCAAGCAACCAACGCATCCTATTCTCAGCAGCTCCGTGGAGGTTGTTCTCGGCGCTTTTCACTTGACATTTAGAAGGGCTCAGGTTTGTTTGACCTAAACCCCAACTCAATTCAGGAGACAAGCCACCATCTATGGCTTTGGCGGCAAGCAAACATGAACACAGAGGATCAAAAACGTATTCAAGCGGTGCGCTCTCGAATAGGCAGCCCGTTGCGCCTGCAGCTCTTTCACTCCCAGGCCGACCGATCTGGAGAGTTAGCCAGCTTCTGCGGGGCCCTTTGTGACGCCCTGCCCTGCCTTGAGCTCAAGCGCGAGACCCTGGCCGACGAGCAGCTGCCCTATTTTCAGATTGGCGAGAACTTGCGCTGCGCCTGGGTGCCCAAAGGTGAGAAACTCAGCCTAATCCTGGAAACCCTTATATGGGCGTCGGGCGACCAGCCCCTTCCGGCAGTTAGCATCGAACCACCCGACCTGCCGGCGGCGATCAGGCTATATCTGGCCGATGCCTGCCCCCATTGCCAGCAGGTCCTATCCATGCTGTTGCCGCTTGGCTTTGTAGATCCACAAATCCGTCTGACCCTCCTCGACGCCCAGGTTCACGTTGAACAGAGCGCCAAAGACGATGTGCGCTCGGTCCCCACCACCCTTTTGGATGATTTCCGCTGGAATGGCAGCTTCCCCCTGGAAGAGCTTCTCAACATCATTCGCCAACGCAGCCCTGCCAACCTGGGCCCCACTGCCCTTGAGATGATGCTGGCCAGCGGTCAGGCCGAGAAACTGGCCAAACTGATGCAGACGGAGAACGCCATCTTTCCCGCCTACTATGACCTGGTGACCCACCCCCTCTGGTCCGTCCGTCTGGGTGCCATGGTGGTAGCCGAAACTCTGGCGGAGACCTGCCCGGAGTTGGCCGTTGAGATGGCACAACCCCTGTGGAAGCGCTATGCTGGCCTTGGGGCCGCTGCCAAGGGTGACTTGATCTACCTTTTGGGAGAGATCGGCGCCGTTGATTTGCGCGCAGAACTGGCAACTTTATTTGAGACGGAAGACAACCCCGAATTGAAGGACGCTTTAAACGAGACATTGGAGAAATTGAACTGAATGGCAGATATGCAAGCTATCATCGAGCGGCTAAAGGAAAATGATCGCCTCACGCGCAAGTTCTATGAGATCGAGACCCGTGTTTTGTCGATCCTCAACTTCAAAGATCTCTTCGAAGTGCTGCTCACCGAGATCCAGGATAAATTCAGCATCCCCTACGTCTGGATCACCCTCATCGAACAATCGGAACCCTCTAACCTCATAAAGGCGCTGGAGACCTCCGAAGCCTTACGCGAGCGTATCAATCTCGTTAATCGGGAAGCCTTTGAATCTCTGGTGGGTGATGGAATCAAGCCGATACTGGTCAACGCTGACCTAAAGCCCTATTTTCGCCTACTGCCGCCCAAGCGCAAATTCTTCATCAAGTCTCTCGCCATGATTCCTCTCTCATTGGATGGTCAGGTGATCGGCAGCCTCAACCAAGCTGATTTCTCTCAGAAACGCTACCAGCCTGGCATCGACACAAGCCTCCTTGAAGTGCTGGCCGTGAAAGTCTCGTTGTGCCTCTCCAATGTCACCGCCCACGAGAAGCTCAAGTACCTGGCCTACCATGATCCCACCACGGGCCTCCTCAATCGTCGGGTCATGGAGACCGTCCTCTCCCGGGAGTTTGCCCGTGCGCAACGCTATCAAACACCCTTGACGGTGGCCTTCATCGATCTGGACAACTTCAAGTTGATTAACGACCGCTACGGTCATGATGCCGGAGATGAAACCCTGCGGCATGTATCCGAACGCTTGCTGCAGATGAGCCGCGAATGCGACCTGGTGGCACGCTATGCCGGTGATGAGTTTGTCCTCATCCTACCTCAGACCAAAGCCAAGGATGGAAAAGTGGTCGTTGAACGCATCAGAGATTTCCTCTGCGCCCAACCCTTTCCATGGGACGACGACCTCATCACCGTTCGCTTCAGCTATGGCATCAGCTGTACCGAAGGCTCGCCCCAAGATAGCTGGCAGACCCTGTTAAAAACGGCCGACCAGGCACTCATGGAGGCAAAATCCCATAAACAAAAACACGTTGGGAATTGATGGCGAAATAGTCTATTCATGGGTTGGCAAAGCCAAGACCATCGCCAACGCTATCGCCATAAAAAACGACCGCCTGTTAATGACAAGCGGCCGTTCAAATATTTTATACTGCGGTTCTCTCGGCTTGAAGCTTACTCTTCTTTCATTTCGTCCTCTTGCGCCGCGGTTGACGCTTCTTCGACTACGGTTGAGGCTTCTTCAACTACGGTTGAGGCTTCTTCAACTGCGGTTGAGGCTTCTTCAACCGGGGCATCCTCTTCGGTAGATCCTTCAGCTGCTGTTGTAGCTTCAGTAACGGAGGAGGCCTCAGTGTCGGCTGCAGTTGCGGCTTCTTCAACTACGGTTGAGGTTCCCTCAACTGCGGTTGAGGTTCCCTCAACCGGGGTGTCACTTTTCACTTCAGCTTTTTGCTCAGGTGCCGGCGCGGCTTTTTGTTTCGGTGCGCTTGTCTTCTTCTTAGCCACCGTTTCGTCGAGCACCAGTTCTATCATGGATAGCTTTGCGGCGTCTCCCGGTCGGCGACCCAGCTTGATCACACGCGTATAACCGCCTTTACGCTTGCCGAACTTGTCCTGAGCCTCTTCGAAAAGCTTGTGTACCACGTTCTTTTCCCGAACGATGGCCATGGCTTGGCGACGAGCGTGCAGGTCACCGCGCTTGGCGAGGGTGACCATATGGTCGGCCCAGCGACGCAGTTCTTTGGCTTTGGCATCGGTGGTACGAATGCGCTCGTGTTTCAGAAGGGAAGTGACCATGTTGCGGAACATGGCATCACGATGGCTGCTGGTGCGATTGAGTTTAACTCCTGATTTACGATGTCTCATGGGACCTCTTACTCTCCTTCCTCAACGTCTTCCTCTGGGACAACCAGTCCATCCAGCTTCATCCCCAGAGAAAGGCCCATCTCGGCGAGCACTTCCTTGATTTCATTCAGTGATTTACGTCCGAAATTCTTGGTCTTGAGCATTTCACCTTCGGTCTTCTGGACCAACTGGTAGATTTTATGAATTTCGGCGTTCTTTAGGCAGTTCGCGCTACGGACAGATAGTTCAAGCTCGTCTACGCTTCGGAAGAGGTTGTCATTTAGCTGAGAATCTTTCTCCTCAGTTGAACTGCTGTCCGTCTCGGGTTCCTGTTCCTCGTCGAAGTTAATAAACACGTTAAGCTGTTCCTTGAAGATTTTTGCGCCATATGCAAGCGCATCTTCGGGGCTTACACTGCCATCGCTCCAAATCTCCAAAGTCAGTTTATCGTAGTCCGTACGCTGTCCGACACGAGCATTTCCAACGACGTAATTGACCCGCTTGATGGGCGAAAATATTGCATCGATGGGAATTGTGCCGATGGGGGCTTCTTCATCTTTATTGGCTTCCGACAAGGCATAACCGGTGCCAACATTGACGGTCAGCTCCATGTAGAGTTTGCTGTCCGCAGATAAGTTACAGATAGGATGATCGGGGTTTAAAACCTCTACGCGGCCATCATCACTGACGATATCCCCAGCGGTCACCACGCCTTCGCCCTCTTTCTCGAGGCGTACTAGACGGGTATCTGCGCTGTCGGTTTTAAGGCGCACTTCTTTAAGGTTGAGGATAATCTCGGATACGTCTTCGAGCACACCGGGGACCACGCTGAACTCATGCATGACGGTATCGAAGCGAACCGCCGTGATGGCTGCCCCATAAAGAGAGGACAGTATGATCCGACGCAAAGAGTTCCCCAAGGTAATGCCGAATCCTCTCTCCAGGGGCTCACAGACGAACTTACCATAAGTCGGAGTGGTATCGGCCTGAAGCTTGTCCGGTTGGATCATCTCCCGCCAGTTCATGTACTTTAAATCGTTCATCGACATGCTTTTTCTCCAGAAAGCCGGTTTAGGGGGTGGCTTTTGGTGCGTAGTGGCCACACAACGACGTTACCCTCTTCAAGCGGGGAATTCACCGTTGTCGTAAGCCCTTTTCCTAGCACGCTGCGCGCTTATTTGGAGTACAACTCGACGATGAGCTGTTCCTGGATCGGCATCGTCAAGTCTTCACGTTCGGGAAGACCTTTAACAAGACCTTTGAATTTATCCTTTTCCAAATCCAACCACGTCGGAATTCCCCTTCTCACCACTGCATCCAGGGAGTCCGAGATCATCTGGACTTTGCGGCTTTTCTCACACACCTCGACAACGTCCCCCGGCTTAATCATGTAGGAAGGGATGTTGACCTTCTTGCCGTTGACGGTGAAGTGGTTGTGGCGTACGAAGTGACGGCCCTGAGTACGCGAATTGGTAAACCCCAAGCGGTAGACAACATTATCCATCCGGCGCTCGAGCAGGCTCAACAGATTGATACCAGTGATACCCTTTTGCGCATCCGCCCGCTTGAAAAACAGGTGGAATTGTTTCTCGGACAGACCGTACATCCGTTTTACTTTTTGCTTTTCACGCAACTGAATGCCATAGTCGGATGGTTTTCCACGGCGACGCTGACCGTGCTCACCAGGAGCATAACTGCGACGATCGAAGGCGCATTTGTCTGAGTAGCAGCGATCCCCTTTCAGGAACAGCTTCATATTTTCTCTTCGGCAAATTCTACAAACCGAACCTGTGTATCTGGCCAACTTATCCTCCTTCGTTATCGATCATCCGCCACACGGCCACTGTCTGTCCTGCCAGGCTAGTACAGCGACTGCAACGGTTTGTATCGACACTGGATCTGATTACACTCTGCGCCGTTTGGGGGGGCGACATCCGTTGTGGGGAACCGGCGTGACATCTTTAATCAGGGTCACTTTAAATCCTGTTGCCTGAAGGGCACGCAGGGCTGACTCTCTCCCGGCACCGGGCCCCTTCACATAGACTTCAACACTACGAACGCCGTGTTCGGCCGCTTTTTTAGCTGCATCCTCAGCAGTGATCTGGGCGGCAAAAGGCGTGCTCTTACGCGAACCCTTAAAACCCTGAACGCCAGCGCTGGACCATGAGATCACATTGCCCGCAGTGTCCGTGATGGTCACAATAGTGTTGTTAAAGGTGGAGCGAATATGAACCACCCCATTGGCGATATTCTTTTTTTCTTTTTTTTTGGTACGCGCTTTTCTAGGCATGCTGATGCACCTGTCTTTTTAGAGGATTACTTTTTAACGCCGCCCTTTTTCTTAACAGCGGTACGCTTGGGACCTTTACGGGTTCTGGCATTGGTGCTTGTCCGCTGCCCGTTAACCGGTAACCCTCTCCTATGCCGAAGGCCGCGATAACAACCAAGGTCCATGAGTCTTTTGATATTCATGGAAATTTCGGTTCGCAGTTCGCCTTCCACTTTAAGTTCGTTGTCGATCACCCGCCGGATGTCATTGATCTGACCATCGGTGAGATCGTCCGTTTTGGTGCTCGCATCAATGTTGAGCTTTTCAAGAATGCGAACCGATGATGTCCGACCGATCCCATATATATAGGTCAAACCAATATCGATGCGCTTACGTCTGGGTAAGTCTACGCCCGCGATTCTAGCCAAGGCTGATCCTCCTGTTTATCCTTGCCGTTGTTTGTGCCGCTTATTCTCGCAGATAACTCTAACAACGCCTTTTCTCTTGATGATTTTGCATTTGTTGCAAATCTTCTTTGCCGATGCTCTAACCTTCATTGTATTCTCCTTGGTCCTTGCGTCACCATCCTCACCGGCTATCATCATCCAGAGATATCAGACTCGGCTTTGGATTTTGCTTCGTACATCGCCGTCTGCGTCGTATGGCGAGTGTCGGCCTTATTTCGAGCGATACGTAATGCGTCCGCGTGTTAAATCATAGGGCGAAAGCTCAACCGTCACTTTGTCACCAGGTAGAATTTTGATGAAATGCATACGCATTTTACCGGATATATGTGCCAGCACCTGGTGTCCGTTTTCGAGCTCCACCTTGAACATTGCGTTGGGCAAGGTTTCAAGGACCTGCCCTTCAACTTTAATGGCTTCCTCTTTGGCCATGATACGCTCCCGTCTTCTTCCCTTTTTTCTGAATACTCAGGTACTGGTTTCTGCTGGTGGTTTGGCCCTACAATTCAGTGAAACAAGCTCGATCAGCGATCAACGTCCTCGACCGCGAATTCCGCCCCCGCCCTTCTTGAGAAATCCTTCGTAATGCCGCGTCAGCATGTGTGATTCCATCTGGGCGATGGTGTCGATCGCCACTCCAACGACAATCAGCAACGCAGTCCCACCGAAATAGAAGGGTACATTGAAACGTGTAATCAAGATAGACGGCAGTACACATACGGCAGAAACATAGACGGCTCCTCCAAGGGTAATCCGGGTAAGAACCTTATCAATATAGTCTGCCGTACGTTTACCGGGACGAATCCCCGGGATGTAGCCTCCATTCTTCTTCATATTCTCAGCGACTTCTTCAGGATTGAAGGTCACCGCCGTATAGAAGTAACAGAAGAAGAATATGAAAGCGATGTAGAGTATCTCGTAAGACCAGTTTCCAGGGCGCATAGAACTGGCAATAGTCTGCATCCATGGAACGGTGATAAAGCTTGCGATCGTTGCCGGGAACATGATGATCGATGAGGCGAAAATCGGCGGGATAACGCCACTGGTGTTGATCTTGAGCGGCAGGTGCGTACTCTGGCCACCGTACAACCTGCGCCCCACGACGCGCTTTGCATATTGCACCGGAATGCGGCGCTGCCCCTGTTCCACGAAGATGATGAAGGCGATGACAGCCACCATCAAGACCGACAGAATTGCAATGGCAAAAATGCCCATCTCACCCGTGGACAGCAATCGAAAGGTATTGCCGAGCGCCTGGGGCATCCGTGCAACGATACCGGCGAAGATGATCAGAGAGATACCATTGCCGATGCCACGCTCTGTGATCTGTTCTCCCAGCCACATGATGAATGCCGTACCTGCGGTGAGGGTCAGCACAGTCATGAAGCGGAAACCCCAACCGGGAGCGATAACCACTGCAGCCCCTCCAGGCGAGGTCATACTTTCGAGACCGACGCTAATACCGAAGCCCTGAATGATACTAAGAACGACGGTGCCGTAACGTGTGTATTGGGTAATCTTTTTATGCCCGGCCTCGCCCTCTTTCTTCAGTTGCTCGAGATGGGGAACCACCACGGTCAACAATTGGAGAATAATAGAAGCGCTAATATATGGCATGATACCCAGGGCGAACACAGAGAGACGCTCCAAAGCACCACCGGAAAACATATTGAAGATCCCGAAGATGGTTCCCTCAACTTTAGCGAAGAAGGAAGCCAGCGCCACGCTGTCGATCCCTGGGGTGGGCACATGCACACCGATGCGATACACAGCCAGCAAAGCCGCCGTGTAGAGCAGGCGCTTCTTCAACTCTGGGATTTTAAAAATGTTTCCGAAACCGGCACCGATCATGACTAAATCACCTCTATCGTTCCACCAGCAGCTTCGATTTTCTGCTGGGCGGTTTTGCTAAGATGATGCACTTTAATGGTCACTGGATAATCGATCTCTCCCCGACCAAGAAGCTTAATCCCGTCGCGTCTGCCTTTTACCAGGCCCGCACGTACCAGAGCGGCTTCATCAACCACTTCACCTTTATCGAACCGGGCAAGATCGTCAATATTAACCACTGCCCATATTTTTTTGAAGATATTGGTAAAACCGCGCTTGGGCAACCGCCGATGCAATGGCATCTGGCCACCCTCAAAGCCGGGCCGCACACCACCGCCAGAGCGGGAGTTGTGGCCCTTTGTGCCTCGGCCAGCGGTTTTGCCTGTGCCGGAAGCGACACCGCGCCCTAGTCTTTTTCGGGCTTTCCGGGCACCTTTTTCAGGCGCTAGCTCATTTAGCTTCATTGGTGCACTCCTCAGCTTCGACCAGATGGGTAACCTTATGAATCATGCCCCGAATACTGGGCGTATCTTCAAGAATCACCGTTTTGTGAAGACGCGTTAGACCCATACCGCGCAGTACTTTGCGATGCTTTTCAGGTCGTCCGATCATGCTTTTGACAAGCGTAATTTTCAAAGCTCCTGCCATTTGTGCCCCCATCCTTACTGCAGGTTTTCTACGCGCAGCCCTCTACGGGCAGCAACCTGCTCACGGCTTTTAAGCTGGGTCAACCCTTCAATAGTGGCCTTAACCACATTGTGGGGGTTGTTGGAACCCATGCACTTGGTGAGAATATTCTGTACCCCGACAGCTTCGAGTACGGCGCGAACTGCGCCACCGGCAATGACACCAGTACCATCGGATGCGGGTTTAAGCAGCACACGCCCGGCACCATAACGGCCGATCACTTTAAAAGGGATGGTTCCACCGTCCAGAGGGACACTGACCATACTTTTCTTGGCTTTTTCGACGCCCTTACGGATCGCTTCGGGGACTTCCCCGGCTTTTCCCAACCCAAAGCCCACGTTGCCTTCACCATCACCGACTACAACAATGGCGCTGAAGCTGAATCTGCGACCACCTTTGACGACCTTGGCCACACGATTTATATGGACGACCTTATCAATCAATTGGTTGTCATCATTATCTTGCTTGAACAATGGCCTGCCTCCTTCACTCTTCTTCATTGCCTAGAACTTCAGTCCGGCTTCACGGGCGCCGTCAGATACCGCCTTGACACGGCCGTGGTAGAGAAAACCGTTGCGATCAAACACAATCTGTTTGACCCCTTTTTCCTGTGCGCGCTCGGCAATCAGTTTCCCGATGAAGGTGGCCAGAGCGGTCTTGTTATCAAAGGACGCTTTCTGCTCGCGCACCTCTTTTTCGAGGCTGGACGCTGCCACAAGGGTTCGACCGGCGACGTCGTCGATCACCTGCGCCGTGATGTGTTTTGAACTTCGAAAGACACTCAATCTCGGTTTGTCGGCAGTTCCTTTGATGCGCTGGCGAATACGAACTTTACGTTTAAAGCGAGCGACTCTTTTGTTGTCAGTAGCACCCATTTTGTTATTCTCCTCAAGGCGGGCGCGTTATGAAATCCCCGTTTCTGTAAGGGATCTCGCGCGCTTGCGGTTATCTGCCACCCGCTCTTGCCGCTGCGTTATTTGGTCCCGGTTTTACCGGCTTTGCGTTGGATATACTCATCGGCGTATTTGATCCCCTTGCCTTTGTAAGGCTCCGGGGGCCGCAGTTGCCGAATGGAAGCTGCGGTCTGTCCCAGCAGCTCCTTGTCGATACCCATCAATTTCACAGTATTGTTCTTGTCAACCTCGGCCGTAATTCCTTCCGGCAGAGGAAAGTCGATGGGATGAGAGTAGCCCAAATTGAAAAGCACACTCTTGCCCTTGGCTTCAGCCCGGTATCCGATTCCATTGATCATCAGAACACGCTCAAATCCGGCACTAACACCCGTAATCATGTTGGCCACCAAACTACGCACCAGACCTTGAAGGGCTCTGGTCTTGCGGTCCTGGCTATCAATCACAGCCGATACCTGTGCATCACTGATATCGAGTTTGACTGCCGGGTGAATCTGTCGACTCAGCGTGCCTTTGGGACCTTTGACAGTAAGGATATCCGCTTTCAGAGAGACATTTGTCTTCTCCGGAATCGCTATTGGTTTCTTTCCTACTCGAGACATACTAACTCCTTAGTGATCGACACTTTTCTACAAACCGGCAGGTCTTGGCTCGGCAGTTGGGTGGGCTAAAAAACCCTTACCAAACCGTGCAGAGCAACTCACCACCCACATTTTCTTTGCGAGCTCGGCGATCGGTCATAAGCCCCTTGGACGTAGATAGAACGGCAACACCCATCCCATTGTATACCGGTTGGATATCGCCAGCCCGCAGGTACACCCGACGGCTCGGTTTGCTGACCCGAGTAAGGGTGTAAATCGCATGGGCGTTTTTTTCATCGTAGCGTAGGTATACCCGCAGAACGCCCTGCTTGTTGTCTTTGATGAACTTGTAGTTGCGAATGTAGCCCTCTTCCTTGAGCACCCTGGCCATTTCCGTTTTAAGCTTGGAACCCGGGATGTCCACACTGTTGAACTTCGCTTTGCCAGCGTTGCGGATGCGGGTCAGCATGTCGGCAATCGGATCGCTTAATGCCATTTTTTTTACTCCATTGTAACGCTTGAATAGTCTGGGCCAATACAATTGACCGGCACTTTAATGACCGCCTTTTATACGCTCTTCTCTATTGATGACGCCTTAGCGGCCGGCTGCTATGCTACCAGCTGGATTTAACGACACCAGGAAGGCGGCCCTGGGACGCGAGATTCCGAAAACAAATTCTGCAGATGCCGAACTTACGCAAAAACGCTCGCGGACGCCCGCACATGGGGCAACGGTTGTAAGCCCTGACTTTAAATTTGGGTTCTCCACTTGCTTTATTTCGAAGCGCTTTCCTAGCCACACATCCTCCTTCCAACCTCCGGCTGGACTGTTACCTTAATTCTTGAAAGGCATCCCGAGTAATTTGAGCAGCGACTTGCCCTCATCATCGTTGCGGGCACTGGTAACGATGCTCACGTTAAGTCCTTTGATCTTATCGATCTTATCATAATCGATTTCCGGGAAAATGATATGCTCTTTGATGCCCAGGGAGTAGTTCCCGTTGCCGTCAAAAGCCTTGCCTGAAATGCCCCTGAAATCACGTACACGCGGTAATGCGATATTCACGAGTTTGTTTAAGAAGTCCCACATGTGTTGTCGCCTGAGGGTGACCATACATCCAATTGGCATCCCTTCGCGAAGTTTGAAGGCCGCGATCGACTTTTTGGCTCTTGTGATGACCGGTTTTTGACCGGCGATCGCTTTGAGTTCCTCGACAGCCGTGTCGAGAATTTTCATATTCTGAATTGCTTCGCCCAAACCCATGTTTAAAACAATTTTCTCGACCCTTGGAATCTGGTATGGGTTTTTGAAATTGAATTGCTCCTGCAGCTTGGGGGCAACCTCTTTTTGGTATTTCTCTTTAATCTGGGACATTCCATCCTCCGGGATGCACCGCCAAGGGGGGTGCCAGCGACTTAGGCGTCGATCACCTCGTTGCATTTACGGCAAACGCGTATTTTCTTGCCGTCATCCAGCCGCTGCATCTTGATTCGTACAGGGGCAATGCACTTGTTGCACATCAACTGGACATTTGACCAATGAATTGGGGCTTCAGTTTCGATGATGCCCCCTTGCCGGTTCTGGGCATTAGGCCGTGTATGGCGCTTCACATTGTTGATATTCTCGACCAGGACACGTTCTTTTTTTCGTAGCACCTTCAGAACTTTACCAACTTTGCCTTTGTCCTTACCGGCGAGAACTTTGACCTTGTCGTCTTTTTTTAATTGACACTTGTTTCTTTCCATAACCCGTTTCTCCAATGGGCAAAGGTATCTATAATACTTCCGGAGCGAGGGAAACAATCTTCATAAAACGTTTCGCCCGAAGTTCGCGTGCGACCGGTCCAAAGATACGGGTTCCCATCGGTTCACGCTGCGCATTGATCAAGACGGCGGAATTGTCGTCGAAACGTATCAAGGTTCCGTCCTGTCTTCTAATCTCTTTTTTGGTGCGCACTACAACGGCTTTGAGAACATCGCCTTTTTTGACCTTGGCATTGGGAATCGCTTCCTTGATGGACACGACAATGATGTCTCCGATGCTGGCGTAGCGGCGCTTTGACCCGCCCAAAACCTTGATGCAGTACAGAACGCGTGCACCTGAGTTGTCAGCCACAGTCAATCTAGTTTCTGCCTGGATCATTTTTCAATTCCTTTTACTATCACACCGCTTTTTCAAGAATCTCGCACACCCGCCATTTTTTGGTCTTACTCAGTGGACGGGATTCTATGATGCGAACAGTATCACCAATACCGCAGTCATTCTGAGCGTCGTGGGCCGCCAGACGCAGGCGCCGCCGGATGTATTTCTTGTACAGCCGGTGTTTTACAAGCCGCTCGACCTGGACAACGACCGTGCTCTCCATCTTATCGCTGATGATCGTGCCGACGAGTTGTCTTTTCATTCCGCGCTTTTTCATTGCAGTTACCATTCTTTTAATTATTTCTGCGTTTCGGTCGCATGCATGCAGTCGCAGTTAAGCGAAAGCAATTATACGGACGCATTCATGATGGTTTTAATCCTAGCTATATCGCGTTTGAGTAATTTAAGTTTGCTAGAATTTTCTAGCTGGCCAACTTCATGTTGAAAGCGCAGGTTGAACAACTCTTCTTTCATATCGTTCAACTTCTGTACACGTTCTTCAGGAGCCATTTCTTTAATTTCACTGGCTTTCATTACCCCTCGCTCCTCTCAACAAATTTGGTTTTGATCGGCAACTTATGAGAGGCCAAACGCAGCGCTTCCTGAGCCATCTCTCTTGTAACCCCGGTCATCTCGTAGAGAATTCGACCCGGTTTGACGACGGCAACCCAACCCTCCGGAGCACCCTTACCTTTACCCATTCGAACTTCAGCGGGTTTCTTGGTAATGGGTTTGTCAGGGAAGATGCGAATCCAAATTTTCCCCCCCCTTTTAACGTGACGGGTCATGGCAATACGGGCAGCTTCGATCTGTTTGCTACTGAGCCAACCACAGTCGGCTGCCTGAAGACCGTATTCACCAAAATTGAGGGTGCCGCCACGACGAGCAACGCCGTGCATTTTTCCCTTTTGACGCTTCCTATATTTAACCTTTTTAGGGCTTAACATGTTCTTTGTCTCCTAGCGACTGGGCGCGCTCATACTCAGCTTCCAGGCTGCTGTTCCTTGCCCAGAATCTCTCCTTTGAAGATGAAGACCTTGACACCAATGATGCCGTAAGTGGTGCGTGCCTCGATAAAACCATAGTCGATGTCAGCGCGGAGCGTGTGCAGAGGAATTCGTCCCTCTTTGTACCACTCCGTACGTGCCATTTCAGCGCCACCGAGTCGTCCCCCGCAAATGATCTTGACACCTTGGGCGCCGAAGCGCATGGCAGAGGAAACACCCCGCTTCATGGCGCGCCTAAAAGCGACGCGGCGTTCGATCTGCTGAGCAACATTTTCGGCAACCAGTTGGGCATCAACCTCGGGCTTGCGAACTTCCTGGATGTCGATCAGCACTTCTTGAGAGACAAGATTTTCGAGTTCTTTTTTGAGTTTTTCGATCTCTGAACCCTTCTTGCCGATGACGATACCTGGGCGAGCCGTGAAGATCCGCAGCCTCACACGCTTGGCTGACCGTTCGATCTCGATACGGGCGATGCCAGCATGAAACAATTTCTTCTTGATAAACTTACGGATGTTATGGTCTTCCAGGATGTAGTCGGCATATTTCTTCTTGCCGGCGTACCATCGGGATTCCCACGTCTTCACGATCCCTAGTCTCAACCCGATTGGATTTACTTTCTGGCCCAACCTTCTTCCTCCTTAAATTTAAACCGACAGCGACCTTAAGCCGCGTACGGCTTTATGCCGCCTCTTCGGCCAGAATGACCGTAATGTGGCTGGTACGCTTCAATATACGAGATCCACGGCCACGTGCCCTGGCTCTGAATCGCTTCAGCGAGGGTCCCTGATCAACGATCAGGTTCTGCACGACGAGATCGTCAACATCCAAGTTCATGTTCTGCTCCGCGTTGGAAACAGCGGAGCGGATTGTCTTGAAGACTATCGCGGCTGCCTTCTGGGGCATGAACTTGAGCGTATTGAGCGCCGTTTCAACCGGCTTGCCTTTTACGACTCCGGTGAGTTTGCGCACCTTGAACGGTGAGATGCGCACATATTTTGTGATCGCTTTCGCCTCCATTGAGACCTTCCCTTTTCAGTTGTCTATCTTACTAGCATATCGCTAATTGATTAGTAACCATCATCTAGCGTCTTGCTTTGGATTTCCTATCGCCTGCGTGCCCATAGAAGGTCCGTGTAGGCGAAAACTCACCCAGTTTATGCCCGACCATATTTTCCGTAACGAATACAGGCACAAACTTGCGACCATTGTGGACGGCCAGAGTCAGTCCAACCATCTCGGGAATAATCGTGGAGCGCCTGGACCAGGTTTTTATCACCTTGGTACTGCGGGTTCCCTGGGCAGCCTCGATCTTTTTGATCAATTTGTCTTCGATGTAAGGACCTTTTTTCAACGACCGTGGCATAACTTCTCCTAAATGTTCAGGGCGCACGCCCCTATTTCTGAATATGCATGCTCAGGGCTACCCACTGCCGATCTATTGCGAATACGGACTGGGCCCCAATTTAAATTAGCGTCGAGTGCGACGTTTAACGATATATCGATCGGTACGTTTATTCTTACGTGTCCGAAAGCCCTTAGTGGGCTGACCCCAAGGCGTACAAGGATGCCGTCCACCTGAGGAGCGTCCCTCGCCGCCACCCATGGGATGGTCGACTGGGTTCATGGCCACACCGCGCACCTTAGGCCTTCGTCCTAGCCAGCGGGATCGTCCGGCTTTACCGAGGTGACGGTTTTCGTGAGTGACATTGCCCAATTGACCAATAGTGGCCTTGCATTTGGCCAATACCATCCGAACTTCACCCGATGGCAATTTAACCATGGCGTAGCGATCTTCTTTGGCCATTAGTTGCGCAAATGTACCAGCGCTACGAACGATCTGACCTCCCTTGCCAAGCTTTAGCTCTATGTTGTGGATCTGAGTCCCCAGTGGGATATTGGTCAGTGGCAGGGCATTGCCGGGCTTGATATCAGCCTCAGGTCCGGACATGATACTATCTCCGACAGTGACCTGCTGAGGCGCTAGGATGTACCGTTTCTCTCCATCTGCATAGTTGAGCAGTGCGATGCGCGTTGAGCGGTTAGGATCGTATTCGATAGACGAAACCGTTGCCGGGATTCCGTCTTTATCACGTTTAAAATCGATAATACGGTAAAAACGCTTGTGCCCGCCTCCGCGCCGACGACTGGTGATACGCCCGTTGGAATTTCGCCCGCCCGTTTTTTTGACTTTACCCAGGAGACCTTTTTCCGGCGTGGTCTTGGTAATCTCTTCAAAGGTAGCGTAAGTCTGAAAGCGGCGCCCCGGAGATGTCGGTTTTACTCTTTTGATTGCCATGTTGTGCTCCTGCTAACCAGTGTCTTAAACACCTTCAAAGAAGTCGATGCGCTCACCCGGCATCAGTGTAACGATCGCCTTTTTCCAGTCCTTGCGCTTACCCAGGATTCGTCCGCGGCGTTTGACTTTACCTTTTACGTTGACAGTCCGGGTTTTAACGACCTTAACATTGAAGATCTGCTCGATAGCGCGCTTAATTTCTATGCGATTGGCATTGCTATCCACTTCGAAGGTGACCTGGTTGCCAACCTCTTTCTGTATGTTGGTCTTCTCCGTCACCAACGGCCGCTTTACGATATTATAGTCTATCATTGTAGCAACCTCCCTTCGATACCCTCAATGCTGCCCTGTAGAAGGACGAGCTTGCGGTGCTTGAGGATGTCATAGACGTTAAGCCCTTCTGTCCGCATCACCTTGATATTGGGGACGTTGCGGGAAGATCGCTCTAGATTCTCGTTTTTGTCCGCCGTAATGATCAGCGCACTATCGGCTTGAAGTGCATCGATGATGCCCTTAAAGTCTTTGGTTTTGATTCGATCAAGCTCGAGTCGGTCAAGCACGACCAGTTCATTCTCCTGAAACTTGCTGCTAAGGGCCATCTTAAGAGCAAGTTTGCGTACTTTCTTGGAGACCTTCTTTTCATATGAGCGTGGGGTGGGTCCAAAAATAACGCCGCCACCGCGAAGCAACGGAGACTTGATATCACCCTTACGAGCACGACCGGTGCCCTTTTGCCGATAAAGCTTACGCGTACTGCCCTTAACATCGGAGCGTCTCTTTACAGCAGCCGATCCAGCGCGTTTGGCGGCGAGCTGTGCCGTGACCACCTGGTGTATGACACTGGGCTTCACCGCCACAGCGAAGATCTCATCAGTGAGGTCCGCCTGGGCTACCTTTTCTCCGGTAGTGTTTAGTACATCTATAGTCGCCATAACTATCCTCGTTTTGACACGACAAACTAAGCCAGCAGGGCAGCAAACATTTAATGCTGCGTTAGTTGCAACCCTCCGGCAGAAGAGTTTATCCGACGCTTATTTCTAAAACTTTGGCTTGTTGATCTGCACCATTCCGGATTTGGATCCAGGGACGGCTCCCTTAACTAGGATCAAATTCTGATCCGGGCGGATATCGACAATCTCCAAATTGCGCACTGTTTTGCGGTCCACACCATAATGCCCCGGTAGTTTTTTGCCGCGAAAGACCCTGGCGGGCCAGGCACTACAGCCCACTGAACCAGGGATCCGATGGGATTTGCTACCATGGGTTTTACGGCCACCACCAAAACCATGGCGCTTCATGACCCCGGCAAAACCGCGCCCTTTACTGGTTCCAACCACTTCGATCTTCTCGCCGACCTGAAAGAGGTCGGTGCCAAGGCTCTGCCCCAGGTCAAAGCTGGCCGGATCGTCTACGTCAAACTCACGCATGTGGGAGAAACAGGTTCCACCGCTCTTTACAAAATGCCCGCTCAAGGGCTTATTGGTCCGTGATGCGCGTTTCTCTTCAAAGCCCAGCTGCAGCGCATTGTAGCCATCTGTCGCTTCGGTCTTGATCTGGGTAACCACGCACGGCCCCGCTTGAATCACCGTCACCGGGACGAACCGCCCATCCGGCAGGAAAAGGCTGGTCATTCCCAATTTTTTTCCTAACAGTCCTCTACTCATAGCCGTCGGTCCCTTAACTACAATTTGATTTCGACGTCAACGCCCGGCGAAAGATCGAGCTTCATCAGCGCATCGACTGTCTGCTGGGTAGGTTCGAGAATATCCAGCAAACGTTTATGGGTACGCATCTCGAATTGCTCACGCGACTTTTTGTCGACATGCGGTGAGCGCAGGACCGTGTATTTATTGATTCGCGTGGGCAGAGGAATGGGTCCCACTACCTTTGCGCCGGTCTTGCGGGCGGTATCCAGAATATCGACAGCAGATTGATCGAGCAGCTTGTGATCATATGCCTTAAGTCGAATTCTGA
>JBNKKA010000042.1:0-27754 GCA_050291585.1 Desulfobacteraceae bacterium
ATTTGAAAAGCCGCCGCATCTACGAGCGGCGGCTTCGTGTTGGGCATTGTCAAAACGGTGGTCACGCCGCCGGCCAGGGCGGCCGCGGTGCCGAAGCGCAGCATGCGCGACGAGACAGCCGTGCCGAAGACATTGGCCGCGTCGTTGGCGCCCAGCGACCATCCGAGAAACACCCCCCCGAGAAGAGAAAGCATGACTGATTATACCCGTCGCTTCATGCTGATGATATTGATGCGTTTGGAGACCCGGTCGGCCTGGTCTGAGATCTCGCCGATCTCCAGAAGCAGCTCCTTGAGCTGCAGCTTGAGAAAGGGGTCGGTATCGCTGTCAAAAAGCTTGGTGATCAGGGTGCGTTCGAAGTGGTCGCAGTGGCTCTCGTTGGTGTCGATGGTATTGACCAGCTCACGGATGCCCGTGTTTTTTTTGAACAGGGCCTCGCATTGTTTGTAGAGCAGGTCGCAGGTTTCGAGGCTGAGTTCCACCAGGGCCTTGAGGTCGATCCTGAGTATTTTAGGCAGATGGATTCGCTGCGTCTGGATCATGTAAAGGATGTTCTCGAACAGATGGGGGATCACGTCCAGGGCGGCCAGAAGTCCCATAATATCACCGCGCGAATCGGGGATCAGCGCATTTCCATACATGAGGTCATTGATCTCCTGGCGCACATCGTCGGCCTTGGATTCGTACTTGTGGGTCTGCTGGAGGAAGAATTCGAAGTTCTCGCATCTCTCGCCATGCAGAAAACACTCTTTCAGGGCGTTGCCAAAACTCGCCTGGCTGAGTTTGATATTGTCCAGGTAGGCGTAGATCAGACCTTCGACTTGGTGCTCTTTTTTAAAGAGGAATTTAAACACGGGTCACCTGCGGCTCATGGGTCGGTGGCAGAAGCGCACTTTGGCGTTGGCTATGTGGGCCTTTTGTATCCCGTCAGCATAAGCCAAAGTGTAGGCGGGATCAACCCGTAGGTGGGATCAACCCATACGCGGGATTAACCCGTAGGCGGGATCACGCCGGCAGGCAGAAGGCGCGCCACCCAAAGTGGATGGTTGGGCGCTAGATCGCCGCTTCAAGGATGGCGGTCAAGGCGTCGGTGCCCAGGACCACCGGGTTGCCCTGCATGCTGCTGGCCCGCTTGGCCTTGGGTACCACAGCGGCGATGTCACCATGGCTAAAGCCATACTCCCCCAGTCCGGGGATCTCCAGGGTGTCGGTCAGGTCCTGGGCCCAGGCGACGCCCTCCTCGGCCGTGGCTTGGGGGGCGCCTACGAGGATGCGGGCCACCTCGGTGTACCGCCTTAACCCGGCATCGCCCCTGGCGCCCTCTTTCTTGAGGGCGTCAATATTGGCCGCCATTACGACGGGCAGCAAACGGGCGCAGACCACCCCGTGGGGGATGGCGTGTCGACCTCCCAGGGGGGCGGCCAAACCGTGGGCGGCGCCCAGCTTGGCGTTGGCCAGGGCTATACCTCCGAAAAGGCTGGCCAGAGCCATATCCTCGCGGGCCGCCAGATCGTCTCCTATATAATATACCCGCTTGAGGGAGCGTGCGGCGCGCAGCATGCCCTCGCGGCAGATGCCGTCGGTGAGGGGGTTGGCTCCCCGGCTCACGAAGGCCTCGAGCAGCTGGGTGAGGGCGTCCATGCCGGTGCTGGCGGTCAGGGCCGGGGGCAGGCTGAGGGTAAGGGCCGGGTCCACCACCGCCTTGCGGGGCAGCATGAGGGGGCTGCGCATGCTCACCTTGACCTGGTGCTCGGAGGACTGCATCACGGCATTGCGGGTCACCTCCGCCCCGGTGCCCGCCGTGGTGGGGATGGCGATGCAGGGGGCCGGATCGCGTGATATCGCCTGCCCCTGGCCGATCACCTCCAAGTATGTGAACAGGTCACCGGCGTTGGTCAACAGGGCGGCCACGGCCTTGGCCGCATCGATGACGCTGCCCCCGCCGATGCCGATGACTAGATCGCACCTCTGGTCTCGGGCCTGGGTGGTGGCCTCCTGGATAAGATCGGTGGTGGGCTCGCCGGCCACCGTGAAACGCGTGGTGCCGATGCCCTGCAGCTTGAGATCCACAAGGAGGGCGTCGTTGCGCTCAGTGTCGTTGCCGCTGATCACAAAGGCGTTCTCACCCATGCCGGCGGCCAGCATGGGGACATCCTTGACTCTGCCGGCGCCGAAGAGGATGCGCCGCGCGGTAGCGAATTCAAACTGCATCTCTGTCTCCTTCAATTATTAACCCACGCATAGTTATTGCCCACGGCTAGTTGTACCACTTCTGGCCTACCGGAACATTACTGAGGTCAATCCACCCAGTCAAAGGTCCGCGTGACGGCCTTCTTCCACCCGGCGACCAGTTCGTTGCGGGTTTCCGCGGCCATGTTGGCTTCCCAGGTTTTATCAACGGCCCAGTATTTGCGCAACTCCTCCATGTCGGACCAGAAGCCCACAGCCAGGCCGGCGGCGTAGGCGGCGCCCAGGGCGGTGGTCTCGGTGATCTCAGGGCGGATGACGGGCACATTCAGGATGTCGGCCTGGAATTGCATGAGGAGCTCGTTCATCACCATGCCGCCGTCCACTTTCAGGCGGGTGAGGTCGACCCCAGAATCGGCGTTCATGGCGTTGACGATGTCCAGGGTCTGGTATGCGTTGGCCTCCAGCACGGCCCGGGCGATGTGACCCTTGTTGACGTAGCGTGTCAGGCCCACTATGGCCCCACGGGCGTCGTCGCGCCAATAGGGGGCGAAGAGGCCGGAGAAGGCTGGTACGATAAAGGCCCCGCCGTTGTCTTCCACCGTGCGGGCCAGATCCTCCACCTGGGGGGCCTCATCGATCAAGCCCAGGTTGTCGCGCAGCCACTGGACCAGGGCGCCGGCGATGGCCACGGATCCCTCCAGGCAATAGACCGGTTTTTCACCACGCACCTGGTAGCCCACCGTGGTGAGGAGTCCCTGGGTGGAGGGCACCGGGGTGTGACCGGTGTTGAGGAGGAGAAAACAGCCGGTGCCAAAGGTGTTTTTGGCCTCGCCCACCGAGAAGCAGGTCTGACCCACCAGGGCGGCTTGCTGATCGCCCAGGGCGCCACAGACGGGGATGGTGGCCTTGAAGGGGCCGTCCTTGAGGGTGTGGCCCCAGGTGTCCGCGTCGATGGAGGGCACGATGCGCGGCAGCATGCTGGGCGGCACCCCAACGGCTTTGAGAATCTCTTCGTCCCAGGAGAGGGTGGCCAGGTCCATTAGCAGGGTGCGGCTGGCGTTGGAGACATCAGTCACGTGGGCGCCGCCATTGGGGCCACCGGTGAGCCACCAGATGATCCAGGTCTCGATGGTGCCGAAAAGGGCGTCGCCCTTGTCTGCGGCGGCCTTGGCCTCCGGCACGTTGTCGAGGATCCAGCGCACTTTGGGCCCGGCGAAATAGGTGGCAATGGGCAGACCGGTCTTGCCCCGGAAGCGGTCTTGGCCCCCGTCGCGGGCCAGCGCTTTGCAGATCTCGGCGGTGCGTGTGCACTGCCAGACGACGGCATTGAAAAACGGCTTGCCTGTGCGGCGATCCCACACCACGGCGGTCTCGCGCTGGTTGGTAATCCCGATGGCGGCCAGGTCCTCTCCCCTGAGGCCAGCCTTGCTGAGGGCCCCGCGAATCACTTTGCGCGTGTTGTCCCAGATCTCCATGGGGTCGTGTTCGACCCAGCCCGGTCTGGGAAAGATCTGCTCGTGCTCCATCTGGTCCATGGCTTTGATGCGACCATCGTGGTCGAAGATGATGAGGCGGTTGCTGGTGGTTCCCAGGTCGATGGCTCCGATATATGCGGCCATGGTAACGGACTCCTTTTTATGGTCACGGGTTGCCTATGGATGGCGACATGAGTCGCGGGCTCTATTTTTAGGGCCCATCCAGAAATCAGGCAGATGAAACTGCCTTCGGGTGAGAAATGCTTTCTGAATAGGCACTTTCTATCATCTTCCGGCTCGCGCTGTAAAGGCGGTCGTCGCAGGTTTGGCAGGTAGCTCAAGGCCCAATTGATCCGCCGGTAGACCCAAAGGCCAGGCCGAGCAGTTGGGGGTATAGGACGATCTTAAGGCGCCCCTGGGTCGGATCCGCTTGGGGGTGCTGGCGGCGGGCGCCGTCGAACTGCAATTGGCAGTGGGTGCAGGCTGAACAGAGGTAGTCCGCACCGGCCTCCTGGGCCGAGGCCAGCTTTTTCTCCATGAGGGCCAGGGCCATGCGCGGATTGGTCTCCATCAGGGGGCTGCCGCAACACTCGGTACGCCGGGACCAGAGGACGGGAGTGGCCCCGGTGACCGCCACGAGGTCTTCGAAGAGTTGGGGAGCGGTGGGGTTGTCGAAACCGGTGACCGCCGCCGGTCGCAAGGCGTGGCAGCCATAGTGGGCGGCCACCTGAATCCCCTTGAGGGGGGCTGTTACGCGGGCCTTCAGTGCCTGGCCGCCCACTTGGTGATGGAGGAGGGAGAGGAGGTGGATTACGTCGCTGCGGTCGGCCCAGTGCAGGTTTTCGGTGGCCAGGCGGCGGTTGATCTCTTCCTTTATAAGCGGTTTGCGCCGCAGCCAGTAAAGGGCGTGTTTGAAACTGCCCAAGCAGCATTTGCAGGGCGTCAGGATATCCAGCCCCCGTGCTTCGGCCAGGGCCAGGTTGCGGGCCGCCGACAGCAGGTAGGCCATGAAGCTTTGATGGCGCACAGGATAACCGCAGCAGTTCATCTCCTGGTCCACTAGCTCGACCTTAAGGCGGCCCAGTACGGCGCGTGTGGCGGCATCATAGGCGGGCAGGTGATTTTTGATTTTGCAGCCGGGGAAGTAAAGCAGCTTCATGACCCAACCTCCTTCTCCTCGATCGGGACCTCGATCCAGGTGTCGCCGGGTGCCGCTTTCAGGCGCGCCCAGGTCCGGTTGCGCAACTCGTAAAGCAGATCGGCCACCCGGATCTGCTGGGGGCAGTGCTCCTGGCACTGGTAGCAGGTGACACAGGTCCAGACCATGCTGGACGCCTGAGCCAGGTCGGGCTGGCGCAGGCGCAGGAGATTGGTCACCAGGTGGGGGCCGATCTCGGGATTGTGATCGGGTTCCGTGGCTGCGGCCACCACCGGACAGACACTGGTGCATACGGAACACTGGACACAGGCCTGGAAGCTTGCTGGGTCGTCGCACAGATCCATGCCTTCGCCTGGGTGCGGCGGCGCGTCGGTCGACCCGGACGGAGTGGCCGCCAGCACCTTGAGCAGAATATCAGGGGAGGTCTGCACGGCGCGGGTGTGCACCTCGGCCAGCCCCTGGTTGATCAGATCCACCTTGCCGGCTCGCCAGAGATCCTGGAGATCGAGACCCGCGGGGCAGATGCGGGTGCAGCGACCACACTCGGTGCAAATGAAACTGCCCTCGGAAAAAAGCGTCCAGGCATCCCCAGACAGGGGGCGGCGGGTCGACTCTCGGAGGCGGAGGAGTTTTTCAGAGGGCAGAATACGGGTGTTGGCGAGGATGGCAGCGCTGGGGGCCACACTGCAATGGCGGCTGCAGGCCCCGCAATGGGTGCAGCCATCCAGGGCCAAAGCGCGTTGGGTTTTGCGGTTGAGGCGGGCCCGCTCGTCACCGCTAGAGCCGGGGGCCGTTGTGGCCGTGGCCGCCCGGAGGGCCAGGGTCAAGGGGGTAGCCAGCAGATGAATGAATTTCGTGAAGGGTAAAAGGGCCAGGCCGAGAAAACAGGCCAAGTAGTGCAGGCGCCAGAGGAGTACATCGGCACGGATCTGGTTGAGCAACGGCGCCATGGGTTTGGTCAAAAAGACCAGGGGCAAAGAACCGAAGGCCGCCGTGGGCCGGCTGTGGCAGGCCACACAGCTCTCCTCGTTGAGATCCGCGCCCAGGCTCAGCAACTCGGCCGTCACCGTCGCCGGTGGGCTGAAAACCACGTGGTAGTCGTGCGTCCATACGGCCTTGAGGGCCGCAAGCTCATGGGCATCATCGCTGCCGTGATAGTCCGCCACCATCTGGTCGAAGAGGGGTTCGGAGACGATCTGGGCCGCTTCAAGGAGAAAACCGGAGATCATGATGACGCCCAGCAGGACTATTGCCAGGATGTCGGCCCGTGAGGTGACCTGTTTCTGGCCGGCGATGATCATGCGCCGGATCAAGGCGATGACCAGGCCGACGAGTACCAGGACACCCAGCAGGTTGCGCAGGAAGAAGAAAGGGTTGAGGGTCGATGCGTAGTCGGGGAAGAGACTTAGGGTAACGCTGTCGTCGAAGGCATGCATGAGCACCAGGAGCGCAAAGCCCCAGAACACGAGCATGTGCATCAACCAGCGCAGGGGGTGTCGTTTGAGCAGGTGCAACTGGAGCAGGATGTCGCCCACCAGGGCAACCAGGACGGCCAAAAGGCGGCGGCTGAAAACACCGGCGGTCACTCCTCCAACGGCTGCTGAGGCGCGTTGGGCAAGCGTGCCGGGGTTGTCCGGGCCAATGTCGCCGGAGAGCCATTGTTTCATGCGCCAGAGCAGCCCGCCAATACAGATGGCGAGGGACAGGTACAGCCAGGTGTGGAAGCTCATGGGGTCCTCTTGTGACAGGATGCTGTGGTGTTGGTCATACCTCCGGTGGTCACGGTGTCGCCCTTCAAGGGCCAGGCCGCCTTATTTTCGTATCAGCGCCCTATGAACTATCGGCTAGCCGCTTGGCCGCAACCGGCTTTAGTTTTTGGCGTTGAGTCGGGCAATAGCCTTAACCGCGCCCCAGGCGCTGGCGACGGCGATTCCCACCCCCGATTTGGTGCGCATCCAATCCTGATGGGCCAGGATCGACCCCACCGCGTGGAGATGGGCATTCACCACCCGGCCCTCGGCCGTTATGGGACGGAAACTATCGTCGACTTCGAGGCCGGCCCGGCTGACGGCATGTCCCTCGGGGGCCAGGAAGGTGCCGGCGTACCATTGATCCCGATGGGACGGCTGGTGCACGGGCAGGTCGAAGAGCGCCTCGTGGATGCCGTCCCTCTCCGGGGTGAGGCCCTTGCCGATGAAGCGGCCGGTGGCCAGGAGCACCCGTTCGGCGCGAACGGTGCGTTCGGCCTCGGTTTTACCGATTTTGAGTTCGAAACCGCCTTCGGCCTGAGGCCGGGCCGTTAGCACCTTGTGGTGGTAATAGGCATCCACACCCAGGCTGGGCAGATGGTGTTCGAAGGCCTCCTTGAGACGCAGCCCGGTGATAGCCGGTGGCATGGTGGGGATTTCGAAAACAGGTACCTTGAGGTAGGCTTCCAGGTCGGCTAAAATCTCGGGGGTCTTATAGATCCCCAGTACCGCCGGCAGGCCCACATACTGAGCATCTTTGACATGGGGTGCGATGGCCGCCGCGAAGCGTTGGCGTTCCGCCTCCACCTCTAAGGCGCGGGCCACATGTTCGGGGTATTTGGGGCCATGCACTGTTGTGCCGGGCACCTGGATGGTGGCGGCTCTGAGCGCCGGCCAGGTCTGGGCCAGGGTGGCCGTCATCTGGCGTGCGCTGAAACCTCGCAGACCGTCCAGGTCCACCAGCAGACAAGGGGCCTTGGCGGCCAGAGCTTTGCTGCCCGCCGCCATGCTTGCGGGCACCCGGTAGGTGCGCTTGACCGTGCCCACCGAGGTCAGGAGGGTGGTGTTCTCCTCCGGGCTGCCCGTGTAGGGCTGGCCGATCCCCCCCAGATAGTCGGTCAGGGTGTCCATGGCCGTGCGGATCTCGGCAGCCGTCAGGCGGGCATAGGGGTGGTGCGGCTCCGCCGCCCTCAGTTCTTCCAGAGCGGCCCATGGGTCGCTCACCACCTGACGTTTTTCCGGCGGATAAACCCCCAGCAGATCGAAGACTCCGCTGGCATAGATCACCTCACCGGTGAGGCCGGCCTGGACCACCTGCAGCCCTTTCTGGGCGGCAAAGAGGGTGGCCGCCATGCCGGCCATCCCGGCGCCGACGACCATCAACTGACATTCTGTTGTTTCTTGTGCTGTCTGCATTTGAAAATTTCCTAGGGCGCCAATGCAGGGCGCGCCGGAAATTGGTTTGCTCAGGGTGACTTATGGCCATCATTCCTGTGATTCAATGGCCATGGCGTGCGGGCATCATCGGTGGCAGGCGCTTATTGATACCGCCGCTTACTCAACCAATTCCAACCCATAGAGGCCGCAGTGCAGGGCCTCCTGCAACTCCGCCTGGGAGACCGCCTGTCCCCAGAGCAGGGGGCGGACCCCCCGCCAGCGTTCGTTAAGAAAATCGCGCAGCTCGTCCAAGCCCTGATCGGCGGTCAGGATCCCCTCGTTATACATGTGGGCGGCCACTCGCAGGCTGCAGAAAGCACCTTGGCAAGGGCCTTTGCCCACGCGGCTGCGCTGGCCCACCTCGCGCAGGCTGGGCCGCCCGCCATCTTCCTGGATCTTGGCGGCGATATCATTGACCACGCTGGTGGGCACCATTTCGCATTCGCACAGGAGCAGGTCGGATTGGTTCTTTTTTTGGAACCACATTTTGGGGGTCAGGCCAGGCTCGGTCCATTTGCCCGAGGTGGTAGCCGGCAGAGGCGTGGTGCGGGTCATACAGCCCGTGGTGACCCCTAAACGCTCACAGATCCGGTTGGCCGTCTTTTCTGCCATCAAGCGGAAGGTGGTCAGCTTACCGCCGGTGATGGTCATGAAGTTGCTGACACCGTCGTCCGAATGGTCGATGAGGGCGAAACCGCGGCTAACGGCCCGATCGTCGCTGGCGGGTGTCGATTGGACCAGGGGGCGTACCCCGGCGTAGGCGCGGATGAAACGCGTCTCGGCCAGCTTGGGTACCATGGCGATGCCGTCGGGCAGCATGGCGTCGACTTCGGCGACAGTCGGTCGGGTCTTGTCCGGATCGTCTATGCGCAGGGAGGTGGTCCCGAAAATCGAGACGGTTCCTCCGGGCACCAGGATGTCAGCGTCGCTGGCCTGGCGCAGGCGGTTGATCACCCGATGGTTCATGCGGTTCTGGGTGATGATCAGGCTACCCTGGGAACAGAGCATGTTGATCTTGGCGCCGGCCATGGCGGCCACTTGGCCGGCCCAAGCGCCGGTGGCGTTGACGATCTGCTCGGCTTCGATGGTGAGTTGTGCCTTGGTGCGCTGGTTTTCTATAAGGACGCGCTTGATCCGTTGGCCCTGCTTCTCGAAGGCGACGATTTTGGTATTGCGTAGCACCTTGGTGCCGTGGTGCTGGGCATCAGCCAGGTTGTCCAAGGAGAGTTTAAAGGGGTCCACGCAGGCGTCCGGTACGCTATATGCGGCGATGGCGTCCGGCGAAATGACCGGCTCCATCTCGCGAGCGTCCTTGAGATCGACCGCCTGGGTCTCGATGCCGCATTGGCGGCAGCGGTCTGCAAAGTCGGCCACGTAGGCCTCATCGTCGCCGGCCACGGCCACGAAAAGTCCGCCGGTGTCCTCCACGCAATGGGGCGCCAGGCGCTTGATCAGCTCGCCCTCTTCGCGGCACTCGCGCGCCGCTGCAGGATCAGAGGCGATATAGCGCGCCCCGCTGTGCAGCAGGCCGTGGTTGCCTCCCGACGCCCCGGCGTTGATATCCTGTTTTTCCACTAGTATGCAACTGACGCCCCTCAGCGCCAAGTCGCGCGCCAAACCGGTGCCGGTGGCACCGCCGCCGATGATCAACACCTGGGTCTGCATCGGCCACCTCCTGTCCGGTCGCCATGCGATGATGCGCCATCCAAGGGTGCCTCATCAATAAACGGCCGGTTATTCATTTTTCAATTGCCGTTTCGGCGGCTGCCGGTATTTTCACTTGCGAAAAAACAGCTGCAATGATAGGTGATTGTGAACCTCTCAAACCGCCTATTGTTCATTACTTAGCGGAAATATACCACAGCGGGCGGAGTTTGCCCATAGCAATTTTCGTTTAGTTACAAAATTTTCGTAATAATTCTAAAAAGAACATCTTAAAGGGAGGCAGCCCCCAATGCCAACGAGTTCCTCGCAAGATTCGAGAGTTGCACCCGACCTATCCAGCGGCAAGACTGGCGGTGTGCGCCAGCGCCAGTCCAAGATTCTGGGGCTGGTCCAGAGTCAGGGGTACGTGACCATTGAGCACCTGGCCCAGCGTTTTGCGGTGACCCCCCAGACCATCCGGCGGGATATCAACGATCTCAACAAGAAGGGCCATCTGCAGCGTTTCCACGGAGGAGCCGGGATATCGTCCAGCGTGGAGAACGTGGCCTATTCCCATCGCAAAGTGATCTGCCAGCTCGAGAAACAGAAGATCGCCCGCAGCCTGGCCAAGGAGATCCCCGATCGGGCCTCGGTCTTTATCAACATCGGCACCACCACCGAAGAGGTGGCCAAGGCGCTGCTCCACCATCACGGATTGCGCGTGATCACAAACAACCTCAACGTGGCCCTGATTTTATCGGGTAATCCCGACTTCGAGGTGATCGTTGCCGGCGGACTGATTCGGAGTCGCGATCGAGGCATCATCGGCGAGGCCACCATCGATTTCATTCATCAGTTTAAGGTCGACTACGGCATCATCGGCATCAGCGGCATCGATCTGGACGGCACCCTTCTGGATTTCGACTATCGCGAGGTGCGCGCCGCAAGAGCCATCATCGACAATTCCCGCAGGGTCTTTCTGGCCGCTGACCATACAAAGTTCGGGCGCAATGCGATGGTGCGCCTGGGGGGCATCGACGAGGTGACTGCCCTTTTCACCGACACGCAGCCACCCCTTGCTCTGGCCGAGATCCTTGCCGCCAGCGAGGTCGGTCTCAGGGTGGCCAGCGGTAAGAGTGCTGGCGGCAAAAATGCCGCTAACAAAAGGGGTGGTGGCAGACGTGAGTCGGCTTCCAATGATTGAATGGGTTTTCATAAAAAAACATCAATCAGGTAATATTTTCACTTGCGAAAGTTAAATGTCAATGGTAGAAAATTAATCAAGTTGCCAGGACTCGGGTCTTGGAGCGTCTTTTTTTCATGAGTGGTGCCAGTGGTTCTAGTGATGGGGGACGAATATGGGACTGACGCTTGAGAAAGTAGATAAGATCGTGGGTCAGGAGGTCCATCTCAAGGATATCGACCTGCATTTCGAGCCTGGTTCACGCAACGTCATCCTTGGTCGCACCCTGGCTGGGAAAACCTCTCTCCTCAGGATTCTGGCAGGTCTGGATCGTCCCTCCCGTGGTCGACTGCTGATCAATGGTCAGGATCACACAGGCGTTTCAGTGCGCAAGCGCAGTGTGGCCATGGTCTATCAGCAGTTTATCAACTATCCCTCGATGACGGTTTACAAAAATATCGCCTCCCCCCTTCTGCTGGCCAAGCTGGACAAAGCCGAGATCGAGCGTAAGGTGCGCCAGGCCGCCGAGATGCTGCACATCGAGCATCTCCTCGACCGTCTGCCGGCCGAGCTGTCCGGTGGCCAGCAGCAGCGCACCGCCATCGCCCGGGCCCTGGTCAAGGATGCTCAGTTGCTGCTGCTTGACGAACCCCTGGTAAACCTGGATTACAAGCTGCGCGAAGAGCTGCGCATTGAGCTCCAGGCGATCTTCGAACGGCGCGAATCCATCGTCGTATACACCACGACCGAGCCGGCCGAAGCCCTTATGCTGGGGGGCAACATCGCGGTTCTGGACGAGGGGCGGGTCCTGCAGACCGGGGCCACACCGGATGTCTACCACCACCCGGGCACCCTCAAGGTGGCCGAGGTGTTCAGTGATCCGCCGATCAACTACATTAAGGGGCAGATCGTCGAGGGCCAGGCCCGCTTTGGAGAGGGCATCGCTGTTCCTTTGAGCGGTCATCTGGAAGGCCTCGCCGAGGGTGATTATCAGTTTGGCCTGCGCTGCAACCACCTGTTTTTAAACCAACGCAACCCCCATGACATCGAGATGACCGCTCGGGTGGTCTTGTCGGAGATCAATGGTTCCGAGACCTTCATCCACGTGACCCATGGCGATGCCGAGCTGGTGGTTCAGGACGAGGGTATCCATCCCGTTAATATCGGGGCTGCCCTGTCGGTATTTGTCAATCCCTCGCGGCTCTACGTATACAACGGCGGCGGACAATTGGTGGCTTCACCGGCCCAAGGCCGCTACTAACCCCGTGAGGAGATAGCCCCATGGCCCTAATCGCCCTCGATCAAATTGCTCACAGCTACCTGCCCAATCCTAAGGGACCGGACGACTACGCTCTCAAGCGCATCCACTACGAGTGGGAGGACGGTGGGGCCTATGCCCTCCTGGGGCCTTCGGGTTGCGGCAAGACGACCCTGCTCAACATCATCTCGGGACTGCTCACCCCCAGCGAGGGGCGGGTGCTTTACGATGGCCGCGAGGTGACCGGCCTGCCGCCCGAACAGCGCAACATCGCCCAGGTCTTCCAATTTCCCGTGCTCTACGACACCATGACGGTCTATGACAACCTGGCCTTTCCCCTGCGCAACCGCAAGCTCCCCGCGGCGGATGTGGACAAGCGCGTCCTGGAGGTGGCCGAGATCCTCGAGTTGAGCGACGATCTAAAAAAGCGCGCCGCGGGGCTTTCCGCCGACGCCAAGCAGAAGATTTCCTTGGGGCGTGGCCTGGTCCGCAGCGACGTGGCGGCCATTCTCTTTGATGAGCCTCTCACCGTTATCGACCCTCACATGAAATGGCTACTGCGCCGCAAGCTCAAGGAGATCCACGAGCAGCTGCGCCTGACGCTTATCTACGTCACCCATGATCAGGTGGAGGCCATGACTTTCGCCGAGAAGGTGGTGGTCATGTACGAGGGGGAGATTCTTCAGATCGGCACGCCCGAAGAGTTGTTCGACAACCCCCAGCACACCTTCGTGGGTTATTTCATCGGCAGTCCGGGGATGAATTTTATGCCCTGCAGCATCGCGGACGGTGCCGCCCAGGTGGACGGCGGCGCGATCGCCCTGAATGAGGCGACCTTGTCGCTGGCCCAAAGGGCCGAGGGAAAGCTCGAGGTGGGCATCCGTCCCATGTACCTGGAACTGCACGCTGAATCCGTAGCCAATGGGCTGCCCGCCCGGGTTAGCCTGGTGGAGGATCAGGGAAATTGTAAAATTGTGACCATGCAGATGGGGACCGCCACCTTGCGTGTCCGTTTGCCCGAAGAGAAGCCTACGCCCGGCGAGCAGGTGTGGGTGGTCTTCCCGCCCGACCACACCAAATTGTTTGCCGACGGTCGGCTGCTTCAGCAGCAACCGGTGTAGGAGGAGAGCGCATATGAATAAATGGGAAAACAATCGCGCCTGGTTTCTGGTCCTGCCGGTGTTTTTTATTGTCGCCTTCAGCGCCATCATCCCCCTGATGACGGTGGTCAACTACTCGGTCCAGGATATCTTCGGCCCCGGTCAGCGTGTCTTCGTAGGCACCGAGTGGTTCCAAGAGGTGCTGGGGGACCAGCGCCTCCACGAGGCCCTCTGGCGTCAGTTCCTCTTTTCGGGGCTGGTGCTCCTCATCGAGATCCCCTTGGGGGTCATCATCGCCTTGATGATGCCGAAAAAAGGATGGGGTTCATCTGCCAGCCTGGTGGTTATAGCGCTGCCTCTGCTCATCCCCTGGAACGTCATCGGCACCATCTGGATCATCTTCACCCGCCCCGATATCGGCCTCTTGGGGGCGGTCATCAACAACCTGGGCATCGCCTTTGACCACACGGCCTCGCCCATCCAGGCCTGGATCACCCTGATGCTCATGGAGGTCTGGCACTGGACGCCTCTGGTGGCCCTTTTGGCCTATGCCGGTCTGCAGGCCATTCCCGAAGCCTATTACCAGGCGGCCAAGATCGACGGGGCCTCGGCCTGGTCGACCTTCAAATACATCCAACTGCCCAAGATGCGCGGAGTACTGACCATCGCCATCCTGCTGCGTTTCATGGACAGTTTCCTGATCTATGCCGAGCCCTTTGTCCTCACCGGCGGTGGCCCGGGTAATACGACGACCTTTCTCTCCATCTATCTGGTCAAGGTCGCCGTGGGCCAGTTCGACCTGGGGCCGGCCGCCGCCTTCTCGCTGATCTACTTCCTGATCATCCTCTTGTTCAGTTGGCTCTTCTACCAGGCGTTGCAGAATGTGGGCAAAGGAGACGTGAGATGAAAATTCAGAAACGCACCATCGGCCTGCTGTTCTATTTCTTTCTCCTGATGCTGCCTATCTATTGGATGCTCAACATGTCCTTTAGAACCAATGCCGACATTCTGGGGTACTTCTCCCTCTATCCCCGAGACATCACCTTCGCCAACTATATCCGTATCTTCACCGATAAGGCCTGGTACTCGGGCTATATCAACTCGATGATCTATGTGACCATCAACACGGTGATTTCGCTCACCTTTGCTCTGCCTGCGGCCTACGCCTTCTCGCGCTATCACTTCGTGGGCGATGGGCAGATCTTCTTCTGGCTGCTCACCAACCGCATGGCGCCGGCGGCGGTCTTTCTGCTGCCCTTTTTTCAGCTTTACTCGACCTTCGGCCTCATCGACACCCACATCGCTGTAGCCCTGGCCCATTGTCTCTTTAATGTGCCTTTGGCGGTCTGGATTCTGGAAGGCTTCATGTCCGGGGTACCCAAGGAGATCGATGAGACCGCCTACTTGGATGGGTATTCCTTTCCCCGCTTTTTCGCCATGATCTTCCTGCCCTTGATCCGTTCCGGTGTGGGCGTAACGGCCTTTTTCTGCTTCATGTTTTCCTGGGTGGAGCTTCTCATCGCCCGCACCCTGACCACCACCAACGCCAAACCCATCGCGGCCACCATGACCCGCACCGTCAGTGCCGGTGGGCTCGATTGGGGCCTTCTGGCAGCCGCCGGCATCCTCACCATCCTGCCGGGGGCCCTGGTGATCTGGTTTGTGCGTAACCACATGGCCAAGGGTTTTGCCCTGGGGCGGGTCTAGGACCATTGCACAGCGCTTTGGATGCGCACTGCGACACCAGAAATACCCGTCGACGACTTATCCCCTGCATGTCGTTGGCGCCGGAGCTGTTGAAGGAGAGCATATGACACTCGAATGGATGGCCTGGACCCTGCCTACCGCATCTTTTTTCATCACCATCTTCTGCATGCTGGTGGGCATGACCATCTGGCAGATAGCCAGCCCAAGTATTGCACGACGCGGCATTTTGCCCATCGAAACCACAAGGGGCGATCGTCTTTTCATCGGGCTGCTCGGCAGCGCCTACATCCATTTGGCCTGGCTCGGACTCACCGACCTAAACATCTGGATCGCCTTTCCCCTATCCATCATCTGGATGGTAGCAGTTATGCGTTGGGGCTAGTCAGTTTTTTAACCACCTATAACCGGCGCCATAATCATAGATGATGGCCGTCATCATCTGGATGATCGACGTCATGCGCTGGGGCAAGACACTTTCAATTAGTGGGATTATCGAATTAGAGACTATGTCTTTACACCGGTTGGACACACGCTCGTTCAGTGGTCAAGGCCTTCACACTGACGATGTCCTGCCGGTGAACGGGAAGAAGACCAAAGAGGGCCGCTGGGAGGACAATAGTATGATAGGTAAGATGCGTAGAAGAAGGGCCAGAACCTTGTTTCTGGGAGTTGCAGTGGCTGCCTTGTGCATGTTCTTCGCAGGTTCGGTGAGCGCGGACATGACAGCGGCCAAGAAATGGGTGGACAGCGAGTTCCAGCCATCTACCTTGAGCAAGGCGGATCAGCTCAAGGAGATGGAGTGGTTCATCAAAGCGGCGGCCCCCTTCAAGGGGATGTCCATCAAGGTGGTCTCCGAGACCATCCCCACCCATGAGTATGAATCTCAAACCCTGGCCAAGGCCTTCGCTGAGATCACCGGGATCAAGGTGACCCACGACTTGATTCAGGAAGGCGATGTCATCGAGAAGCTGCAGGTCCAGATGCAGTCAGGCGAGAACGTCTTTGATGCCTACATCAATGACTCCGACCTCATCGGTACCCATTCGCGCTACGGCCATGTGGTCAATCTGACCGACTGGATGGCGGGTGAGGGCAAGGACGTGACCCTGCCGACCCTCGATGTGGACGACTTCATGGGAAAATCCTTCACAACCGGTCCGGACGGCAAACTCTACCAGTTGCCCGACCAGCAGTTCGCCAATCTTTACTGGTTCCGCTATGATTGGTTCAACCGGGATGATTTCAAAAAACAGTTCAAAGAGCTTTACGGTTATGAACTGGGTGTTCCGGTCAACTGGTCGGCCTATGAAGACATCGCCGAATTCTTCGGCAAACACGTCAAAGAGATCGACGGCAAGGCCATTTACGGCCACAACGACTATGGCAAGAAAGCGCCGGATTTGGGCTGGCGTTTCACCGATGCATGGCTCTCCATGGCGGGAGCTGGCGATAAGGGACTTCCCAACGGCTTGCCGGTCGATGAATGGGGCATCCGCGTCGAAGGTTGTCGCCCGGTGGGTGCATCTGTGTCCCGCGGTGGCGCCACTAACGGTCCGGCTGCCAAATACGCCCTGCGCAAATACATGGACTGGCTGCGTGAGTACGCGCCTCCAGGCGCTTTGGGAATGGACTTTTACCAGTACCTGCCGGTTCTGGCCAAGGGCAACGTGGCCCAGCAGATCTTCTGGTATACGGCTTTCGTGCCGGACATGGTCGCCCCTGGCCCCACTGTCAATGAAGACGGTACTCCCAAATGGCGTATGGCCCCTTCCCCCCACGGTCCTTATTGGGAAGAGGGCATGAAACTGGGTTACCAGGATTGCGGTTCCTGGACCCTGATGAAGAGCACCCCGGTGGATCGCCGCAAGGCGGCTTGGCTCTATGCGCAGTTCTGTGTGGCCAAAACAACCTCCCTTAAAAAAGCGCATGTGGGCCTGACCCCCATTCGCGACAGCGACATCAATCATCAGTCTTTCACCGACCGGGCGCCCAAGCTCGGCGGTCTGGTGGAGTTCTACCGCAGCCCGGCCCGCGTGGCCTGGACCCCCACCGGAACCAACGTTCCCGATTACCCCAAACTGGCTCAATTATGGTGGCAGAATATCGGTGAGGCTGTTGCCGGTGAAGTCACCGTCGACCGCGCCATGGACAACCTGGCCGGCGAGATGGATCGCGTGATGCAGCGGATTGCCCGCGCCGGTATCCAGGGCGATTGTGGTCCCAAGCTCAACAAAAAGGTGGATGAGGCAGAGTGGCTCAAGAAACCCGGCTCTCCCAAAGCCAAGCTGGCCAACGAGAAGCCCAAGGGTGAGACCGTTGACTATGACGGCCTGCTCAAGGCATGGAAAGAAGGTCGTGTGAAGTAAGCCGACTTCCTTCCGTTTTTGGACAAAAACAAAGCGGGATAGCCCGGTCGTTCGACCGCAGTCGTTCGACCGCAGTCGTTGGACCGCAGTCGTTGGACCGCAGTCGTTCGATCGCAGCTATCCCGCTTTTTTTACTTTCATCAGTCTATTTCAATTATGGTGTTTGAACCACAAAACCGATTAGCGTTCGTCGATCGGCCCAGCGCTTGAGGAACCCTCGATAAAGCTGACGTTGAGGTCCACTTGCGAAAAGGCGCTATACCCATAAAGACCGATGTGATAAACGCCGGTCGCCGGCGTAGCGAAGTTGCAGGCCTCATTATTCCCCCAGCGGTAAGGGCGGCAATCGTAGCTGCCCAGGGTGGGTTCTGAATCGTATCGGACATATAGATCCCCATCTCCGCTGCCGCCGCTGATTCCGATGTGCAGGTCGCTGGCCCCTTCTGGAACTGTGATGGTGTAATATAACCACTGGCCTCTGGCGCCGGCTAGGTCGTTGACTACATCCCCGTTGTTGAGCGCATTGTCAGGGTCGGGGTCTGGATCAGGATCCGTATCGTGGTCTATCTCGGCGCCATAAACGCAGGCCTCGGCCCCGAATTCCACAACGCCATCCACCTGGCTGTAAGCGATTCTGAAAAAGCCGTTCTCCCCCCAGTTGGAACCCCAGCTGTTTTTAACGATGAAACATTGGCTGTCGTCGTCGTAACCGACGATCAAGACGGCATGGCCGCCCTCGCGCTGGCCGTAAGCATACTCGTAAATACCGCTATTGTAGGAAGAGAAATCGGAGTAGACCATCATGCCCACGTTGATGGGCCCGCGACTATACAATGCGCTTTTGAGCGCGGAAACCGTTTGGGTGACCCGTGTAAATCCGCTCATTTTTCGGGCGATGGTGCGCCAGTCGCTGCAGGCATTTCCACAGTCGCTGTCTCGTCCCAGATAGGGGTAACAGCCCTCGTCAGGAGACCCCGTATCGCGAATGAACTGTGAGGTCGAGACGATGTAACCACCGCTGCAGGAGCCAGTGCTGCAACAGCTCGAAACCAGCAGTTGCTCAGACAGGTCCTCACCAGGGTTGCCATCGATGGCCAGGCGCGCCTCCATGGCGCCGATAGCGGCAAAGGCCCAGCAGTCGCCACAGAGTTGGCGTTTGACCGAGGAGATATAGTTGGTACCATCCACATCGCGCCAGTCGAAGTGGCTGGGCAAGGTGGCGGTATAGGTCGTTTCATCGAGAACCTGCATTTCAGCGGAGTAAAGGTCCGACTGGGCCGATGGAATCCAGCCCAGCAGCTTGCGCTGATCCGTCATGGACAACCGGCTGATGGGGTTGCCGGATGCCTTCCAGCGGACCTTGGCCTTGGTAATGGCTTGACGAACCTGCAGCAGCCGACTGTCAGCTTCATTTGTAGCGGCAAAAGTGCCTGGAACAAAAGCGATCAGGCTGAAGCAAACGATCAGGCAGAAGGAAACCAAGAGCTTTTTTCGCTTCATGGGGTGTTTTCTCCTTTGGAAATAAAATACGGATAGAATATTTTCTCTTGAGCTAAATCGACGAGGTAACGCAGATGACGCGTCGAGGCCGCATAAAATAGGCCGATACGGCAGCCACGCAGACACATCGGGGGAGAGTGGGGGGGCCCTGCTCGGGTGATAATTCATTTAATGTCAGACGTCTCGGGCTAAGAATTGACGAAGAAATCCAGGGTACAATCGACAAAAGGTTTGCAACGAGCAGAGATAGTGGCAGAGCAGTAATTGAGGGCAATGGCGACGTCAAGGCAGATAAGGTGGAGACCACATCTTCGACCGGGCTAGGAATACTCGGTTAGGAAGAGAACTCTACCCTGCACGCAAAAAATATTCCGCCTCAACCTAGCTGTCCCTGCTGCCTGGAATACACTGCCAGGCGGCCCGGGAAACACGCCCGGGTACCGCCAGGAATTCCCTTTTTTGCACAGGCCAGCCAGAATTTTCCCGTTGCCGGAATAATGCACCCCTCAGGGAGCACCGGCCCTCATGCGATCACACCGTTTTGGAATAATCGTGTTTGGCCTACAAGGGGCATGGGCTCCTGCTCAAGTAATAGCCCATTTGGCTGGAGACAATTTGCTCAAAGGATTTACCGAAGAACCCACGCTACCAATCAATGGTTCGAAAAGTGCAGAGACGGCGAAAGGGCAATAAATACAGGCAAGGGTTGACCTAATTCGGTCACGAGAACATCTTTGGGTTTTTTTGGGAGTATGCATGCTTGTAGTGCTAAGAATAACAATCACCTTTCTCTGTCTCATCGGTATGGCAGAAAAGAGCTTTTCAGAAGAGATTGCCACCAAGCAAGAGAAGCGTTTCTCCAACGAGACGATATTTTCCATGGTCACCACCAGGGGCAATACCGATACCCTCACCCTGGCGGGTGAGAATGAGATGACCTATAAGTTCAGCGAGAAGTGGGCGGGATCCTGGGGGGCTGGCGCCGTGTATAAGGAGGTGGACAGCACCAATAAAATCGAACGCTATTTTGCCGATCTGCGTATGGATGCGTCCATCACAGAGCTCTGGTACGTTTATCTGTTGGCCTCCTGGGACCGGGACGAGTTCTCCGGATCTGACCATCGCCTCGGTCTCGGCCCCGGTATGGGTTGCAAGTTCCTAAATGGACCGAAACACTTCCTCTTCGGGGAACTTGGCCTGAACTATCGCTATGAGGACTACGCCGGTTCAGAGACGGATTCGGAACAATTTATGGAAGGTCGTCTTTTTGGGAAATACAAATGGGCATTCACAGAGAAAACCAATTTTTCTCAAAAGCTCGAATACCTCCAGAGTTATAAACAAGAAAAGACGCTTAAACTGAAATCCGATACTGCCCTAATTACGGCCCTAAATAAGACGATGGCCCTGAAACTCAATTACTCTGTATTGTACAACAACAATCCCATCCCCAGTACACTGGAAAACATCGATTCAACTTTCACCACCTCGCTGGTAATCAAGTTTTGAGGACATCGCATTGTCCTGCTGCTGTGCCAATGTATAAGACCTTTGTTTAACCAATCAGCGTCCAAGCGTCTTGGGAGGGGTTCGCATTAGACGGATTTTAGAATCAGCAACCATTTTACAAAAACCAAAAAGACAGGTTGTATTCTATCGCAGCAGCTATCTGTCATGATGAGATATTACTCATTTTTTAACTTGAATCCCCGTCGGTTTTCAATTATTCTTATTTTATTCCATCCGTAGTCGATCTCACATTCGTTCCGCTCTCATTTCGCACACCCTGCGAACCTCTGTTTCAAATTAAAGTGTAATAAAACTATTGCCCACATTTCGAGCGTCAAGCTCAGAATCGGGTTGCGCCGTGACCGAACCTGTCACAGCGACCGAATTGATCTTCCACTCGAAAAGACAACAGCATCAAGCGTTTCGCTTTTCCATCATGCGCCGCAGCGGTGCCTTTTGGAATACCATCAGCGCTTTTTCCACCCAATTTAAAGGAGGGATTACCATGTTGGAGCAGGCCGAAACTATCGCAAGCATACTCAATGAGATTGTCCGTATCGACGGCGTAACGGCCGCCATCATTATCGGTCGGGATGGTTTCGTAATTGAAGCCGAGGGTGATCTCAGCTCAATCGATGTGGAGTCTATGGGCTCATCCCTTGCCGGGTCCATCGCCGGTATTGAAAAAATGAGCTCCGAGATGAAAATCACCGACTTTCGCAACATGTTTTTGGAATATGAAAAAGCCTTGATTGTGGGTATCCCCATTGAAGATGCTGTTTTGGCCATCATTGCCGATGATGCCTCTTCAATCGGAATGATCCGGCTTAGACTGCAATCGCCCATAACAAAATTGAAGGCGTTCTTCTAATTGACGAGGAGGGAAAAGTATGCCGCTAAACATGGAGTTCAGTTTTGATGAGAATAACTACCGTCATTATATGAATGGTTTTTTATCGGTATTGCACTGCCATCACTATTTGTGCCTGACCACAAAAATGGCCCGGGATTACGAGAGCCTCGGCGGAATCAGAATACTGCAAGAAGTGGCCGAAGACAGCATGCGCCCATTGTTCGACGACTATATTCAAAAGAACGGGATTACGGTCATCGGTGATAAATTCATGGTGGGCACAGAGTATTACTCCGTCATGGGGCTGGGGAAAATGAAGATGAGCTTGAATGATAAGGGGGGCATGGTCAGGCTGCTACGGTCGCACATTGACCAGGGCTGGAAAAAAAAATGGGGTAAACACGACGTCCCTTTAAACCATTTTACCTGCGGGTATATTGCGGCCATGTTTGCCGCTGCCACGGATCGACCGCCGCGAAGCTATACGGTAACCGAGATTGACAGCATCGTTACCGGAAAGGAATCCAGCCTCTTTCAGGTCCGCCCCAACTAAGGAGAATAGTCATGACAGTCATGCGCGATACGGTTGTTGAAAATCTGGCCGGTTTGACGGTTCAGGGGGATGAAGATGGGTTGATCCCCAGCTTCAACGTTTTCGTGAATCAATTACCGGTCATGTTCTGGCAGTTGTTCAGCGAAAGGATGATCGCCGCGGCACCGGCTGAAAAGCGCCCGGAGATTGAAGCTGCGCTGATACGCTGCGCCTACGAGTGTGGCTACCACACCGGCTATGGCATCATTACCTCGGACGAGTTCAAGTCGGTGGTCGATCCCATGGTGACCGATGGCGCCAAGGACGTTTTGCGGGGTGCCTATGCCGTTTTCACAGCCTGGGGCTGGGCGAAGTCGGGCATTGTCCAGATCAAGGAGGGGGAGAAGATGGTGATCCGGGCAACGGATTATTATGAGGCCGACGGTCCCCAGGGCGACAAGCGGGCCTTTATGATCCGTGGCGTCAGTGCGGCATTTTTCGAGCTAGCATACGCCGACCCATATCCGGATGGGATGGATACCTTCACCTGCGAGCAAACCAAGGGGATTGAATGCGGAGACCCCCACGGTGAATTCGTGGTTACGAAGAAGTAGCGCGCGGGTGGCCACGCTAGGTGAACCCTAACATTGAATCATTGGGGTGAAGCAGGCCAGTCTCACCGAGGTTGCCGATCTTCTGATCATGAAACTCGAACTTCTGGAATGTTGCCTGTTGATTTAAGGATGCGTTCCTGCCACATCCGACTGACTCCCGACCCGGAGGCTTCGATTGTCATTATTTGCGGGCAATGAGGTTGCCTGCGGGTACTGTAATTGCCCGGGGCATTGACATTACCCGGGGGCTTGGATAAGTTCCTCGGACCTCTTGGATTCTGTGTCCAAGGCAAGTTTTGAGCTTTATCCAGGGAACTGGCAACTAGCGCGTGAAGAGGATGTTTTAATGGAAGATTTAGGCAAAATGGCGAATATCGAACCGGTGCGCCTGAGCGCCAAGAGCGACTTGAAGTTCCAGTGCCACCCCGGCGTGTCCTGCTTCACCAAGTGTTGCCGGGGCATTCAAATCATACTGACCCCTTACGATGTGATTCGGCTCAAGAATCGCTTGGGCCTGAGTTCCGAAGAGTTTCTGGCCATCTATACGGTACCCCACATGCTGGAAAAGACCGACCTGCCTGTGGTGGCTCTCAAGATGATGGACGACGAGCAGGAGTCCTGCCCCTTTGTGCGCGACGAAGAGGGCTGCATCATTTACGAGGATCGCCCCACCACATGCCGCTACTACCCCCTCGGGGTGGCCACCTTGCAGCATCAGGAGGGGGCCGATGATGAAGGCTTCTATTTCTTGGTCAACGAGCCCCACTGTAAGGGCTTTGAGGAGGACAACACCCAGACGGTGGCCGAATGGCGCCAGAGCGAAGGGGTGGTGGATCGTGACGAGATCAACCGGGAGTGGACCGACCTGGTGGTGCGCAAGCGCTCCTTTCCCGCCAGCATCAAGTTGACCGAGAAAGCCAAACAGATCTTTTTCATGGTGAGCTACAATATTGACAAGTTCAGGGATTTTGTTTTTGAGAGCACCTTTCTCGAGCGCAACCCGGTGGATGCCGAGACCGTTGAAAAGATACGCAGTGATGAGGTGGAGCTGCTGCGATTCGGAGTGAATTGGCTGACATCGGTGTTGTTCAAGCAGACCGATCCTCACGAGCAAGCGGGCAAGGATTCCGAACAGGAGTAGGTCTCATCTGAGATAGGTCTCATCTGAGATAAGTCTCATCTGAGATTAGGTCTCATGTGAGATTAGGTCTCATGTGAGATTAGGTCTTTATAAAATTTCCTATCGCCACTATTTTAGCCGCACCTGTACAAAATAGATCCGCCCGTCCCCCCGGCAATACCTGGGGAGACGGGCGGTTTTTATTGAATCGAAGCGTCTGTGCTTATTTATAAGAGTGGTAGACGAAGGGGCCGTGGCTGTTCGTATCGAGCAGGCGTTCGTTTACATTGACCCCAAAGTGGGCTTCCAGGGGGGCGAACACCTCGGGGTGGGCCGCATAGACGCCCTTGACCATCTCCAGGGATTTTGCCAGTCCGGCAGCCGTCATTTTGCCCAGGGGCTGACGGCAGAATCCAGCGGGCAGGCCCAGAATGGCCATGATGGCCTTGATGGCCGTGGGGTTGCGCGCCCGACAGGTGACGGTGCCCAGGGGGGTTTCCTCTTGGGTGGTGACGGTGACCAGCCCGAAGAGGGGTTTGATAGCCTCATGGATGGTGGTGGCTGCGTCCACTTGGCCGGCGGCCAGGTGGCGAACCATGTCGCTGACCGCCTTGGGCACGATGTTGGAGAGGACCGAAATCACCCCTGCGGCGCTGATGTCAGCGGCCGTCATCATTTCGAAGGTCAGGCCGTCGTCCCCGGAGAAAATCTGGTAGTCGGGCCCACAGCACTGGCGCGTGCGGCGCATGTTGTCCAGGTTGCCGGTGGCCTCCTTGACGGTATTGACGTTGGGGTGGGCCTGGTAAAGGTAGGCCAGATCTTCGGGAAAAATCTGGGCGCCGGTGCGCCCCGGGATCACGTAAGGGATGATGGTCAGTTCGGGGAAGCGCTTTGCCGCAGGTGTCAGATACTCCCGGCGGATCTCGAGTGAGCTGGGGCCATTATAATAAGGATCGACCATCAGCACCCCCTGGGCACCCGCCTTGGCGGCGTGTTCAATGGCGTTGAGGCTCTCTTTGGTGTTGTTGCTACCGGCACCGGCGATACAGTCGCAGCGGCCTCTTGTTTGCGCCGCCACACGGGTTATGGTCTCGATGTGTTCCTCCCAGCTGAGGGTGGGGCTTTCGCCGGTGGTACCTACGGCCAGGATGCCGGTGATGCCGTTTTGCACCTGAAAGTCGACCAGTTGTGCCAAGCCCTCATGGTCGATGCCGGTCTCGGTAAATGGGGTGATGATGGCGGTATAAGCTCCGGATTGCATGATTTCCTCCTGAAATTGTGCTGAAAACGGGATTCAAAGCTCCCGGGTTTTGATGCTCGAGAGCGAGAAGTGGCATTTAAATCTTCGGGTCGCAGTATTGCGCCACCATCGCTGGTGTCGATGTGAACGATCGTGAGCGTTTAGGTACGACGAGTGATGGAATGGCGCAGTGGTGGCGGCTCAGGCTGAGATCTTACTCCACGGGCGTTGTCCGGCGGAGCCCGGTTCGGCCTCGCTTGCGGTTGCCCGTATATCCTCTCTTTTTAAGTTCAATCTCAGTTCTCCATTTCGGTCGGCGCTCCTGGCGGCTTCGGCCAAAAGGGGGTGGTTTGGGTGGACGCGGTTCAAGTATGGGGCCAGGCGGCCCTCTATCTGTCCCGCCTGTGTAAAAAAGTCCCCGGTGCATGTCAAGGGAAATCGCGCTTGACAACCTGCAGAGGGCAAGCTATCGCTAAATCTTTTTTGACATTGGTCCCGCTGGAGATGTTCGCTTTGCAGAAACGTGTTTCTCTGCGGGTGTGATCTTGTTAACCTGTGATCAACATAACGGGATATTATAATGGTAAAAGCAAACAACGCGGATGAGTATATCGCCCAGATGCGTGTCGCCATCGCCTCCAACCCGGATTGCGGCACCTCCCATTACAACCTCGGCGTGGCCCTCATGGGCAAGGGACAGGATACCGAAGCCGAAAACTGCTTCATGGCCGCCCTCGACAGCAGCCCCAGTCTGGCCGAGGCCTATTCACAGATGGGCGCCCTGTGCCTCAAGCGTGGAGACCTGGATGGTTGCCTGGATTGGAACCAGCGGGCGGTCAAAGCGCGGCCCGGTTTCTCCGAAGGCTACGGCAATATCGGCTTTGTTCACCTCCAAAGGGGGGAAGCGGACGAGGCCATCAAGGCCCTCAAACGCAGCACGGCCTTCAACGATCGTTTTGTCCAGGGCTTTGCCACCCTGGCCAACGCCTATCTGATGAAGGGCATGGTGGATGAGGCCATCGAGACCAACCTCAAGGTGCTCGAACTGGCTCCCGAGTTCGCCATCGCCCACGGCAACCTGGCCATCAGTTACCTCGAGAAGGGTGACTTTTCCAAGGCCATCCAACACGCTGACAAGGCCATGGATCTGGGATACGAGGTGCCCGATCAGATTCTGGCCGAGCTGGAGCCCCACCGGCAGGCCTGATAGCAGCGCTTTGGACTAAGGACTGCACCGGGCGAAGGGCACCTTTTAGAGGCGTTCTTCGCCTTTCTATTTTATTAGGATCCCATATGCCGCCTTTTCGCTTTGTGCTCTCCACCGATCATACCCCGGTGGCGCCCGCTACCCCCCTCTGGAAAGAGCTCCTGCCCACTTCAAGGCGTGCTGCCGGAGGTTTGCCAGGCGAGGCCCTCCCAAATGAAGACGCACAGGTGACTTACGGCGGCTATTTCAGCGCCCTCCGGAACGCTCTCGCGGCCGATCACTGCGCTGCTCTCTGTGAGGCGCTTTCCAGGATTATACAGAGGTCGATTCGGCCTGGATGCATCGAAGTGGTTGAGATCCAACTCCTCAAGCATGGGCATTTTTATCACCCCGCCTGTGTTGTCGTCGTAATGACGGGCGTTGCCCACCACCTCGCTCTCAATGTGGCCCTCTCTCCCGATGGCATCGCCCTCCTGCCCAAAGAAACTGCGGCCCTGGATGCCCTCGCCCGGCAAAAGGGCTTAACCAGCGTACCACGGGTTTTGGCCCAAGGTTATTGTGCGCTCGAGGGACGTCTTGGGCAATGGTTTCTGGCGCCTTGGTTTGAGGGCTTTCATGAATTTCATCTTACCTCCTTGGAAAGGGGCCGCCAGGCAGTGACGGTGTGGGACGGGGCGCCGAATCCAACCGTGTTGAACAATGCCCAGGCCGATGCCCTCCTTGAGGGTGCCGCTCGAATTATCACCACCGCCGTCAACCCCCACACCCTGGCCAATATCTTTCCCTGGCATCATGCCGCCGGTGATTTCGTGGTGCGTCTGGGTGCTGGCGGGCATCCCCAGGTGCGCCTGATCACCGTGCGGGATTACCAGCCCCTGCTGCCGCCAACCCAGGGGGAGGATGGTGCCGGGGACGACGCCCCCCTCGAACGTTTGCTCTATGCCCTTCTGCTGCTGGTGATTCAGGCCGCCGTGCGCTTGAGGGTGGATCGCCTGGATGGGGTGGGTGAGATCGCCATTTATCCTGATTCAGTCGTGGGTGCCATCTGCCGAGGGTGCCTGGATGGCATTGGGCACATGTGCCGTCGCTGGAATCTGCCCCCGGATCTGGAGCTTGCCGCAAGGGAGTACCTGAGTACACCCTCCCTGGAAGAGCTGAGCCAACTCAGCGCCGTGGTGGCTGGTGGCTTTGCCTCGGCTAGCCCCGAGCGCAAGGCTTTCGCTCCTTATTTAAAGAGGCACGTCGAGGCCCTGCATGTCCAACTGCAGGACAGCGTGTCAACCCGCCAGCCCCACTAGATGAAGGTGACTCTGTGGACAAGGGACCCAAGATGCTGTGTTCCACGCAGAAGCCTGTCCCACAAGGCCTTAGGCCGCTTAACCCGGCTTTTTTATTGACAAGCTTACGATTACGTCCTATACCGACACCTTGCACACCACTGTGACCAAGATGATGCTATCCCGTCTTATCGATATATAGAATTTATATTATCCCATCGAGAGGAGGTGACTGGAGCTGTGCCCCCGGGGGCCCTTTTCGTATTTCAGGTAGCTTGTTTTTTGGATTAACTCAATGGAGGTAAAAATGGCAAAACATGAAACCCCTATGTTGGACCAGCTGGAATCTGGGCCCTGGCCGAGTTTCGTGTCAGACCTGAAGGCTCAGGCTGAGCGACGGGCGAAAAACGAGGCCGGTGTGGAGTATCAGATTCCGGTGGATGTGGTCGAAGATCTCCTCGGCGTCCTCGAGCTCTCTTTCAACCACCTCCATATCCACCTCTGCTGTCATATCCTCCACCATATCCATACCCTCCATATCCATACCCTCCATATTCATACCCTCCACCTCTGACATATCCATACCCTCCACCTCAACCTATTCACTCTGGAGGTGGTGAATACTCAGGTGGAGG
>JBNKKA010000043.1:0-27725 GCA_050291585.1 Desulfobacteraceae bacterium
TCGTCTTAGATCCTCTGCGGGAGTCGCCTTAAGTGAAGCGGAGAATCCTTAAATCTGAGGTGTTTCCACTTGCAGTACGGCGTTGATGAAGCCGGCTTTCTTATCGGTTTTAGTGATGGCCAAGCGTTTGATCTGCACCATGTTGGCCGAGGTTTCGATGCGATAGAGATAGGCCACCAGCTGCTCCATATTGATGCCCACCAGCTTCATCTCCACCACCGACACCTTGTGGGGGCTGCCCTTGGGTTCCTTGGTAGAGGGCTTCATGTAGTCGATGTTGGCCTTGAGATTGGTCTTACCGGCCAGCCCGTCGAGAAAGGAGAAGAGGGTGAACCCGCGCGGCCGGCGGCCCATGCGCTGGGAGGAGCGGTTCTGCTGCTGTTCCAGGGCTGCCGCGTCGGCGCTCAGGATGCGCATCTCCTTGAGGGCCTCTTGTTTGGCGGCGATGCTGCGCTGGAGCACCTCCTGGCGGTCGATAACGGGGAAGATGATGAACTGGAAGAGAATGAACACAACCAGTGCACTGGCGCCCGCGCCAAGGGCGATCTTCTCGCGTTGATTGAATTGGTTCAGGTTAATCGGCAGATCCATCTATTTCCCTATCGATACCGTCTGGGTCTATTACAAAAATTGTAGCTTTAATTTGAAACGAACGCGTTTCCCGGATTTATCCATATTGGCCGAGCTTATGGTCACGGTGGAGAAGATCTCATCTTTTTCGAGCTGGTTCTTGATGCGGTCCACCGCCTCGAATTCGGCCGTGTCCCCATCCACCAGCACGCTGTCCGGGCTGATGACGAAACGCGTCAGCTCAACGTCGGTCTCTGCATCGATCCCCTTGCTCACGGCGTAGAGCACGTCGATGGCCCGCTGACCGCCGCCCAGACTGGGCCCGCCGGTGGCTGTTTTGCGCATCTCGTCGATACGCGTTTTCATCTGGTGCACCGGGTCGACGATGTTGGTCACATCGGGGAATGTCTTTTTAAACAGCGCCGTCAATTCTTGGTCCAAATGGGCCTGGCGGTCCTTGAGGGTCTTGCCCGCGAAAATATAGCCCCCAATAAAAAGGATCAGGACCAGGGCCAACAGGACGCCGCTGGCGATAAACTGCTCGCGGTACTCGCGCCATTGGCGTTTGAGGGTGCGACCGCGTTTGCGGAAGTTGAGGCACTCCCAGCCCTCCAACTCGGCGAGGGCCAAGGCGCGGGCGTTCTGGCTGCGGCAGGGATTCCACTCCTCCAGGGAGACGATGGGTTCCAGGTCGTTGGGCACCGCCACGCAGTCGATGCGTTCCACCGGCAGCTCCAGGAATTCGGCGATGCGTTGTTCGGCCGCCGGGGCATCGATGCCATAGCCGGTGAGGAGGATCATCTCAGGCTCGAAAGGCGCCTCACGCAACTCTTCATAGCCGGTGATGGTCCGTTGGATGTTGTTGCCCAGGGCGTGAATGTCGGCCTGGGGGGTTTTACCCCGGTTGAGGGGGCGGATCAGGGCGATGCGCCCCGCTTCTATGAGATAGAGGGTGTGGTGGGTCTCGTCCGAATCCACCAGGATGGTCCGCTCCGGTGTCGTCGCCATGCGGGCCACACTGAGGGCGGTGGGCAGAGCGCCTGCGGTGATCAGGACCGGATCGATCCCAATGGCCACCAGGGCGGCCTGGACCTCTTGAAGAAGCTCCTGATCCACGGCCACGGCCAGGATCTGAGACGGCTCCCCCAGATGAACGGGTAGATAGTCCACCGCCATCTCGTCGATGCCGTGGGCCATGGCCGGCTCCATCTCGAAGGGCAGGATTTGGGCAATCTTGCGTTCGTCGCGGAAGGGGACCTCCAGGTTGCGATAGGAGATCCGGTCGGCCGGCAGGGCCACGGCACATACTGCCCCATTGAGGTCGATCTCCTCGCTGATTTGGGCGAGGGCTTCTTGCAGGCCGCCCTCTTCATCCGCTTCCCGCGAAAAAGAGACCGACTTGCAGGCCTCGATGTGGCGCTGCTTCATTCCCGCCTGGACGACGACGGCGGTGACCGTGTCGTGGCGGATATCCAATCCTAAGAGGGTTCGGCTCATGGTTTCCTGATATCCACCGTCGGCTGCCAGTGGTTGCTAGGGTTCAGGTGGCCTCTATACACTTAATTGCAGTCTGCTTGCAGCTTTTATGCCCGAATCAACAGCGATTGTCGGAAGGGCCGGATGATCCTTGTGGGAATAGCGTCGGCGAAAGCCAGGCGCCATTTGAAAACGCTGACAACCATACGTCAATCTGCCTGCCAATTCAAGATTTTACAATACCATCGGCCGGTTTTGGCGTTTTTTCGCCGCTGCACAACAGCGCTGCGTGTCATTTTGACGTCACCAATGCTGGCCGTTGCTTTTATGCGGAAGATGTCGCTTTCGATGGTAATCAGCGTTTCCGCATTATCGATTTTAATGCCGCTGAAGCCCGGCACTTGCTTGTACCAGTTGGCACTGGTGAGCTCGTGGGCGTAAGCCCCGTCGGTCTGTTCAGCACGGTAGTCGACCAGTGTCTGGGCCCAATCGGCCAGATCATCCTCCAAAAGGGCGGCCAGCACTGGCAGTTCGGCGGTGTTGATGTTTATTTTGCCGTCGAAGGTGAAGCGGTTGTCGTCGGTGGCGGTGGCCCCGTAGACGGTCAGGTAGTTGGAGAGTCCCATGAGCTCACCGAGACCGAAAAAAAGCTCCGGGGTCACGCCCTTGACCAGGCTGACCTCGTCCAGGTGTGTGAAGGGACCGTTTTTGCAGGCATAGGGCGGGTCGAGATCCTCGTAGTAGCTCGACTCAGCCCCGCTCAGTCCTGTGATGGCCTCGTCGTCGCCACTGTCGATCCAGTCCTTGATCGAGTTGATGATGGTAGTGGGATCGGTCTCCTCCATCTCTATCTCTTCAAGGACTTCGTAAACCTGCAGCAGACGGTTGGCAAAACGTTCCCAGAGGGTGTGCTGGGCCGTGTTGAATTGCCGCCCTTCAGGGAAGCTCACCAGGGCGTTGACCTGGATCTTGGCACGCTCGTCGCTGATCGCTATCTTTAGGCCGCCCTTTTCAAAGGGCAGGGCGCCGATGACGGTGGCCATGGCCTCCTCCGAGGCCCAGTCCTCCTGGAGGGAGTCGGCCTCGCTGTCTTGTCGATCCTTGATGAGTACCGCCATGGCGGCGTGGACGCCGGAGCGGGCCATCTCGCTCATAACGAGTTGGTCGCGTTGGGTGGCCGCAGTCTCGAGGGACTTACGTACCTGGCGGTTGAGGTGCAGGCCGGTGGTCATGAGGAGGACGATCACTGTGAGGGTCATGAGCAGGGCGATGCCCCTCTGGGAGCCAACTATAGCTGCGCATGGTTTCGACGTTTGCATCACTCCTCATCCTCCAGGGGCAGGCGGTAGACCGGCAGGTCCACGCGAGTGCTGAGAGTAACGGAGCGTTCCTCGGTACCCGTCTTGAGGGTGATGGCGATGGAGCGGGGACTGGCGTAGTCGTGGTCATCGGATTCCGTATCCCAGCGCTCGTAACTCTCCCCATCGCCGTCGAAATAAGCCAGCTTGAACTCGAGCAGGTTTTCGCAGAGGATGGGATCCTGGTCGTTGGGTTCGAAATCGGGGTAGGGGTAGAGATGGTCGGCCCGGCGCAGGACCCAGTTTTCCGGGGTGAGCTCGAAGGGATAGTAGATGATGCGGGCGATCCCCAGGCGCGGATCACCCTGAAAGGAGATATGGGCCAAGGAGACGAAACGCAGCTGGTCGAAGTCGGCATTGCCCACGTCGGCTTGGCCGCCCACCAGGCGGTATTCATGGGGGTCGTCGTTGAATTTGGGTTTGCCGTACTCGGGCGGCAGGGCGAAGTGAATCTCCTTGAGATCCCGGGTGATGCGATCCAGGCAGGCGCGCGTGGACTGATACAAGCCGGTGTCCGTCTTGAGGACCTCGGCGCCGTCGGAGAGCACGGCGAAGCTGCCGAAGACGGTGGTCACCAGGATACTGAAAATGAAAATCGCCAGCAGGATCTCGATGAGGGTGAAGCCACCCTGGGCGCTCATCGCCTTTTGCACTGCCTTAGCGGATGTCGCCACGGCGCTAGGGCGCCCATGAGCGCTGGCCGCGAGTATGGGGGGGTGGGTTTCAGACATTGTTATCAAAGCGGTAGGTCCGTAGGGAAAAGGATTCACCCTGCTGATCATGGGTAATGACGATATCGATCTGCCTCAGAGATTGCTGGGAGAGAGTGATCTCCTCGGCCTCCACCTCAGTAACGGTGACCTGCCAGCTATAATCGGAAAATTCGTCCTCGAAGCCGCCGGCGTCGCTTCCCAGGTCTCGGGGGGACTGGGTGGCCAACTCCGCCAGCTTGGTCTCGGCCAGCAGAGTGGCCGTGGTGTAGAAACGGGCGCTCTGGTTCATACTGAAGGCCTGGGAATAGAGTTTGTAGACGGCGGAGAGGGCGATGGCCACAATGGCCACGGCCACCATGACCTCCAGGAGGGTAAATCCGCGTCGGTTTTTCATGGAGGGCATCGTCATTCTTATAAGTTAGAACTCCTCGTAGCCATCCAGGCGGGAGACCCGCGTCAGAAATGGCTCCACCCAGAAGGTGTAACGCTCATCGTCATCGTTGGTGAGCCGGATCAGGGCCCGGTCGGAATACCCTTTGGGAAAGAAACTGATGGTAGCCGTTCCCGAGCGGATGGGGTCCTGTCCGGGGAGTAGGAGCGAGTGGATTTGAACACTCTCCGGAAGACGATAGGCTTGCTTCTCCTCGGCGGCGGCTTCCGCCTCGGGGGCCATGTCGGCGTATATCACCCACAGGCGCTGGTGGTCGAGGTCGATGCGCAGGGCGTATCGTTTCTGCTTACGCACCGCCTCGGTCTTGAGGGCGGCGATGTTGTTGATTAGCCAGCGGGAGACTTTGCTGGTGGGGTCGCTCACCAGGGCCGGGCCCAGGCGGGGCAAGGCCAGTCCCAGGAGGATGGCGATGAGGGAGATGACCACCATCAACTCGATCAGGGTGAAGCCCGCCGTGTCGGCGGGCCGATGGCGCATCTTCATCGTCTTGGAAGGGGCCGATACCATGGTTTCGCCGCTGGCCATAACTCCGGCGCTACTCTTCCCAACTGGTAATGTCTTTGTTCTTGTCATCCCCTCCTGAGACGCCGTCGGCCCCATAGCTGATGAGGTCGTAGTCGCCGTTGGCGCCCGGCGAAAGGTAGATGAAGTCGTGGTCCCAAGGATCCTTGGGTACCCGACCCTTATCCAAATAGCCCCCCTTGCGCCATTTGCTGGTGCCGGTGGTTCCGGGTTCGGACACGAGGGCCTGAAGCCCCTGTTCCGTGGTGGGATAGCTGCCCATGTCGAGCTTGTAGAGCTTGAGCGCCGTGCCGATGCTTTCGATCTGCATCTTTGCCTTGAGCTGTTTGGCTTCCTCGGGACGATTCATGATGCGCGGGACAATGAGGCCTGCCAGGATGCCGAGGATCACGATGACCACCATCAGCTCGATTAGGGTAAAGCCGCTTTGCTTTGAGGCGGTGGTTCTGTTCTGTTTTTGCATCCTTCCTCCTTGCCTGTTTGGACAGCAGGCAATATAGCTTTTTCGATACGCTCAACGGGGAGCAACTTCTCCTGCGCTATTCAGTGTTTAGCCTAACAAACGTTCTCGTTATGGCGCTCATCTTAACCCGTCGTCATCGGGTTTGCAAGCCGCTCTTGGCGAGGTCGGCAGAAGGGCGCATTCCTTAGGGATAGGGAAACGATTCGGAGAGAATAATTTGCCCGCATGACCATTGGATGACCCCAAGATTACCAAAAAATCATTATAATAATTGTTCATACCCGTCGTCATACCAATGGTCCTGGAAGTGGTTGATAACCTATTTTAATTATTGATCTCTTGACTTTTAATGGCCGAGCTACCTATAGTCTCTGGCTGGGTAGGCACAACCAAGACGCCACTGACTTAAGGACGGTCCTAAATGTATGCTGATTTTTTCGGGATGAAACAGAAACCCTTTCATCCCGTACCCAACCCAGAGTATTTTTTTCCCGCGCCCAAGTATCGTGAGGTCCTGGCCCACATCCAATATGGGTTGATGGAGGGGGCCGGCATCATTCTGTTGGCCGGGGACCCCGGCTGCGGTAAGACCACCCTGATTCGCTACCTGGTCAACCAGATCAGTGACGAGTATGTCACCGCAGTGCAGTACCACACCGGGGTTGGATCGGGCAGTTTGTTGTGGTTCATGCTCAATGAATTCGGCCTCCAGGCGGATGAGCAGGACCGCAACCGCGCCATCGAAATCGTCTACAACTACTTGACCCAGCAGCACAAGGCCGGCAAACGCGTCCTGCTCATCGTGGACGAGGCCCAGAATATGTCCCACCTGGCTCTGGAGGAGATTCGTCTGCTCACAAATTTGCAGACCCGTGATGCCGTTCTCCTGCAGGTGATGCTGTCTGGTCAGGCAGAACTCCTATCCCGCCTGGAGATGCCCGAATTTTCCCAGATCAGTCAACGCGTCTTCGTCAATACCCAAGTGGTGCCCATGGTCGCTGAGGAGACGGCCGGTTACATCAACTCCCGTACCAGGCAGGCCGGCGCTACCGAGGATCTTTTCACCCCCGATGCCCTGGCGCGCATCCACGCGGCTTCCGGCGGCGTTCCCCGCATCATCAACCTTATCTGCGATTCGGCACTTTTGTTCGCCTATGGAGATGAAATTATACCTGTGGGGCTTGAGACCATCGAGCAGGTGCTCCAGGAGCGCGACGGTGTGGGGCTGCAGGTCCAGGCAAGTCGGCGACCCAAAGCGGCTGCCGAATCAAAAACAGACAGCAGCCCCATGGTTGACAAGCAATTGGATACGCGTCTGAGGACGATGGAGGAGGGGCTCAAGGCGATCCAGGCCGAGCTGAGGCGTCAGGCCCCCGCTCCCCTTGGTGCGGCCAGCGGCAGCCTCGATGATCTGGTGGGTACCCTCAAGGCGCTTCTGATGGTGGAGCGCGAGAAGTCCGACAAGCTGCTGCGCGAAAACACCCTTCTGCGTCAGAAGTGTCAGCGCCTGATGCAGGAGTAACCCCCCAATTCCCCCTCACCAGCCCTTCAATAAGAATGCCCATCCAGAACTAGGCATCTTTGGATGGACATTAAACAACCAATTGGTTCATCTCAAATATCGGCAGACAGATAGATAGGACGATAAATCCCACCACCAGGGCCATTCCCAGGATCATGATGGGTTCCATGAGGGAGGTGATGCTCGTGACGATGGCCTCTACCTCGCGCTCATAGACGTCGGCGATCTTGATGAGCATCTCTTCGAGATTACCGCTGTGTTCACCCACCTCGATCATCTGCACCGAAAGCTGGGGGAAGACGTCGGCCTTGCCCAGGGACTCACCCAGGCCGCGCCCCTTCTCCACTTCGGCTGCGGCGGCTTCGATGGCCTCGCTGATGAGGCGGTTGCCGGCGATGCCACGGGCGATGTCCAGGGCGATGAGCATAGAGACGCCGTTCTGCAAGAGGGAGCCCAGGGTGCGCGTGAAGCGGGCCACCGTGAGGCGCCTCACCAAGCTGCCGAACAGGGGCAGACGCAGGATGAGGCGGTCGATATGAAAGGCCCCCTGTTCATTCTTGCGCACAGCGCGCAGGCCTAAGCCGACCCCTATTCCAAGGATAATCAGGAACCACCAGTAATGGGTCAGCCACTCGCTTATTGAGATGAGAAGGCGTGTGGGTGCGGGCAGCGCCTTGTCCATCTCGGTGAAGATTGAGGTGATGTTGGGGACGATGAAGGTGAGGAGCAGGATCAACACGGCGGCGCCGATGAAGGCCATAAAGACGGGGTAAGCCATGGCGGCACGGATGCGGGATTTGAGGGCCTGCTGTTTTTCGGTGATGTCCGCCAGGCGGTCTAGGACAATCTCCAGGGTACCAGAGGACTCCCCGGCGCGGACCATATTTACATATAAATTGTTGAAAATATTCGGATAGTTAGATAGGGCGGCGGCAAAGCTCTTTCCCTCGACAATGGCTTCCTTGAGTTGGGCGATGATCTTGACGAAGCCCTGGGATTTGGTCTGGGGTACCAGGGCGCCCAGGGCCGACACCAGGGGAAAGCCCGCTCCCACGAGGGTGGACAATTGGCGCGTCATCATGGAGATATCGCTGGAGCGCACCCGATTGAAGAGGTTGACGGCCGCTTTCTTTTGCGTCCCGGAGGTGTTGCTTTTGGTGCCTCGGCTGGCTTCTGAGATGCTCACCGGGAAGCTGCCGCCGGCGCGCAGTTTCTGTTTGGCCGCCGCAGCGCTTTCGGCATCGATGATGCCTGAGAGGGTCTTTCCCTTGGCCGAGAGGGCGGTATAGTCGTATACGGGCATGCGCCGGACCTGTCTGTGAGAGGTTAAACTATAAGTTTAGTAATGTTTATATAACAGCCTTTTAATATTATTTATACGGATATGATCGGTCTAATTGGAGCGTTTCAATGCAACCATGAAAAATCCGTCCATCCCATGGCGGTGGGGAAAGGTAGCCAGGGCGCCGCGGTGATCCATCAGGGCCGCCGCCGCCGGTGTCAGACCGTCGGTAGATCTGTCTATAACAAAATCGGGGTGGGATTTCAAAAAAGCGTCGATGACGGCTTCATTTTCATCGGGCTCCATGCTGCAGACGGCGTACACCAGGCGCCCGCCCGGGCGCAGGTGCGGCGCCAGGGCCGCCAGGAGACGCTCCTGGCGTTGCCGGAAACGGGGCAGATCTTTGGAGTTGCGCCGCCATTTGGTGTCGGGGTTGCGTCGCAGAACCCCCAGGCCCGAGCAAGGGGCGTCCAGGAGGATGCGGTCGAACAGGGAAAGACTTTCCACGGCATCGGGAACCTCCAGGTCCAGGGGGCAGGTCTCCACGAGCTCGATGCCCAGACGCTTCATTTCATCTGCCAGGCGCTTGAGTTTATTAGGTGTCACATCGACGGCCAAAATTCTGCCGCGGTTTTTCATCATCTGCCCGATGTGGCCGGTTTTGCCCCCCAGGCCGGCGCAGGCGTCCAGGATGGTCTCACCTGGTCGGGCGTTAAGTCGATCGCCCACCAGCTGGGCCGCTTCATCTTGGACCTGGCAGTCCCCCCCCTGGAAGGCCGGCCAGCTTGATGGCGGCTGATGCACCTCCGTCAGGCGTATGGCCAGGGGGGTATAGGTTGAAGGCGTTGGCTTGGCCATTGCGGAGAGGGCCCTGCCAAGTCGGCCGGGGGTGCTCCGAAGGGTGTTGGTGCGCACGGTGATGGGCGGCTGGGTGGTGAGGGCCGCTCCGAGGGCGGCGGTCTCCTCGAAACCGAAGCGTTTCAGCCAGCGTCGCACCAGCCAGCGGGGCAGGGCGTGGGTCACCGCTAGGTGCGTGTCCGGCGCGGTCTCGGCGTCGGGCAGTGGTACGCTCGCATGGCTCCGGGCGGCGTTGCGCAGGAGGCCGTTGACAAAGCCCGCCTTACGCTCCTGACCGGTTGCCTTGGCCAGTCGAACGCTGGTGTCCACCGCCGCGGCGGCCGGTACGCGATCCAAAAAACAGATTTGAAAGAGCCCCACACGCAGGAGGTTGCGTAAGTGGATAGACAGGCTTTCCGGGCGCTCTTTGGCGAAGTGGGCCAAAGTCCAGTCCAGGCGTCCGCGCCAACGCGGGACACCGTAGACGATGGTGTGCAGGAGGGTGCGGTCCCGGCTGTCCAAGTCGGGGTGGGCTTGGAAAGTGGTCTCCAGGAGGTGGTCCAAGGTCCAGTCCGTAGTGTCGAGGCGGTCCAGCAATTCTATGCTGAGGCGGCGCGGATCGGGGCGCTCTTTGGCGGTGTCATGGAGGGGCGTCATGGGGTCAACAGAACACATTGCCGGGGCACAGGTCGCAGCCGCAGAGAAAATCTCTGATGGCCAGGCGTTTGCCCGAGGCACCCTGGATTTCGAGGACACCGAGAACACCGTCGCCGGTGGCCACGCTCAACTCGTCGGCAAACCCCTGAACGATGGTGCCCGGAGCGGCCGAGGATTCCAGGGGCAAGGGGCGAGTGCGGTACAGCCGCAGGCGCCGTCCGCCGCAGAAGGTGTAGGCCCCTGGCCAAGGTGTCATGCCGCGCACCAGGCGGTCGATCTCAAGGGCCGAGCGCCGCCAGTCGATGTGCCCGTCCTTTTTGGAAAGCATGGGGGCCATGGTGGCCGCTGCAGCGGATTGAGGTATGGGCTTCAAGCTGCCGGCCGCCATCTGTTCCAGGGTCTCGATGAGGAGTTCGGCGCCCAGAGGGGCCAGGCGGTCATGGAGGCTCTGGGCCGTATCGGTGTCGTTGATGGGGGTCGTGGCTTTGAGGAGCATATCCCCGGTATCCATGCCCGCATCCATCTGCATGGTGGTGACCCCGCTTTCGGTGTCGCCATTGATGATGGCCCACTGGATGGGAGCAGAGCCGCGCAGGCGCGGCAGCAGGGAAGCGTGCACGTTGATGGCGCCCAGGCGGGGCAACGCCAGCAGGCGGGGGGGCAGAATCTGGCCCATGGCCACCACCACGAAGAGATCCGGCTGATATCGGCGCATCTCCTCAAAAAAAGCGTCGCTCTTCACCGATTCGGGTTGGACCACCGGGTAACCGAGGGCCAGGGCCGTTTGCTTGGTTGGCGGTGGTGCCAATTTGCGCCCGCGTCCTTTGGGGCGGTCGGGCTGGGTCACTACGGCGGCCACAGTATGCCGGCTGAGGTGGAGGGCCTCAAGGGTCGGGACCGCGAACTCGGGAGTCCCCATATAAACGATGGTAAATGCAGGTTTCATTCGCGGCGGAGCCTTTTTTCTATTTTGCGTTTGTACATCTGGCGTTTGAGGCGGCTAATGTGGTTGATGAAAAGGGTGCCATTGAGGTGGTCTATCTCGTGCTGGAGGACGATGGCGTGGACCCCCGCGGCCTCGAAACGCAGGGGCTTACCCTCGCGGTCGTAGGCTTCCACCAGAACCCGTTCGGCACGTTTGACGTCGGCTCGGTAGTCGGGCACGCTCAAGCAGCCCTCATTCTCCGAAAGAATCTCCCCCTCCCGGGAGACGATCGACGGGTTGACCAGGACCCTCAACTGGCGGTCATCCTCCTGGGGCGCGATGTCATAGACGATAAAACTTTGGTCGATCCCCACCTGGGTGGCCGCCAGGCCGACCCCCGGTGCGGCGTACATGGTCTCCGCCATGTTGTCGAAGACCGCCTGGAGCTTGCCGTCGATGTTCTCCACCGGGTGGGTGGTGGTCTCGAGGAAGTGATCCGGATAGGTCAGAATATCAAGTATTGCCACAATGATTGCCTCATAATAATTTGAAAATAAAAAATTAATTAATACAAACTATCTGCCTTTTAAAGGCTTCAGGCCGGCAGTTTTTGCAGCTTGTCCTCGTCGTAGGACACGCGCAGGATATTGACACTGGTGATTACGGCCGATACCAGACCCACAATCACGATGGGCAGCACCTGGAGGGCATGATTGAGCAGAGTAGCACCGGCGGCGGCTTCGGGAGGTACCCCGAAAAGCCGCAGTGCGAACACCCCGCCCGCCTCCCACAGCCCCCAGTATCCCGGCACCGAGGGCAAGGCGATGAAAAAACAGATCATCACCAGCACGGCGAACCATTGGGGGTAGGAGAGTGCCGCCTGGGGACAGCCCAGGCCGACGAGGTAATAGGATCCCACGCCGACGCCCCACACCAGTACCGACAAGATGGAACAGGCCACCAGACGGCGCGGTTCCTTGATGAGGGCGAAACCCGCCGCAAAGTTGTCGTTGAGGCGGATGAAAAGATCGCCGCAGGCCTCAATAAACCCCTTGAGTTTTGGGGGGCCGAAAGCCAGGTGTTGAGCCGTCCACGCGATGGCGCCGTTGATCCACCTGCGGCTGCGGTCGACGCTCACCAGGACGATGCCCAGAATAAGAACCACCCCCAGGCGACTGGTGCCGGTGGCGACTTTTTCCAGAAGTGCCTTGTTGAGGCTTAACTCACCGAAGCGCACTTGAAAAGCTGGATCGATCTCCACGAAGGCCAACACCCCCACCAGGGCCACGATGAGGATGATGATGTCAAAGGCCCGCTCGGCGGCCACCGTGGCCAGGCCCGTGGAGAAGGGCACAGCGTTCTTTTTTTTCAGAATGGCCGGTCGGGCCATCTCTCCTACCCGTCCGGGGAGAATGCAATTAATCATGAAACCGATCATCAGCGGGTGGTACGCGTTCCAGAAACTGATAGGCGGCGATGAACCCAATATCACCTGCCAGCGCCAGACCCGCAGGATGAAACTGGCCAGGGATACGATAACGGCGGGTCCCATCCAGAGATAGTCCACCTGCCTGAAATAGGCGCCCAACTCCGCCAGGGGAACATTGCGCAAGGACAGATAGAGGGCAAGCGCCGAGGTCGCCCCGCCGATGGCCAGGGAAAAGATCAGTTTTTTCGGCATGGGTGTCGTTTATCCCATGATCTCGGTTAAGATGGCGCGGGCCGCGACCACATCCTTGCCGATCTGGACGGAGAGGGCCTCGATGTTGTCGAATTTGCGCTCTTCACGCAGGCGTTTCACGAAGTTAACCTTGATCTTCTGATTGTAAATGTCTTGGTCGAAATCGAGGAGATGGACCTCGACGGTGAAGATATGGTCGTCGAAGGTGGGGCTGTAGCCGATATTGGCAACGCCGGGGAGGAGTTCACCCGCGTGTTCAACGGTTACGGCATAAATACCCGATTTTGGGCATAATTCATCCTGCAAAGTAATATTGGCCGTGGGGAATCCGAGAAGTTTGCCACCCCGGTTGCGCCCCTGGCCCACGCGACCGCGAATCTGGTAGTCGCGACCCAGCATGCGCTTGGCCATTTGCATGTCTCCGGCGTGCACAACCTTGCGGATATTGGTGCTGGAGATCCGTTCGCGGTGGCCGTTCTGGGTCTGGATCCAGTCGGTGACCACGACTTCGAAGCGGTCGTCAGCCGCCAGCTTCTGCAGGGTGGCCACATTTCCCTCGCGGTTTCGACCGAAGGTGTAGTCCTGGCCGACGACAATGGCTTTAACGCCGATGGTGGTCAAGAGCAGATCATTGACGAATTCGTTTGCAGTAAAGGCGGCGAAGTTTTTATCAAAAGGGATGCAAATGAGAACGTCGATACCCGTTTTGGCTATGAGCTCAACTTTCTGCTCGTGCAGGGTGATCAGGGGCGGGTGGCCGTTGGGCTTGAGGACCCGAATGGGGTGGGGCTCAAAAGTCATGGCCACGGAGGTGCCACTGAGAGCGTCGGCCTTCTCCATGACTGTGTGAAACAAGGATTGGTGCCCGATGTGAACCCCGTCGAAATTGCCGATGGTGATGACGGCATTGACAAAGGGTTCCTTGATGTCGGCAATAGATTCGATCAACTTCATTCAAGTACCACCAATGGCCAAAGGGAACTCATCTGACCTTCATCCCCAGGGCTGTTTTTATCCGCGCTCCAAGTCACACTAAACATCGGCGGGATAGATTTATAAATATTTAAAATCCTTTGACTTATATCCATATCCAGGTGCCATTGACAACCGCCATAAATATGCTTGACACTACACCCAAAAGAATATAATTAGGGCATCCACAAAACGAAATCAACCTTCATTTCAGGTTGATGCCTCAATGTGCCGAAGTGGCGGAACTGGTAGACGCGCTAGGTTCAGGGTCTAGTGTCCGTATGGATGTGGGAGTTCGAATCTCCCCTTCGGCACCACAAAATTAAAAAAGCCTTCTACGTTTTTACGTAGAAGGCTTTTTTGTTTTTTCAGAAGGTGTTTGGGTACACCTATCCGCTGTGCCTAATACCTCGCGCCAGCATCCTCACCGGCTTACAAATGTCTAATTCACGTGCTCAATGTTTAAGCTTCCGAGCAACTCGCCGCCGAGGGCCAGGAGGCGATAGACGGCGATCATCTCATTGACTTGGGTGGTGAGGAGCTGGGCCGATGACTGAAAATACTCGTTCTCCGCGTCGAGAAGGTCCAGGAGACTGCGTTGGCCCACCACAAATTGTTCGGCGTAAGCGCTGCGCGTCTCGTCATTGAATTTGACGGCTTCGCTAAAGCTTCGGCTCTGGGCGATGGCGGCCTGATGCTGGCTCCAGGTGGCATCGATCTCTTCGGCCAGGCGTTCGTATTGGTTTTGTCTATCTGAAGACAGCTGGCGCTTTCGCGCAGCTGCAGCTTCACGGGCGGCGGTATCTGATCCACCGTTGTAGAGGTTCCAACGGGCCCGCACCATGATGGCGTTGTTGTGGGTAAAAGAGGTGTTGCTCTCCACGCCATCCTGGTAGGTGGAGCTCATTTCAAAGTTGATACGGGGCAGAAAACCAGCCTTGCGGACCTCGACCTCTTGGGCGGCAGCGCGAATGTCAGCGGAGAGTGCGCCCAGTTTTGGGTTGTTGCGGCGGGCCTGGGAGATAATCTCCTCCTGGCTGCCGGGAAGTAGGTGCTGGTAATTCTGGGGCAGGTGCAGCGCTTGGGGGGGCATCCCCGTCAGACGACGATAGCGTGCCTCGGCGGCGGTCAGCTCCGCCTGAATACGCGCCTGGGATGAGAGAATCAGTGCCAGACGTCCCTTAGTCTGAATCACATCGGCGATGTTGCCGGCGCCCGATTGGGTGCGCTCCTCTAACTGAGCCAGAATCTCCCGGTGCGCTTTGACATTGCGTTCGGTGAGATCGAGCAGCTCACGTTGGCGCCAGACCTCCATGTGGGCGATGATGGCGTCCAGGGCGAGGGCTTCGGCATTGTCCATGACGCGCATCTCGGCAGAGGCCTGGCGTTCGGTTTCTAAGGCCACGCGGCCTTTGATGTCACCCCCGTGGTAAAGGGGCTGCACCAGGATGATTGAGGCTTCGGTGCGCCCATCGAAGTCAGTTTCCTCATCACGGGCGCGGGTACCGATGTCACTGTGGCTGTCAGTGCCGTAACCCAGGGCCAGATCCACCTGGGGCAGATAGTCGCCACGCACCTGTTCGCGATCTTGGACCACTGCATCACGGTTGGCTTTAATGGCCATCAGGCGCGGGCTACGCTCCAAAGTGGCTGTGACACTCAATTCAATACCAGATCCACCTTCCGAAGCGGTTGAGGTGTCGGCCGCATGGGTAAAATCTGTCCCCATGACGGAACAGGTCAGACCCAATAGCAGGACGAATTGGATGAAATTTATGGATCTTGATGATTTGTGCTTTGAGTGGACGGCCATCGATTTCATGACACCTCACTGGACCGCCGTCAGGTGGGTGACGGTGGTAGGGATTTGGTTAGCCGCCCGCCCCTGAGGGGGCAGACGGTATCTATTTTGGATAAAAACACGCTATAGTCTGGTGTAATTGACTTTCACCTTAGCGGTGAAACAGCAAAAGGCATACCGAAAGAAAGCCGCATGCCGTTTACATGGGGTTATGTTGGATCATCAGGCCGCTGTCGATGAGCTCCGTCAGGCTGGTGTGGCCGTCGAAAGCGCCGCCGGCGTTGATACCTTCCAGGGTGATGCTGGTCTGTCCTTGGTCGCCGCTGATCTGCAGCTCCACATTGGCGCCGCTGACGGCGACCTGCACATGCTGGTCGCCGGCACTGAGCAGAGCTTCCAGGTCGGTGCTGCCATCGGGTGCTGCATCGAGAACGTCGCTGAGGCGGATCGCGTCGCTGGCCACATCGAAATCTTGGATCACGTCGTCACCTTCCCCACCATTGGCGCTGAAGGCGTAGCTGTCCGCCCCGGCCCCGCCGCTGAGGTGATCGTTACCCTGGGCGCCGGTTAGAATATCGGCACCTTCACCGCCCACGAGGATGTCGTTGCCGCTACCGCCGTCGAGGTTGTCATTGCCCCCCAATCCTTCGAGAAGGTCGTCGCCCTCGTTGCCGAGCATGTGGTTGTCACCGCTGTGGCCCTGGAGGTAGTCGTTGGCGGCCGTGCCGTCCAACTGGTATTGGGTGTGTACATTCAGTTGAACTGCCTCGCCCACCTGGGTATTGTTGCTGTCATTGACCACGAACTCGAGCTGACTCTCGGCGTGGGAGCCGTCCAGGGGCGCCTCGAGCTGCACCTCCCAGGTGATGGTACCGTCCGCGTTTATGGTGCCCTCGCCAATCGTTGCCAAGCCGAAGGCGTCTCCTGTGATATCCAGGGAGAGGCTCTCCTGAAGATTGTCGATGCCGGTGGTCAACGCTTCCACGATATTGGAGCTGTCCGAAGCCAGGGGGACCACCGTACCGTCCACGCCGTAGTCGTCGATCCATGCCTGATAAAAATCGGTGTTGTCGCCTGCCACCAGGAAGATGACCCGGACATCCGCTTGATCCAAGGCATCTGCCATGGCCGCAAGCTCCGCATCACTGCCATGCGAAGGGGCATCGGTGATCATCACCGCCACCTTGGCGGCATCCTCCCGGAAACCGTTTTCACCATTTTGGGCCATCAGGGCGACCTGCTGCAGTGCGTAGGCCTGGGACTCAGGGTAATCAGCCCCGTAGTAGCCGTTGCCGAGCTCTGCGTCATAGGCGTCGTCAAGACGCAGACCACCATTGCCAGCGCCAAGATCCAACTCGTGCAGAAACTGCTGGTGATCACCGCTGTTGGGGGTGTCATTGAAACTGCCGATGCCAAATTGGGCATCGCTGAACTTGGCCGTAACGCCTGAAACGATGTCATCCAAAAGGCCGAGGTCCGCTGCGTTACCGGTGTCGCTAACCTCACCTCTGACCGTCGGTAGATCGTCACCCCAGAAGGAGCCAGTCATATCCTGAACCATATAGAGATCCAGTTTGGGAGCCACTTCTGGAATTTCGGCGCTGATGGTGAAGCTCAGATTCGAGTTGGGGTAGAGTTCGGCTTCGATGGCGTGACTGCCACCATCTACGCTGACCGCTGTCATGTCGATGCTGCTGGCCAGATCCCCCGTCGCCGCCAGATCATAGGCGCTGGCGTAGTCCCCCAGGGTTACATCGACCTGGGCACCGTCCACATTGCCCTGGCCATCGGTGAAGGTATAGGTCAACTCGACGGTGGTGTTCTCCACACCATCGGCAGGTGTGAACTGCACCTGGTTGTCGACGATGGCCACGCTTCCCTGGGTGGGGTCGGCCAATTCAACCGAAGTCAGATTCATCTCCGCCGCCGTGTCATTGGCCAGAACGTCGATCATTGCGGTTTGGTGAGGCAGGGCTGACACCGCATCAGCGTTGGCATCCGCGACAGGGTCGACGGTCAGAGATACGGTGGCCGCGTCCTGGCCACCATTGCCGTCACTGATGGTGTAGGTGATGGTGTCGCTGCCGTTGAAATCCGCATCCGGTGTGTAGTCGAGGGTACCGTCGGCGTTGATGGTGACGCTGCCATTGTCGGCTTCGGCGTGGGAGACGGTCAGGGTGTCCCCGTCCGGGTCGGTATCGTTGGCGAGGACGTTGATGCCCTCCAGGGGTATGTCTTCGGGGGTGTGCAGCGCCTCGTCGTCCCCGGCTCGGGGAGCGTCGTTGACATTGGCTACCTCGATGGTGAAGGTCTCCGAAACCGTGCCGTCCTGACCGTCGTCGGCGGTGACCGTGACGGTATAGGTGCCCGGTACGGTCGGTGTGCCAGTGATGAGGCCGGTGGCTGGGTCGAAGGTCAGACCGTCGGGGAGTTCGCCCACCGAGAGGCTCAGATCGGTGTTATCCACATCATTGAAGGTGCCTTCGGGGATGGCGAACTCAAAGGGCGAATCCTCGGTCGCCAATTGGGTGGGGATTTCTGTGGCCACCACGGGAATATCATTCACCGGGGTGACGGCGACTGAAGCCACGCCCGTATCGTTTAAGGCGCCGTCGGAGACAGTGAAGTTGAGGACCACATTGTCGGAGTTGAAATCCGGGGCCGGGGTGTAGGTCCAGGTACCGTCGCCATTATCGACGAGACTGCCTGTGGACGGGTCAGCCAACGTCACATCATTGATGGTCAGATCCGCGGAATCGGAATCATTGCTCTGGGCGAGCAGATCGGCGGCGCTGATCTCGATGGCTGTGTCTTCGGCGGTGGTAAGGTGAATATCACCGGCGTTGGGGGCCGAGGGGCTGATCACGGGAAAGCTTGCCGAGGGGTTGCCGGCATCGTCGTTGGCCACCAGCTGAAGGGTCTCGCCTGCGGTGAAGGGAGTGTCCAGGGGGATGTCGAAATTGCCTTCGCTGTCAGCGGCTACGGTGATGATCTGACCATCCGGCAGGGTGAGCGTCACCGTGGCATCCGCCTCGGTGCTGCCGGAGACAAGGTCGCCTTCCGGGCTCATCTCTGCGGCGATGATTTCGGGTGCCTGGGTGTCGACATTCAGCGACCCGTCGGCTGAAGCCATATTTCCTGCGGCATCGGTGGCTGTGACGACGACGGTGAAGGCGCCATCCCCCAGGGGGGTCTCGTCTGGGATGCTTGCGCTCCAGTCGCCATTGGCATCACTGGTGGTGGTCAGGGTCTGGCCGCCCACCTCGATGATGAGGGTGCTGTCCGGTTCGGCCGTGCCGCTGAGGGTCGGGGTGTTGTCACTGGTCAGGGGAAGATCTTCCACAGTCACCTGGGGCGCAGTGGTGTCGACGATAACAGTGACGCTTCCCGAGGTGGTGTTGCCGGCCGTATCGCTGGCGATGACCTCCAGGCTATGTTCACCATCTGTCAGGGCCGCATCCTCGGGCAGAGGCAAGGACCAGGTGCCGTCGCCGGCGGTGGCTGTGGTGTGCTCACCCGCATCGGTGATTACGGTGATAGTGCTGCCAGGCTCTGCTGTGCCTGAGAGGGTGGGGGTATCATCACTGGTAAGGCCGATGGGATCGACCTGAAGCTGGGGCGGGGTCGTATCGCCTGTGTCTGAGGTCGGGTCTGTATTGCCGGTAGTTCCCCCATTGTCGCTGGCGTCTACGCCTCCAGCGGTATCGGGTTGGGTATCGCCACCGCTCGGTTGCCCATCCTCAGAATCGGCTGTGTCGCCGGGCAGCGGGCCAAGTGGGCCATTTTGTGTTTGATCCTCCTGGCTCAAGACGCTGGTGGTGCGATAACCCAGGTCATCGCTATCGGGGAAGCGGAATTCCGAGACGGGCTCAAAGTCGAGACCATCCATGCGCGTCACCCCCTGGATGAGGTCTCCGGGGTCGTCGTGGTATTCACCGATGCCACTACCGGCAGGGCTCTCTTCACCACTGGCGGTTTCGATGCTCTCTGCGCTGAGGGCGGAAAGGAGTGCTTGTCCGGGCAGGAGGCTGCCATCTTGCAACTCCACCATGGGGGGGTGAAGGCCTTTGCTGTGCCGGGCGAAATCGACGAGGGTCATGGACCCGCCGCCCTCCAACTGAAGAATGAGATCGTCTCCCTGGGGCACGAGGGTGGTGGCGGTCAGGTCAAATGGCAGGCTCAGATGGGCCCCTGGCAGGATCTGGACGGAGAGTTGCTCGTCGCTGGTAGGGACGGGAAGTTCAATAGGCGCCTCAGGCATAGAAGCGGCGTTATTTGATGTGGACAGATCCTGGGGCATTGGTTTGGGCGTCATGGGGTTTGGCATTGTTTGGTCTCCGATCGGTTTGTTTCTATATTTTCAGCGCCGGTGAGGGGCTCCACCGACTGCCGGATGACTGCTTAGCGCCTCCTTTCTATGAAAATCCTGTGCCACGATGTGAAAATATTCATAACTATCTTAAATATATAAATATAATAATATCTATTCTGATTTAACATCAGGCTCAAAGGGGGGTGAGTTTGGTTAATAGTCAGTGGCTAAATGAAACGAAATCGATCTAAATTTCGTATAAAAACCAATTGATATGGAGGGTGGTTAACTTTCGGAGGGGGCTTGAAAAAAGTGAATGGGGTTGGGCGCCGCTTCAGTCGGTTTTTTGAGTGCGTTGTTTGAGGCGCTTGCTCAGGGCCGGCGGAGTGATGCCCAACAGACCGGCGGCCACTCTCTGGTTGTTGTCCGAACGGCGCAGGGCTTCATCAACGAGGGCCTCGGCAGCCGTTTTGAGTGATGGCAGCTGGGGGAGAGATCCAAAGAGGCGTTCCAACTCGACCGAAGCCGCATGCCCGCGCGCGCCTCGAGTTGGAAAAATATATTGCCGAAAGCGTTCCGTGGAGAGGGTTTTGTTGGTATGGCGGCCGACTGCATCGAAAACCATGGCGCGCAGCTCGCGCACATTGCCTGGGAAGGCGTGGCTATTAAGAAGCGTCACCAACTCGGGTGGGTAGGCGGGGCGCTTTTTACCAAAGGCTTCGGCGGCCTGGTCCAGGAAATGCTCCAAAAGGGGCTGTATGTCCTCGGGGCGCCGGCGTAGGGGTGGCAGTTCCAGGTGGTGGGTGCGCAGGCGATAGTATAGGTCAGCGCGGAAGTGGTTTTTCTCCCTGAGATTTTCGATCTCCTTGTGGGTTGCCACGATGACGCGGGCGTCCGTGGTGAGGGCCTGGTCGCTGCCCAGGGGGAGGTATTCTTTCTCCTGGAGCACCCGAAGGAGCTTGATCTGGGAGGCCTCGGACAATTCTCCGATCTCGTCCAGAAAGAGGGTCCCGCCAGCGGCCTTGCTGATAAAGCCTTTGCGGGCCCTTTCTGCACCGGTAAAGGCGCCCTTGGTATGGCCGAAGAGGGTGTCTGAAAAAACATGGTCATCCACTCCGGCCACGTTGACGGCCATAAAAGCGCCCTGGCGGCCGCTGGCCGAATGAAAAGCGCGCGCCATGAGCTCCTTGCCGGTGCCGGTCTCCCCGCTGATGAGGACCGGCTCACTGCCCGGGGCGATGGCTTCGCAATATTTAAAGAGACTCTGCATCTGGGGGTTGCGGGTGACGATTGCGGTGAAGGGCGCGGGGTTCAGGGGGCCCTCCCTGAGGAGGCTGCGGGAGAAAATGGCATTCTCCCGTTGGAGTTGCCTGAATTGCAGTGCGCGTTTCACACCGGCCAGGAGCAGGCCTGTGTCATAGGGCTTGGTGATATAATCGTAGGCACCTTTGCGCATGCAACGCACCACCGTAGCGGTGTCGTCCCTGCTGGTGGCCATGATCACCGGTACCTGCGGATGCCGGTTGCGGATATCCACGAGGAGGTCTTCGCCGCTGATGTGGGGCATGACCAGGTCCAGGAGGATGGCGGCGACCGCCCTCTCGGCCAGGATGGTGAGCGTTTCGCGTTCATCACCACAGGCAATCAGATTGTTGAAGCCCGCTTTTTCCAAGGCCTTGGACAGGGTCGCAAGGGCCACGGGGTCGTCATCGACGATGAGGATCGCTTCTTCCGGGCGGGGGCGGGATTCTGACATCTTGGCTTTCTTATTTTTCCTGAGGGTTGTGTGGGGTTTGGTCTTTTTCAGTATCTGTTTCTGCCTGCTTCCCCATGCTATCGGCGGCGGCCTGCCAAAAATAAAAGCTGCAACGTCTATTTTTATTTATTAAAACCCGCAGCGTCTATCTTTATCAATAAAAAAGGAGTTCAGCCGATATTGAAGGTGTCGGTTCAACCCCTTAGCTAAAGATAGAAGATGCCTATTTCTGCGAAAGCCTATCCCATCGAGTCGGGTGACCCGCTGCCGGAAACACCCACCCAGGGGACCGAAACCGCATGGCTCCCGGGGGGCGAGGACCCTGCGCCAGTCCTGCGCCTGCGACCCCTGGAGGACGCACCACCGCTTATGGTGGCCCTGGCGATTCTCATGCGCCTTGCGGGGCGCCCCATCTCAGTGGATGCCCTCCGGGCTGGCCTGCCCGAAGGGGAGGACAACTCGTCCTCGGCGGTGACAGCCTGCCTTCGGGCCGCGCAACAGGCCGGTTTGCGCGTGTCTGTTGGCCATCGCGCCAAAGTGGAGCGGATCTCTCCCCTGCTCATGCCCTGCCTGCTCGTCTTGAGGGGTGGCAATGCCTGTGTGCTGTGCGGTTTGGACGGGGACGGGGCCAAGGTCATCTTCCCCGAACACGGGGGGGAGGTCACCCGCGTCGCCCTCGATGAACTGCAGGCTGCCTACGCGGGCGATGCAATTTTTGTGAAGGTGCCGGCCCGTCTGGACAAGCGGGCCAGCGATCTAAAGCTCCTCGATCCCAAAAAATGGTTCTGGGGCAATATCCTGCGCTTTTTCCCCATTTACAAGCATGTGGTCCTCGCCAGCGTGATGATCAATCTTCTGGCTATCGCCAGCCCCCTTTTCGTCATGAATGTGTATGACCGGGTGGTGCCAAATGCGGCCCTGGAAACCCTCTGGGTTCTGGCCGTGGGGGTGATGATTGCCTTTGGCTTCGAGTTTGCCCTCAAGAACCTGCGCAGCTATTTCGTCGATGTGGCCGGACGCAACGCCGACGTCCTCATTGCCAGTCGCCTCATGCGCCAGGTGATGGGGCTGCGCACGGACGCAAAGCCCGACTCCACCGGTACCTTGGCAAACAATCTGCGCGAGTTCGAATCTCTGCGGGATTTTTTCAGCTCAACGACCCTCTTGGCCATCGTCGATCTGCCCTTTGTGGTGCTTTTCGTGGCCATCATCTATTTCATCGGCGGACCGCTTTTTGTGGTGCCCTGTATCGCCATTCCCATCGTGGTCCTGGTAGGGTTGTTTTTGCAATACCCCTTCCAGCGTTACATCGAAGACGGCTTCAAGGAGGCCGCCCAGAAAAACGCGCTTTTGGTGGAGATCATCAACGGCCTTGACACCATCAAGGCCAACCTGGCCGAAGGCAGTCTCCAGCGCCGTTGGGAGGCGGTGGTGGGCCTTCACGCCCAATCGGCCAGCCGTGCCCGGACCATGGCCAGTTTCTCCATCTCCTCCGCCCAATTGGCCGCACAACTGACCAGTGTGGGCATCATCATCTACGGCGTGTATCGCATCGCCGAGGGCGAGCTGACAATGGGTGGCCTCATCGCCTGCAACATCCTGGTGGGGCGCGCCATGGCCCCCCTGGGGTCCGTGGCGGCCATGCTGACCCGTTTGCAGCAGTCCCGCATGGCCCTGAAATCCCTCGACCTCCTCATGCAATTGCCCACCGAGAGAAACCTGCGGGACGAGCATCTGGAGCACGGCGAGCTGCACCCTCGGGTCAGTTTCGAACAGGTGATCTTTCAATACCCGGCGGCCGAAACCCTGGCCCTCAACAATGTCTCCCTTACGATCGAGCCGGGGGAAAAGGTGGGCATCATCGGCCGGGTGGGCTCGGGCAAGAGCACCCTGGGACGCCTCATCCAGGGACTCTACAACCCGTTGCAGGGGGCCGTTAAGGTCAGTGATATCGACATCCGCCAGCTGGATGTAGCCGACCTGCGGCGCATGATCGGATACGTCTCCCAGGACAATTATCTGTTTTACGGCAGCGTGCGCGAAAATATCGCATTAGGGGCGCCTTTCGCCGATGACAGGGCCGTGGCCCGGGCGGCCGAGGTGGCCGGGGTGATGGATTTTCTGCGTGCCCACCCGGCCGGTTTCGGCCTCCAGGTGGGCGAGCGGGGCATGAACCTCTCCGGAGGGCAACGCCAGCTGGTCACCATCGCCCGCGCCCTTTTGCTCAACCCCGAACTGCTCATTCTGGATGAACCCACCAGCGCCATGGACAACGCCACGGAGGGCGCCCTGCGGACCCGCCTGATGCCCCAGATCAAGGATAAAACCCTGATCCTCATCACCCACCGCTTCAGCATGCTGCCTCTGGTGGAGCGCCTCATCGTCATGGACAACGGGCGCATTGTCGCCGATGGGCCCAAGAATAAAATTCTGGCGGATTTGAAGAGCGACCGCATCCGCATCAGCGCCGTCGAAGGGGGGCGCCCATGAGTACCCGCCCACGTCCGAGGCCCGCAGAGATCGCCTTTATGACCGAGGTGGACGGTGCCATTCATCGCCGGGGTCATGCCATGGCCTATCTGCTTTCCATCACCATCCTTCTCATGCTGCTGACCTTTATTTTTTGGGCCCAGCGTGCCGTTCTTGACGAGGTCACCCGCGGCATTGGCCAGGCCATCCCCTCCCAGCAGGTCCAGGTGATTCAGAACTTAGAGGGCGGGATTCTGGATGAGATCCTGGTTCATGAGAACCAGATCATCGACAAGGGCGATGTGCTTGTACGCCTTGATAACTCCACTGCGGACAGCCAGTTTCAGGATGCCTATGCCAAGGCCCTGGGGCACGAAGCGGCCATCGCACGCCTGGAGGCGGAGGTCCGCCTGGAGACCCAGGTGGGTCATCTGAAGATCGACTTTTCCCCCACGGTGCTGGCCGATCGGCCTCAACTGGCCGAGGACCAGCGCACGATATTGAAGGCCCGCCGACGTCAGCTGGATGTGGAGCTCAAGATTCTCAAGACACAGGCGGAGCAGAAGAGCCAAGAGATTGCCGAGATCAAAGGGCGTCACGCAGATCTACAAAAGCGCCTCGCCCTGGGCGAGGAGCAGCTATCCATCGCCCAGCCTCTAGTGAAAAAGGGACTATACGCAAAGGTGGATTACATCAAGCTTCAAAGGGAGGTGGTGCGCCTCAAGGGCGATATCAACGCCCTTACCTTGAGTCTGCCACGGGTGCGCAAGGAGGCCGAAGAGGCGCGCCAGAAGATGGAGCAGCGGCGGGCCGTCTTCCAGGCCGAGGCCCTGGATGAGGTCAGCCAGCGGCGGGTGGCCCTCAACTCCTTAAGGGAGGTGCTGGCGGCTGGCGAGGATCGCGTGACCCGTACGGACGTGCGCTCGCCGGTGCGCGGCATGGTCAAACAGATCATCATCAACACCATGGGCGGGGTGGTGCGACCCGGGGATCCCATTCTCGAGGTGGTGCCCCTGGATGATTCCCTCCTCTTCGAGGTGCGCATCCGTCCGGCCGACATCGCCTTTCTCTATCCAGGCCAGAAGGCGATGATCAAGATCAGCGCCTACGATTTTTCAATTTACGGCGGCCTGGAAGGGGTGGTTGAGCGGATCAGCGTGGATACCATCCGTGACGAGCGTGGCGAGAGCTACTACAAGGTGAAGCTGCGCGCCAACACCAAGGCCATTACCTACCGGGGATCCAAGTTACCTATCATTCCCGGTATGACTGTCAGTGTGGACATTCTCACGGGCAAGAAGACCGTCCTTGAATATCTCCTCAAGCCCATTCTCAAGGCCAGTCAGAATGCGTTGCGGGAGCGCTGATGACGGGCCGTTCACACAGATGGCGTTAAAGGCAGCCTGGCCATGGAGGATTATTTTTGGGTCAAGCGCTGGGCCGCAGTCGGGATTCTGGTTTTCTGCCTGGGGATCCTGATGCTGCCGGCGGCTCGGGCCGACCAAAGCGAGCGGAAGCCGGTGCACCTGTTCGGTACGGTCGAGTTCCGCAGCTCTCTGGAAGTGCTCCCGCATTGGCAGCGTGTGCGTGGGGTGGCTAATGCGCAGATGGTCCGCCTTATGGCATGGAAAGGCGCGGACTGCCCTCGACCCATCGCCCAGTGGCAACGGATGATGGCGTCCGCTAGGCACCAGCCGCAGATGGAATTGCTCAAGGCGGTCAATGGTTTTTTCAATCGTTGGCCCTACCGCCTCGATAGCGAAGTTTACAGCGCTTCCGATTACTGGGCCACACCCGAGGAGTTTATGATTCATAGCGGGGATTGTGAAGACTATGGCATCGCCAAATATTATACCCTCAGGCAGATGGGCTTCTTTCCGGACCAGTTGCGTCTGGTCGTGGTGCAGGATCGTATCCGCGGGATTGGTCATGCGGTCCTGGCCGTCTATCTGGATGAGGGCGTTTTCATCCTGGATAATCTGACCAACCAGGTGCTGCCCCATACGATGTACCGTCACTATCTGCCCCAGTATTCGGTCAACGAGACCCATGGTTGGGCGCATTTGCTCTCGAAAAAAGTACCACATTCGGAGATGAATATCCGATAAAAAACAAGTTTTTAGGAAGTGACCCATGAGCCTGACGATGAAAGAATCAAAACCGATGCCGCCGCTGGCAACGTCGGGGCAAGCACCCGGCCTATATCGCAAACGCGCCATCCTCATCGGCATCGGCCTGGTGGCCATCGTTCTGGTGCTGTCAGCGTTGACCATGTCCTGGATGCTGACCCAGAAAGAGGGGGAGTTTCGGGATGCCCTCGAGAAGCGCCTGGCCCTCATGGCCGGGGGGCGCGCCGAAGTGGTCTCTACCTGGCTCTCTGGTCTGGTGGAACAGGGGGGGCGCGTGGTTCAGGCCGATATCTTCCGGCTCTTTGCCGCCGAGGTTGACTTGCGAAGGGATGAACCCATTTTGCTCTCGGCGGGTCGCTTGGCAACCGCCACGGATCCCTCGGCTGAGATCGACCCCCTGGTGGCCCAGCTCCCCATGCTGGAGACCCTCCTGGAAGAGTTCACCCGTTACTCGGGTTTTCTGGATGCCCGTATCCTCGACCGTCAGGGGCGAACCGTTTTGGCCACCAACGCCACCACCCAACCCTTGACCAAGGTGCATCGGGAGCTGGTTCAGGCGGTAGTGGGCGGGCATGGGGAGCAGTTTACACCCGTGCGCCCTTCCGCCAGCGGACTGGTCATGGGGATCTTTCTTCCAATTTTGCCACCCCAGGAGGGCCCACCGGTGGCTGTGTTGATGCTCAGGCGGGCGGTGTCAGACCGGATCAATGCGCTTTTATCCAACTCACCTCTGCTGGGGTCTGGTGAACTCACACGCCTCATTCAAATACGCGCTGGTGGTTACGAGGAGATCGTTCCATGGATGCCGGGTGAGCTAACGCCCCTTGAGGATGGACACATGAACGGCGCCGACCCCAGTGGTTTTTCCGTGGGACATACCCGCACCGATGGTCGCAAAGCCTATCACTATGGCCAGAAGGTGGATGAATTGAACTGGTGGGTGGTGCAGGAGGCGGACTACGCCATCGCCAGGCAGCCCTTGAGCAGGTTTAAACGTTTCTCTTTAAGTATTGTGGTGTTGATTATTTTGATGGGCAGTCTCTCTCTGGGCGCCTTGTGGTGGCGCATCGTAGGGATCGAAAACCGTCGCTCGGCCCTGCGTTTCAAGATCCAGGCGCAGCAGATCGACGAACAGCGCCAACTCCTCGACAGCATCAACAACACCATCACCGAATACATAGCTCTCAAAGACGTGCGCGGCTTCTATCAGTATGTCAACCCCGCCTTTGCCACTGCTTTAGGACGTGATGCCGGGGCCATCGTGGGGCTGGACGACACCGCCCTCTTCGGATTCGACACGGCCAGGCGTCTGGAAACCACCGACCGCTGGGTGCTGACTCATAAGCAATCCAAGAGTTTCCACATCGACATCTACCTGCAGTCCCGGCGTCACCACCTGCATATCTCCAAGGTGCCTTTTTTAGACCCCCAGGGGAAGATGCGCGGCATCGTCTCCCTCTTCCGCGATATCACCGAGATTGTCGAAGTGCGCCAGCGCAGTGAGAACGCCGTTCGCCAGACCATTGAGATCCTGGTGAAGGCGATCGAGCGCACCGACCCCTATCTCTCTGGTCACACCCACCTGATGCGCAGCGTGTCACAGGCCATGGCCACTGAACTCAACCTGGACGAGCGCGAGATGGCCACTCTGGAGATCGCCGCCAATCTGTCCCAGGTGGGTAAACTCTTCGTGGACCCGGAGCTGCTCAACAAGCCTGGCCGACTCACGGCAGAGGAACGTGCCGATGTGGAGCAGCACGTGGCCCACGCCGCCGAACTGCTCCAGGATGTGACCTTTGAGCTGCCCATCACCGAGAGTGTCACTCAAA
>JBNKKA010000044.1:0-26939 GCA_050291585.1 Desulfobacteraceae bacterium
ACCACAGTGAGGAGGTTGGAAAGCCCTACCTTTGCGGGCAGGGCCACCAGCGTATTGGGTCCGGGGGCCAGAGGGGCGCAGGCCACCTCGGCAGCCGTCTGGGCGGAGGCGCCCACGATGGCGGCGCGCGCTGCATAGAACGCCGCGTAATGGACTAGCTGACGCGCATTGAGCAGCATGGCTGTCTGGAGGATCACCAGGAAGAAAAGCATGAGAACCGGAAAGACGATGACGAACTCCACCATTGCCTGCCCAGTTTGACCGAACCACGGTGTTTTTGTAGCGCTCACCGATGTGGTGAGCGCGTGTATGGACGACCGGTCCTGGTGCCGGTTATCGGAGGATATGCGAGGATAGATCTTGAATGATGCCCCCTTACTGACAACTGTGCTTCAATAACAGCAAACCACATGAGAACTGCATGGGGTTTTGGGGTATTCAGGATAAACGGATCCCTAAATAGGAATGGCCTATCTGATATTCATATGGGCTTTAGGGGATGGGCAGACTGATAACGTTCGTAATCAGGGTATAGAATTCGTTTAATGGTGGAACGAGCAGTGCGTTAATTGTCAGGACACCAAACAGCACCGCGCCGGCAACGATGACGTACTCCACCATCGCTTGTCCCTGTTCGTTGTTTATTAAGTGTTTACCCTCAGTCGTTATCAAATTCGCCCCCGAATATCAGGCCGATTCTCCCTAAAACTGATGGCCGCACGTGTTTGTTGCATTTACCCTGCGCACCTTCGTCTGCTACCGATATTACGGTAGATAGAGAATCTCTCCATAAAGGTCTTAACTCACCCCATTCACCCGCGATTCTAGAAATCTTGATTGTCAAAATTCTCGAGGTTTACGGTTTTATCCCGTTGAGCATCCATATCCCCCTGGAATGAGGTAGTCTGTGCAGCGGTATCACCGGAGAGCTGGCCTCCGATGCTGGCCACGACGGATCGAATCTGCTTGCCGAAGAGCGTATAGATACTGATGGCGGCTATGGCGATCAAGGCCACCATGATAATATACTCGGTCATCCCCTGCCCTTTTTGGTTCATGCGTAACGAGTGCCGAATCGATTGGATAGCCATGTCATTCCTCCCGTCCACTATTAATTTATCCGCTTGGTTGTGTACCACAATGTGGTACCTTAACGTGCGCCCTGGTTAATCTTCTGTCAAGCGAGGGAACGAATAAGGAAGCAGGTAAAATTCACCTGGCGATGGTTGACTCTTTGCGTGGGCAATCCTTGACACGATTGGGTAAAGCGCTACCTTAAGACTTAAGAACTCTGATCAGTAAAAGAAGTTTCGGGTGGGGTGACACCCCTATCCCTATCCCCCTCATGTATTGGTATACGAACAAGGAATCATCTTCTACGAATTCGCTAACGGCAGATATTTAATCTTACTCATGAAACCCTGTTTGACCAGGCTAAGAGGGGTTCAAGGTGTACCCGTGGGTTGCCTGAAGAGAGGTTGGGTCCATGCGCCTCATTGACATCGCCTTAGCCACTCACCCCGGCCAACACCGCAAAGAAAACCAGGACTATGCCAGCTACCGTAAAATCGAAGGTCAGCCCAACGAAGCACCGGACATGCTCCTGGTAATTGCAGATGGAATGGGCGGCCACGCGGGTGGCGCTGTGGCATCAAAGATGGCCGTAGAAGTTCTTAAGGAAGAGTACGCTCGCAGCAGCAATGATCCGATCACCGAACGTTTGCGGAGTGCCTATGCTAAGGCCAACGCCGTCCTGATCCGTCGCAGCGAACGCGACCCTGACCTGAAAGGGATGGGAACCACCCTAACCTCAGCGGTGATCCGACAGACGCAAATTTACTTCGCGCACGTGGGCGATAGTCGGGGGTACATATACAATGATGACCGCCTGCAGCAATTTACTTCCGACCACTCCCTCGTCGCAGACCTCGTGAAGAAAGGGGTCATTCTGGCGGAAGCGGCTGAGAGTCACCCGCAAGCCAATATCATCACACGCGCTATTGGGTTCAGCGCTGCGCTAATCGTCGATGCCGAGGAATTATCTATGCACCCGGATGCGTCATTTCATATCCTGCTCTGCTCTGATGGGCTCCATAAGGAGGTCTCTGAAGAGACGATCGCAACCGTCCTTTCCGAAACCCCCGAACCTGAGACTGCCAGCAACAAGCTCGTGGCCTTGGCGAATCAAGCGGGCGGGAAAGATAATATCACCGTGCTGATCGCCCGCATCGACAGCGTCCCCAATAAAGCAAACTGGTTGGGACGTCTGCGGAGCCAATAACCACAGCGACGAACGGAATCAAAGCTCAAGGATTTTGATAAGGCTGACACCAACAACGATACAACGCCTCAGAGGCATGTCGATCTCAGGCGAAAAGATATTCACTGACCACCCAGAATAGCCAACGTACGGATACGCGGCGTGCTATTCTCCTCACCGTACGGCTTGGATGCCCATCTGACAGACACTGCTGAAATTTTCTTGCGCCTCCGTCCAGCCGCTACAGCCAATCGGTAATTGTTCTGTAACGGATGGTGGCCGCAGTCACACAAGCCATTTTTCAAGGAGAATAATCTTATGAAAACATATCAAATGATTAACCTCACATTTGCGAAAAGTTTAGGTCGTTACGGCCTTATGGGTGGCGCCTACGGTTTATTCCTCATGGTCCTGCTGCTAGCCTTGCCCTCGACAACCCGCGCCGATCCCCCAGGCCAATCCCTCTCCAACACTGTCGAAACCCTGTGTCCAGTGCTGGCCGGTCTGAATGGATCGGGTAGCCTGACGCCCGCCGAACAGGACGTTTTCTTTCGCTGTGGTGAAGTGAAAATTCAGTCCGGCCAAACCTTTGATGATCTTACCGACGAACAGCTTGAGGCCTTGGATAATATGACATCCACCCAAAACAGCGCCATCAACACCGCAACGGTGGAACTCGCTCGCCCGCAGGCAACAGCCATCACCGCCCGTCTGGCCACATTGCGGGCAGGCGGCGTGGGAGGCTTGGCGATGAATTTCCAACCGCAAGAGCGTGAGCCGGTCTATTACGCCGGCCCCATCACCAGTCTTTCAGCCGATGCAAGCAGCGGTGGGACGGGGGCTGATTTCGACCGACTGGGCATCTTCCTTAACCTCAACGGTGGGACGGGAAGTAAAGACGAATCAACGAACGAGGCTGGATTCGATTTTAACGCTGCCGGCATCGTTGCCGGCGCCGACTATCGGATGACCCGGAACCTCGTCATGGGTCTGGCCCTCGGTTACAACCAACTCGCCAGCGATATTGATAACGACGGCGGGGATGTGGATGTGAGCGGCTATGGTGTTTCCCTCTATGGCACCTATTATCTTCAGAACCTCTACCTAAACGGCATCGCCACTTACGGTCGCAAAGATTATGAGATCAAACGCAAGGTCAACTATTCCGTTCCGCGCAATCCTGCCGACACCTCCGGGACAGGCGATGTCAACGTTGACCAGGCGTTCAACGGAGATACCAATGCAGATGAATATGGCATCACCGTCGGCGCGGGTTACGATGTCGCCCTGGGGGGCTTCAACATTGGCCCTTTCGCACAGCTTAATTACTTTCGCACAGACATTGACGGATATGATGAAAAGCTGGACGGCAACAACACAGATGACGGATTCGGATTGGCCCTCAGCATCGAAAATCAGGAGATCGAGTCGGTGAGCAGCGTGGTTGGCGCTCTGGCCAGTTACGCCATCGGCAGCTCCGTCGGCGTGTGGTCTCCATACGTCAAAGTAGACTGGCAACATGAATTTCAAGATGATGCCACTGAATTAAAGGGTAGTTTTGTGAATGGCGGTGATGACCCGGCGGCCGTCGCCGAGAACCATATCATCATTCCCCTTGACAATGCCGACAGGGATTTTTTCAATCTTGGTGTGGGGTTTACAGCGACCTTTCCCCGGGGCTTCTCGGCCTTTGTGGATTATGCCACGGTACTTGCCCTGGAAGACATCACTGTCCATCAAGTCGTCGGCGGACTAAGAATCGAGCTTTAAACCTGAATCGAGCGGACCGCGACTGCATGGCACAGCGGCCCTGACACCCCTAAACAAACATAAGGGCACCGGATGGTCGGCCCACTCAAAACGATCAAACCGTAGGCGGTTGCCCGTTGAGTATTAAATCTGGGGAGGAAAGAACCATGGCACAAGTCTCTACTCATCGTGTACGCTTAACACTGGCTATGGTACCCGCCAGGGTTCTTCTTCTCGTGGCCACACTGGTACTGCTTATGGGCTGTCAGGGCACCTCGCGGCAGAACATACCCCTCGACCAGGGAAAGCTCTCTCCCAATGAGGTCGACCAATTGATGATCGTCGACTGCCTGCTGCCAGGGCAGGTTCGCAAACTTGGGACCATGACCTATATGACTGCGCGCCGCCCTGTGCGCACCCCGGCCAGAGAATGTGCCATTCGCGGGGGGGAGTATGTGGCCTTCGACCGCAGCAATTATGCCACAGCATTAAAAGTATGGTTACCGCAAGCGGAGGCCGGCGACCCTGCCGCCCAAAACTCTGTGGGAGAGATCTATGAAAAGGGGTTGGGTACGACACCCCAATACGACTTGGCGGCCCAGTGGTTTCAACGCGCAAGCGAGAAAAAATATGCGCGTGCCATGATCAACCTCGGTTATCTATACGAGCAGGGCTTGGGCGTTCCCCGCGACGCCCTCAAAGCCCTCAACCTCTATCGTGAGGCTTCGGGATTTGAAGACGCATTGGCCGTCGATCAAAGCGATCTCATCGCCGCCCAGCAGGAGGAGCTGAGTGCCCTAAAACAATCGGCGGCGGAACGGGAAGCAGAGATCGAAGACCTTCGCCGACGCCTCCAAGAGGTCGAGGGGCAACGGGAGGGGTTGGAAAAACAATATCAGCGACAACAGGGCGCCATCGAGCGTCAACAACGTTCTCTGGCCAGCACCAGAGCCGAACTGGCTCGGCAATTGGCCGTTCATACCAGCGTTGATCCCGGCCGAATCCAGCGCCTGGAATCCGCCCTGGCTAAAAAAGAGACCGTCATTGCCATTCAGCGCAGTGAGGCGCGGCAGCTACAAACGGAGATCGGACGCCTGACCATACTTGCCGACAACGGCCAAGACGACACCGTGAATAAGTTGAAAGCGGCGCTGGCCGAACGGGAGGTCGAGCTCACCCATCACCGCCAGGAAGCGGCGCGCTATCAAAAGGAGATGGATAGCTTGATCCAGCAGCGCACCCAGGCGCCTCCCGAGGCTGAGGAACGCATCCGACAACTCGAAGCAGATCTGGCTCAAAGTCAGGCCCTGCTCGATAGTCAGCAGCAGAAGGCGAAGCGTTTGGATGCCGACCTGGCAGCCCTTACCGCGCGAGCCTCGGACTATGAAATTCAGTTGACGCAGCAGCAGAAGCAATTGAAAAACCTACCTGGCCCCGCCATCGAAATCATTGATCCACGGCTTCTGGCGACGCGGGGGATGCGGATCGTGCCCACCGACCCCGGTACCACCCAACGCCGTATCATCGGTCGGGTCAACGCTCCCGCAGGCTTGGCCCGCTTCACCGTCAACGACAATCCCACCGAACTTGAGCCCAGCGGCCACTTTCGGGTCTACATCCCCGTCACCCGCTCGGCCAACACCACCGTGAAAATGTTGGCGGTGGACACCCTTGGCAAAGAGGGTCGCTTGGCGTTGACCATCCCATGGGAAACCCCCAAGGCGGCGCCTGCTCCTTTGGCAGCGCGCTACAAATCCCTGCCCTTCGGTCACTATCACGCTCTTTTGATCGGCAACAACACCTATGCCCACTATCCCAAGCTGACGACGGCCATCAACGACGTCCGAACCATCAGCGCCATCCTCGAGGAGAAGTATGGCTTTACGGTGCGAATTCTGACCGATGCCAGCCGGTTCGAGATCTTTGCGGCGCTGGATGACTATCGCCGCCAGCTCGGAGAGGGGGATAATTTCCTGCTGTACTACGCCGGTCACGGTGAGCTGGATGAAAAAAACCGCCGCGGTTACTGGATTCCCGTAGATGCCGACCCCCAGAGCCGAGTCAACCATATCCCCAACTATGCCATCACCGATGTGCTCAACAATATGGACGCCCGCCAGGCCATGATCATCGCCGATACCTGCTATTCGGGTATCATGACGCGCTCGGTAGTCAACCGCGACCGGAGCGATCTCTCAGCCGCCAAGCGCATGGAGTGGCTCAAGGAGGTCGTCGCAAGCCGGTCACGCACAGTCTTGAGTTCGGGTGGGCTAGAACCAGTACTGGATGCCGGCATGGGCCAGCACTCGGTGTTTGCGCGTGCCCTTATCGACACCTTGCAATCCAATGAGGTGATCCTCGAGGCCAGCCATCTGCACCAGAAAATTGCGGCTTTAGTGACCTACACCTCCCGCGAGTTGGGGTTGAAGCAGGAGCCCCAATATGCGGCCAACCTGCATGCCGGGCATGTGGCCGGCGATTTTCTCTTCGTTCCGGCGGGCTTTCAGGCCGCAGCACACACGAATACTGGGCGAGCCGTCCTGCGGGCCAGCATCTGATTGCCATGGGAGAACATTGGCCATGGACGTCGATCAACGCATAGATAAATATCGGATCAAGCGCTTGCTTAAAAAAGGCGGCATGGCATCGGTCTACTTGGCTGAACATGAGCTGCTCAAAAAAACGTTAGCGCTGAAAATTCTGCCCCCCGAACTGCTGGGAGACCAAGCCTATGTGGAACGTTTCCTGAGGGAAGCGCGGGCGGCTGCCAGCCTCGACCATCCCCACATTATTCGCATCCATGACGTGGGTTGCACCGAGGGTACCTACTACATCGCCATGGACCTCGTCGAGGGCCCGACCTTAAGAGAGGTGATCCAAGAGCGAGCGCCTTTGCCCGTGGATGAGATTCTCTCCATCAGCGACCAGGTCCTCACGGCTCTATCCCTGGCACATAAAAATCATATCATTCACCGGGATCTCAAACCTCAGAACATCATGTTCAACAGCCAGGGGGAGATCGTGGTCATGGACTTCGGCATCGCCAAGGCGGCTGACGATGTGGACCTGACCCTCACCGGCATGTTCATCGGCACAGCACGCTACGCAAGTCCGGAACAGGTTCGTGGACACGGCGTGGACCCTCGCAGTGACCTGTATGCCTGGGCGTTAGTCATGTTCGAAATGGCCACTGGAAAGCGGCCCGAACACTTCACACCACCCCAACCGGAGGCCTTGCGCAGACAGATACGCGCCCCCTTGGCAGCCGTCGTCGCCAAGGGCCTCGCCTGGAAGCCGGAGGATCGCTTCAGCACCGCCGACGAGATGCGCTCGGCCCTGTCGGCGGCCACCGAAGAAACCGTCAATCATGCTCAGACAACCAGCGCCCTGCCCCCCGAAACCCTAACCGCCCTGCAGTTGCCATCGATGGACAGCGCCATCGCCCGCTATCCAAAGGACAAAAAGGCTTGGTATCTGAGGACGCCGGTTTTACGCCTTGTAGCCATCAGCGCGATCTTCGGCTTGGCGACACTGGGCTGGTGGAAATGGCCCCCAACACATCGCCCCCGGCCCCAGGCCGCCACCACCACTGCGCCGCAAAAGGCCGTCGCCATGGCCGATCGAGAATTGAGGGTATGGTCGGAAAAACCAACCTACCGAGTGGGGGAAAAACTGCACCTTTACTACCGTGCCACTCGCGATGGATATCTTTTCCTTTATCATCAGGGTGCCGATGGTGACACCCAACAGATCTTTCCCCTGAGTACCAACGACGATAACTTTATAACTGCTCAATTGACATATACCATCCCTGATCCGAGCCATAATTTCAACTATGTGGCATCCCCACCCCTCGGACAAGATCGCATCCTGGCATACATGATCCCAAACCGCGATGAAGCCCTGGCCTGGCAATCCCAGCAGGTCGACAGGCCCGAACCCCCTTTGGAAGCACTGACCGAGAAGCTCGTTTTAACAGTCGTGGAGTAACCCTGAGTCCGGTGGGATCCCTTGCGACAGGGTCAGAAAATAAGCGGTTTGAGCTTTACCACAGTGGGGATGACGGACTCGCCGTCGACCTGCAGGATGGATTCATGAACATAAAAGCCATCCGCTTCCAGGCGTAACCGATACTCGTCCTCTGAGAGACGTACCACAATGGGGGTCTGCCCTTTCAATTGGCCGTCGATGAATACCTTAGCGCCGGGGGGATCACTGTCGATGCCCACATCTATTCGCACCAGTTGCGCTTCTGGCGTAGTTCTCGTTTCCCCAAAGAGGCGCGGTAATATCCAAAGTGCGGTGCCCGCCATTGCCGCAAGTATCACGAAAATCAAGGGGAGCCACCAGCGCCGTCGATCCCCTGGTGATGCAGGCGAGGCGGGGCTGGGCTGGCGGGTGTAGGCATCGGGGAGGCAACCTCTCAATGCCTGCACCAAGGCCTCGCCATTTTGAAGGCGTTCGGTCGGCACCTTTGCCAAGCAGGCCATGATGATGGCGGACAAATCCGCTGGCACTTGGTCATTGATCTCCCCGGGCGGCTGTGGTTCTTGCTCCCGAATGGCCCCGAAAATGGCGGCAAGGGATTCCCCCTGAAAGGGTCGCCGGCCGGTGGCGGCTTCATATAGAACCACCCCCAATGAAAAGATATCGGAGCGTGGGTCGGCGGCAGCACCGCTGAGCAACTCGGGCGCCATATAGGCCGGCGTGCCCAGGATCTTCCCCGGATGGGTGGCCTCCCCCGCCTGGGCACCTTCAATGCGGGCGATGCCGAAATCGGTAAGTTTGACCCGGTTGTCGGACTGGCAGATGATGTTGTGGCTCTTAATATCACGGTGGACGATCCCCGCCCCATGAGCGTAGGCCAGGGCCTGGCCCAGTTGAAGACCCATGGCAACGACGGTCATGGGAGCCTGGGCGCCATTCTTGAGGGCCAAATAGAGCGAATGCCCGTCGACATACTCCTCCGCCAAAAACACGGTACCATGGTCCTGACCCACATCAAACACAGTGACAATATTGGGATGGGAGAGGCGCCCTATGGCGCGCGCCTCTTTTAGAAGGCTGGCACGGGAACGATTACTGATGGTCCGGCGGCGGTTCAACACCTTTAGCGCCACCCAGCGATCAATTTGTGGATCACGGGCCTTATATACCACTCCCATGGCGCCCCGCCCCAATTCTGAATGGATCTGGTAGCGGCCATATGTAGATGGAAGTTGGACGGTTTCAGCCACCATGGTAACTCCATACAAAAATAAGCTGACCGGGGATTCCGTGAGCCATTGGCCCGTATCAGGCGTCACACAATCCAATCCCCATCAGCTATATTGCGTCGGGTTTCAGGCCGCTTTGGATCCCAACACGGCCATCGTCAGGCGCGAGGCACATACCGGACGATCCTCTTCATCGACGATACGAATATCCCACACCTGGGTGGTACGTCCGATGCGAAGGGGTCTGGCCGTCCCAATGACCATCCCCTCACGCACGCTGCGCAGATGGTTGGCGTTGATCTCCAGGCCAACCACCTGATTACCCACCGGAGCCGCCAGGTGGGCGGCAATACTGCCAATAGTCTCGGCCAAAGCCACCGAGGCACCGCCGTGGAGAAGTCCGTAGGACTGATTGGTGCGGTGGTCCACGGGCATGGTGGCTTGGAGATAATCGTCACCGATGGCCGTAATACGGATATCAAGGTGGGCCACCATGGTGTTGTGACAAAGCCCGTTTATATCCTCCAGACTCGCTTTGGTATTCCAAATGGACATGCTGACCTCATTTCCAGTTGTGGATTCTGCAAATTGATTCGCTTAGACCGCTATCGCTATTGGATCTCGAAATGCAGCCGGCGCATGACGCGCCCATCCATGGTGGCGATATCGACGTGCCAGGGGCCGATGTGGAGTTGACCGGAGAGGGTGTGGAAGCTCCAGGTACGCCAGTAGCTGGAACCCACTTTGAGGGGTACGTCACTGACCATGCGGCCGTCATGATAGTAGATGTGGCGAACCTTGGCAGGTGGGTCGTTGGCGCGCAGGAGACTCCATACGTAGATCTTGGGCGTAGTCCAGGGAAAAACTTCGCTCACACCCACAGGCATGCGCTCCTCGATCGCCGTGCAGACGCTCGCCTTGAATAGCTCTACAGGAATGTCAACGGCAGCGGCCACCGAATCCGACTGTGGTGGTGACGCCTCGGACATTGAGGGCTGGGGAGCCGTCGTTGCTGCCGGCCGCGTCTCATCCATTTGTGGTTTGGGCGTATTTTTGACCGTAGTTCCAGGAATTGAGGGTGGTGCTTTTGGGGCCCTCACGGGTGCCGTCTTGGCGACAGCGGGCCGGGAAGCCACGATCTCTGATATTGAGGCTTTTTTCACTTTCTTTGACTTATGGGGTGGCACCTCGTCTATCGCTTTCGGTTTGGCCGCATCAACGCTTGATTTAGGCGCGGGCGCAGGTGTCGTCGAATGTTCCTCAACGCTCGCAACAAGGGTTGGCGGCGATTCCGCCACCTGAGTCTGGAGAGCTGAAGAGGCTTGGGAGGGTTCCTGGAAGATGAAGAGATGATAGACGCCAAAACCGGCCAACACCAGCACCACAGCACAGACGAGCATAAGACCGACAACCAGCCCACTTTTGACCAGAAAATCTTTGGGAAAGCGTTTCAATATCGCTGTCAACTTGCCAAGAGACCCCAGGAGAGTCCGGAGTCGGGCGGTAAGCGTGGGCTTCTCCTTGGCACCTCCATTTGAGAGGTGTTTAAGATTACGCTTTTGGTGCAATGACTGACGTAAGGAACGGGCAAAGTTGAGGCCGGCGGCCACTGTGGCTTGCCATTTGGAACCCCCATTAACCTTGGACGAAGAAAAGCCCGCCTCATCTCCAAGAATGGCCTCGGCTCTGTCGACAGAGGGAGTGTCGAGCGGTTGACTGGCGGCGTGATACCCCGAATAGAGCTTAAGGGCCTGAGTCTCGTCCCCGCATACCTGGCGTGCGTATGCGGCGATATAGCCTTTGGCATAAGGTCCCGGAGGGAGCTGATCATATGCACCGCATTCGATACAGGCCAGATATCGCTCTGATATTTTTGTGAGCTCGGCCACTTCCTGGACACTCAAGTGTCGGGCCTCGCGCTCTTTTTTTAAATAGTCGCCAACGCTTGTCATGGTTCCGTTCTCAGCAATCCCCTGGTACTTTTATCTTTTGCCCTCAAAATATATAGATAGGCAAGCGCCCCGGTGTTGTAAAGGGCAAAGATGCATTCGGGCGTTGGGTTCCCCGCTCCGCATCGGCTAAAATTATACGCAATTAATATGCCGATTACTTTGAATCATAATCTTTCGATCATTTCCACTTGACTACAGACGTTTCAATCGTTGGTGACTTTAAAACCATGGACCGAAATGGTGAGCCCGAGTACTGGTGAACCCTACCAACACATCATCAATCAGCTCATTTTATAGGACAAGCCTTTATCAGTTCATCAGTTCGGACCGTTTTATGAACAATGAACCGGGCCGGGTCAAGGTGCTCAGAGATCAGGAACTGTATGTCCGAACCATGGCTTTAACGCTGGGCAAAGAGATCGGGGTGTGGGTGGATGCCTTTGACGACCAGGCCAATAAGCCAGTCGAGCGGCCGAAGGGGCCGCCATTTTTTAATGTGTTGAGAGCCTTAGTAGATAGGAGCAGCAACGATGATAAAAAAGATCATCAAAAAATCGAACGAAGAAAAGGCCGGAAAACTCATTGAAGAAGCCAGGGCAGAGTTTGACGACGTGGCCGAGGAGGTGGCTGACTTGGAGCCGGAAATTATTAGCGAACTTACGGGTGTCCGATGAATAGGCGCATCGTTTGTTAGAAGCTTGAAATGGGCTCCCTGGTGATCGGGGGCATTTTCAATTTATCACATCTGCTTACACCAGCGCTTACACGGGCCCAAAAAAAGAAAAGGGGTTACAGCTTGTCGGCTGTAGCCCCCTGTTACTATTTGGCGCGCCTGGCAGGATTCGAACCTGCGACCTACGGATTCGTAGTCCGGCACTCTATCCAGCTGAGCTACAGGCGCTAAAGGACGATTTCGTTTGAAATCGAGCTGCTTCATAAGCTATAGGAGGCCGGGTTGTCAACGATTTCTTTGCATTTTTAGACCTCAATTAAGGACGGCGAAAAGATGCCCGACCCGCACCGCGAATTCATGCAAATGGCCATTGCAGAGGCCGTAAAAGCTGGACAAATCGAGGAAGTTCCGGTAGGTGCTGTGCTGGTTGATGCTGAGGGTGCAGTGGTTACCAGGGCTCACAATGAGACCATCACGCGCAAGGATCCATCGGCCCACGCGGAGATGCTGGTTATCCGGGCCGCATCTGAAATGCTTAACAATTATCGCCTTGCCGGCATGCGCCTTTTTACGACCATCGAGCCCTGCATCATGTGCATGGGAGCAATCATTCATGCCCGGCTGGACGAGGTGGTTTACGGGGCTCAGGACCCTAAATGGGGAGCCGCCGGCTCCCTCTATGATTTCAGCACCGATCCGCGCCTGAACCACCGACCGCATGTGGTTGCCGGTGTTGAAGCTAAAGCCTGCGCCGATATGATGAAGGCGTTCTTCGCCGCCCGGCGCTGATCACAGACTGACAGACTTTATCAAATATCTATTATTAAGGAGATAGATTTGGCTAACATCGTCATAATCGGCACCCAATGGGGTGATGAGGGCAAAGGCAAGATCGTCGATCTCTTGGCCGATAGGGCCGATGCCGTGGTCCGCTTCCAGGGCGGTAACAACGCCGGACACACCATGGTTGTGGAGGGTGAGCAGTTCATCAGCCACCTGATCCCCTCGGGCATTCTGCAGGGCAAAACCTGCATGATCGGCAACGGTGTGGTTGTGGATCCCGCTGTCCTTCTTGAGGAAATCGACTACCTGGAGAGCAAGGGTATCGACTGCGGCCCCGAAAAATTGATGATCAGCGAACGTGCCCAGGTGATTATGCCCTACCACAAACTTGTGGATAATGGACGCGAGCTGATGAAGGGCGATAAAAAGATCGGCACCACCGGTCGCGGCATCGGTCCGGCCTATGAGGACAAGGCAACCCGCCGCGGCATCCGCTTCGTGGACCTCATCGATGCGGCCGTTTTCGAAGAAAAGCTGGACGCCATCCTGCCTGAGAAAAATTACTATCTTGAGAATTTCCTTGTTACGGAGACCGCCGATCGAGAGGCGATTCTCAAGGAGTATGCGGCCTACGCAAAACGGCTGGCTCCTTATGTGAACAATGTGTCCCTCGCCCTGGACCAGGTAATGAAGGACGGTCGCCAGATTCTCTTCGAAGGCGCCCAGGGCACCCATCTGGATATAGACCACGGCACATACCCCTTCGTTACCTCCTCCAATACGGTATCCGGTAACGCTTGTTGCGGCGCGGGTGTGGGCCCAAAGGCGATCAACGGTGTGCTGGGCATCGTCAAAGCTTACACCACCAGAGTGGGAGCCGGTCCCTTTGTTTCGGAACTCTTCGACGATGTGGGGGACGCCATTCAGAAAAAAGGGGCCGAGTTCGGCGCCACTACGGGTCGGCGCAGACGCTGCGGCTGGCTGGACACTGTCCTGTTGAACAACTCGGTACGTTTGAACGGGTTGACGGGCTTGGCTATCACCAAGCTGGATGTTCTGGGTGGGTTGGATGAACTAAGGATCTGCACCACCTACCGCGTAGGCAATGAAGAGTTACCCGCTTTTCCCGCCAGCCTTGATCTGCTCGCCAAATGCGAACCGGTCTATGAAACCTTGCCGGGTTGGTCGGATGATATCAGTACGATCAGAAGGTTTGATGACCTGCCTGAAAACGCCAAGGCCTATCTGAATCGCATTGTAGAACTGACCGGTGTGCCCCATCAGATCATCTCCGTGGGACCTGGCCGAGAAGAGACCATCGTCATGGAAAACCCATTCGCATAGGCGTCAGCCCATGAGTTGCCCGAGCATTCGGAAATGTATTGACAATTTTCAAGTGGTGGCATAAAAGACGCTCCCATCAGTCGGGACATGGCTCAGTCTGGTAGAGCACAGCGTTCGGGACGCTGGGGTCGCAGGTTCAAATCCTGCTGTCCCGACCACAAATAAAAACAATAAAAAAGAGGGTTTGCGGCGACCACCGCAGGCGCTCTTTTTTTATTGACTGATAGTAATTGTTCTACCAGCTCTATTGCACCATCTGCTCAAACTCCCCGCATGGAACTTTGGCTCAAAGCTAAGCTATGAGGCGCATATGTGACAATTACCGATTTAACTATGACGCCTTACCTTCTCCATTTCACACAGCTTCTGTAAGGTTGCATCAACATCAATTGAGACGGTACGTTTTCAGGAGGGGGATTGAACATGATTAAGCTAATAATAATTGCTTGGGTTGCATGGATGGTGCTTTCCGGTCTTTCCAAAATGATAAGAAGAATAAGGGCTGCGCGGACATTCAATGCCAAGCGCGAAGACATATGCTTTCGCTACGAGCCCTTTTTGTGGATGCGGCGAGTGGTTTAAAGTGTCCGCCCACTCTGGAATCTCATGCTCCCCCCCCTTTAATCTGCCAAGGGGGAGCATCCCACACCTATCCCTCGGCGAATAATCTTTAAAAGTCCGATCTTCGTTCCACTCAGTAGTTGACGCCTGCTCTCATTTCCCAATCACGCAAACCAGATTTTCTCCCCACACACCACATCCCCAGCCGAATACGCTACCTGGTGCTGAATTTTTCCCTGAGGTCCCAGCATAAAAATATCGTCTCCCGTGTTGTTGAGCGGTAATTGACCGCGCTCCAGTTTTATCTCCCTATCTTCACCCCCATCTAAATCGCCGCTCAGATCAAGACTGTGCCCGGAGAGATCTTTCAGCTGCCACCCCTCGAGAGAGGCGGCAGTGATGCCTCTGTTACGCAAGGTTACGCGTTCAAAACCGGCATCGGCCCCCACAGGATCTGGCAGGAGAGCGGCGATGACCAGGTTGGCGTCTGTGGTATCCTCACGCGCGGCGACCCCGTCGCCGATCTGATCGGCGCTTTGCACCACCACCTGGGGACGATCGCGGTAGGTGCTTAGCTTGCCGGTCACGTATGCGTAGCTGCGCCGGGGGTGATCTTCGTTGCCACTGATATAGCGGGTCTCAAGAAGATTGACCACCTCCTGACCCGCCTCCGAATCCATATCGGGCAAAAAGAGGCTGAATGGCCGATCAACAGACCCCATGCTGATGAGGCCGCTGTGGCCGCCTACCCGGATGATGGAGCGCATCTCGGTGAATATGGTGGCTGCCGCTTCATCCCTGGCCATGGTGCTGATGCGGTCATAATCCAAACGCGGGTTAAGGATGGAGGCGTCCATGGCGTGCACTCGGCGATAGCCGTCGATAATTCGCCCCCGCAGTTGCCACCAGCATCCTAGGGCGGCATAATTGCGCCGTTCGCCACCGTTGACGGTCATCTGATCCCACACCCCGCGGCGCCGGCGCTGGGCCGTCCACTCGGCCCTGGCATACCGCTGGTGGTGGCCGGCAAACTGGGCCCGTCCATATTTGACGAAGTAGGGGCTGTAGCCTTCCTGGATCATGATCTCCTGAAAATCGACGCTGTCGCGATAAACATAGACCAAGAGGCGACCATAGTTTCCACGATATTTTTGTTTGCAGACCTCCAGCGGCTCATTTCCGGGAAACTCGATGACCACCGTATCTGCGTCCCGAAAAAATGCCTCGGCACGCGCTTTGGCTGCAATGCCCCAGGGAGTTACCGGTTTCCCCCCGCCGTTGTGGGATTCTTCTGTATCCAGACAGAGAATCCGCAGGCTCTCATCCTTGGTCTCGCCGGGCAGCACCACTCGTATGGTGTCTCCGTCCACAACCCGACTGAAGGGCACTTCCACATGGGTTCCTTTGAGCATCATCCTGGCCTCCTCTCTTGAAATATGAATCAGGCGAACTTCTTCGTCTTCTCACTTTTGATAGGCATGATCATCTTCATGGCAGCGGTAGGTGGGCTTGACTTGAAAGGTGGATCGAAAGGAAGTGTAATTCACCGGAGCGGTCATTACAATTTTTCTGTCGATTGATATCCTTGGCTAGAAAATAACATCCCGGCGACGAACGGGCAGCGGCGAAAGCTACGAAAAGCTTGTGAATCATTCCCCAGAGCGTAGTAGCGGGATACTTCTCACTCCGCCACAGGGGCCATTCTTTGGTTGGCGTTAGGCGATTTGTTTAAAATGTCATGAATGGCGCCGCCCAACTCTTCGACCGTATAAGGTTTGCGGAGGTAGGTGCCTGCTCCGAGGAGTTGGGCGGCCTTGACCCGCTCGGATTCGGAATATCCGCTTACGATGATGGTCATCTGATCGGGGCGTATGGCCCGGATCGCCTGGTAGGTGTCCAGCCCGTCCATTCCACCGGGCATGATCATATCCATGATCACCAGATCAAAAGCCTGGGTTCTAATCACTTCTAGGGCCTCCTCTCCATTGGCGGCCGTCGTGACCTGGTAGTCCAGGCGCGTGAGCAGTTCATTGGCCAGCAGGCGCTGTTCCACCTCGTCGTCAACCACCAGGATCTGCTCCCCGTTGCCTGTCGGGAGACGCTCTGCCTGTGGGACCGGCACCTGTACCGCTACCTCCGAGAGGGGTAGTTGGATGATGAAGCGGGTGCCCTCCCCCACTTGACTCTCCACCTGAATCTGACCGCCGTGGTCGCTGACTGTGCCCCACACAACTGCCATCCCCAGGCCGGTGCCGCTGCGCCCCATCACCTTGCGTGTATAGAACGGCTCGAAGATCCGCTCGCGGTCCTCCGGAGCGATGCCGGTGCCCGTATCGCCCACCTCGATGCGTGCGTAGCCGTGCTCACCGAGATTGTCCGTGGTCGCAGCCCCCTGCAATTGCTCGGCGTAGCGGGTGCTCAAAAACAACTCCCCACCATCGGGCATGGCCTCCACCGCATTGGTGACCAGGTTCATGATGGTTTTGGCAAGGTGTACATCAGAACCGATGAGCATCAGAGGCCGTGGGGCCAGATCGACCCGATAGACCACTTCGGGATGTAGCTTTTGAATGTACTGATTTTCCGGGCTAGCCAGAAATCCACGGATGATGGTGTTGAGCTCCACCGGCTTGCGTTGATCCACTCCCCGCCGGGCCAGGGTCAAGAGGTCCTGGACAATGGCGGCGGCCCTTTCACCGGAGTTTTTGATCACCATGACCGACTTCAGGTGTGGGCTGTCCGGCGGCAGATCCATGAGGATGAGATCCGGGTACCCCACCAGACCTGAGAGAATGTTGTTGAGATCGTGGGCCACCCCACCGGCCAGGGTCCCGATGGCCTCCATCTTCTGGGCCTGCTTTAACTGGGCGGCCAGCTTCTGGTTCTCAGTGATATCACGAATATTGAGGAGCACGCCATTGAGGCGCCCTTCCTGGTTGTAATATGGGCTGCAAGTCACCTCGGCCTCTATTTCATCGACCTCACCGGCGTGGGGCCAGGGGACCTGAAAACGCACCACCCGCCCATCCATGCAGGCATAGAGCTGAGGGATAATCGTATCTTCCAAAAATTCTGCTGGATAGACATCATCGAGATGGTGACCGATCACCTCCGGACGCGATTTACCAAGCAATTCCAAATAAACGGGATTAACCGTCAGAAAGACACCCCGGGGATCGAGAAGGGCCATGGCATCGCTGGAGGCGGCAACCACTTTCTCAGATTTACGCAGTTCCTCCTCTATCAATAGGCGTTCATTGACTTCGGCATGCAGGCGCTTATTGGCGTCGGACAATTCCTTGGTGCGCAGGTTGACGCGATGCCGCAATAGCAAGTTGCCACACAGGAGAATAATCAGGCCAATTAAACCAACGAAGGCCAGGGATAGTATCCAGCGAGGCGTCACCGCCTCGCTATCTGTCATCAACCAACGTTCCAGGCTGCGGTGATAGGCCGACCCCGGTCTCTGCTTGAGTCTTGCAAGCTCATTATCTATGGCAAAAAGCAGCTCTAGGTGACGTCCCTTAAGGGCCGCGAACTTCACTTCGATGGGGTTGAATACGACGGGGGTGGAAACTACTTCGAACTCTGCTTGATTCTCTCTTCCATAGAGGTGGTTAACCACACCCAGAGGCACAAAATCATTGTTGATCATCTCGAAAACCATCTCGTAGCCGTCACCCTCGATGAAGCGGCACTGGATACCGAATTCGCTGGTGAGCCGCCGCAGGGCTTCAAAATGGATATCGCCTTGCTTGACGCCTATGCGCTTGCCGGCCAGATCGAGGATCGACTCGATCGGTTGCGCTTTGGAACCGTAAATCTCCCCCCAATTGGTGATGACCGTTTCGTAAGTGTAGTCGAAGCGCTCGGCGCGCGCTTCGGAATAGGCGATGGCGGCCAGTAGATCGATCTCCCCTCGCTCCAAACGGGCCAAGCAATCGGACCATGAGCCGTAGACAAAGTCCAGGTTCCAATTCTTGCGCGTGGCGATCGCCTTGAGGGTATCGACGAAGAGGCCACGGGCCTGACCGCTGGCATCCTGAAAAACCAAGGGTTTGTTGTCGTAGATACCCACCCGCACAGTGTCGGCACCTGACGCGCTGGCGGACGGGAGCCACAGCAGCACCAGCAATAGGAGCCATGCAGCCGTCGTGTGAGTCGTTTTAAATTTGGATCTTGTCACCATCATACCTGATTGTGTTTGTGCGAGGGTTAATCAGCAACTGCGGGCATCAGAAAGAGATCGTAAATTAGGTACTTAGTGATGGTGAATGAGGCCGTGTATGAGGCAGCCCTTATGCCTACCAAAATGTTTATCGTCATTTATATTGATTCACTGAACACCTGATTGCGATTCGCCCGCTCGATAGAGGTATCCCAGGAGCGACACCATGGGTTCAATTTAGGAGCCAACCACTCAGGCCTGGGAGATACGTTACCATGAGAAGAACGAGGAGCAAAAGGATAAGATAGGGAACGGAGGCTTTGTAAAGCAGGGTGATAGGACGGTTGAAACGCAAGCTGGCTATAAAAAGGTTGATGCCCACCGGCGGGGTGGAGTAGCCGATTTCGAGGTTGACCAGGAAGATCACCCCCAGATGAATGGGGTCGATGCCGTAGGAGATTGCCACGGGGACCATTATGGGCACAATGATGACGATGGCCGAAAAGATATCCATGATGCAGCCCGCGGCCAGCAGAAAAAGATTGAGGCCCGCGAGAAAAATATACCGATTATCGGTCAGAGCGGTCAATGCGGCCAGGATTTTATCGGGAATACGGGCATCCACCAAGTAGCCGGTAAAGCCCAGGGCCATGGCCAGGATCACCATGATGGCTCCCGACAGCTTGGCCGCATCCACCATGATGCCGGGCAGCTGGCGCAGGAGATTCACTTCCTTTAAAATCAGGCATTCCACCAGAATCACATAGGTGAGCACCACGGCCGAGACTTCGGCGATGGTGACCCAGCCGCCGTAGATGCCTCCCACGATGAGGACGGCGATGGGCCATTCCCAGACACCCTCCATGAGGGCTGCCAGCACCGGCCGCCAGCCTCCGGGAGCCGATGCGGGGAGATCTTCGCCCCTGGCCAGCTGGCGTCTGCGCACCACAAAGGCGTAGATGGCCAGCACCACCACCAGGAGCACGCCCGGCAAGAGAGCGGCCTTAAAGATCTGACCGATGTCCACCTGGGCCACCAGCCCGTAGAGAATGACGGGCAGACTGGGTGGGAAAAGAAGCCCCAGGCTGCCGGCGGTGGTCAAGAGGCCCAGGGAAAAGGTCTCCGGATAGCGCTGCTGCCTAAGCATGGGAAACAGGAGGGCGCCGATGGCTACGATGGTCACCCCGCTGGCGCCGGTGAGAGCTGTGAAGAAGGCACAGGCCGCCAGGGCGGCCATGGCCAGCCCCCCGGGCAGCCAGCCCATTAGGGCTTCGATGAGGCGCAGCACCCGCCGGGGGGCGCCGGTTTCGGTGAGGAGCACCCCCGTGAGGGTAAACAGCGGCAGAGCCACCAGGACTGGCATGGAGGCCAGACGGTTCATCTCAATAATCACAGTCTGGAGGGCCAGCCAGTCGCCACTCTCCGCGAACAGGCAGACCAGTGAGAGACCCGCAATGACCACGAAGATGGGCGCTTCCATGAGGGCCAGCAGCAGGATTATAAATAGAATGGGGGTCGGGTTCATGGTGCTGGTGGGGATTTGGGATGAAAAAGAGCCGGCCACTCGGGTCGATAGGGACGCATGGGAAACAATGCGCCGCCCAGTTGCAGGGCAAAACGGAAGGCGGCCAGAGCGAAAAAGAGGGGGAACACCACCGTTGTCCAGCCGGAGCGCCCGAAGATGACGATCTCATTGTGGGTGAAAAACAGGGCCGTGACCATCAGAATGCCCATCACCATTAGCCCAAAGAGGGAGACTGCCAGATTTGTCCAGCGTTCCCAGGCGGGGGGTAGATAGCGCAGCAGAAATTCTATCTTGATGTGGCGACGGTCACGCAGGGCCAGGCTGCCCCCCACCAAGGCCAGCCAGAGAACAAGGGTGGCCGCGATCTCAAAGGTATTCGGCAGGGCCTTGTGGGCCAGGTTGCGCAGAAGGATGTTGAGGGTCAGCACCCCCATGAGGCCGGTGAACAGCACCACCGCAAGGAGACACTCGCAGGCGGCCAGAAAGCGGTCGATACGGTGAATGATATTCATATTGGTAAATCCTCAGGGCACTTGGCGCCCCTCGGCGGCCAAGGCGGCCACCCGTTCGTAAAGCTCCCGGGAATAGATGGCCGGTATATTCTTAGCCGCGGCGGCCTCGGCGGCGCTATCCAGATAGCTTTTTATCGCCTGCGTGGGAACCGTAAAGGTCAAACCGGCATTCTGCATGATGGTCTTGGCCTGGGCGTTCTCGACTCGGGTGGCAGTCACTAGCTTGGCACAATACGTTTTGACCACTTCGCGCAGGACCTCCTGGTGGGCGGCCGACAGGCGTCCGAAGGCGCGTTTGGCAACAATGAAACCGCCGCAGGAGTTCACCAGGGGGTAGTCCAGAACATGGCCCACGCGGGCATACCACTGCAGGGCGATGGCCGCCAGGGGGGGGGCGTAGAATCCCTCGATAAGGCCCGTCTCCAGCCCCGTGTTCACGTCGGTCATGTGAAGGGGGACGGCCTCCATGCCCAGGGCGGACACATAGCGCGCAGCGATCTCATCGCCTTTCCAAACCCACATCTTGGTCTGTTTGAGGTCGGTCACCCGTTCCATGGGTTTGCTGCTATAGATATAGGTGAATCCCGCCTCGAAAAACCCCAGGAGCACATAGCCCTTGGCGTCAAAACGGCGTGAAAAGTCATCAAACAAGGCGGCGCGCACCCGGTCCACCTCGTTGTCATCCCGGAAGAGGAGGACCGATTCCAGGACACGCACCTCGGGCACGATCACCCCCATGCCGATCCCCGAAAACCCGGCCGCCTGGATGCGGTTGACGCGCATCTTGCGGATCACGTCCGGCTCATCACCGCTGATGCCCCCGGCGTAGATCTGGAAAGTGACGGCCCCGTCGGTTTTCTGGGCGACTTCGTCCGTCATCTCGTGGAGGATTTTGGTCCAGGTACTGCCTTCAGGCATCACCACGGCGGTTTTCAAGACCGTGCCGGCAAACCCGTTAAAGGGCGTCTGAATGTAGAAAAAAAATGTGATCAAAAATAAAATTTTTATGTGATATTTCATATGGTTATATTCTTATTTTTAAAGTTTTATTTGAGCCCTGTATGGCCCTACTCGAAAAGCCTGTCTACGGCCTTCAGGTAAAGTTGCGCCCGCCGGATGGCCAGGGCGTCGAACAGGCCGGTGCCGGCATTGATGGGTGTTTTGGCGATGGGGGTCAAAAGGGTCGTGTATTCATCCCGCCGTTGTCGCAAGGGCAGACAATAGCGTGCGTAGTAGACCTCGCCAAGGTGGACGGATAGGGATTCAGATGTCCCGGCCATCGCTTTAAACATCACATAATGCTGCTGGGCGGCCTCGGGGCGTCCCCCCAGCATTGGCGGCCGAGACCCATAGAAGGCGATCAGAAACAGGTGGGCGAAGCCGTGGTAATAGTCCGGCTGAAGTTCCACCACGCGCCGCATGATGCGCTCGGCCACATGGGCCTGGGCGATGGCATTGAGATCGTCCCGGTGGTGGTTGACCCAGGCGCCCAGGTTGAGGGCGTACCAGAAAAGTGAAGGCACCTCATCCACTTTAGCGGTCTTCAGATACGCCCCTATGCGGTTGACCTTGGAGAGTTGGGCTCCGCTGTCGGGGCGCTGCGCCTCAAGAACGGCTAAAGCATGGCCCGCACCCTTCTGAAAAACACGCGCCAGTTGTGTCTTTTTTAAAACATGCTTGGGCGGTGCGCACCCCTCAAGCCAGGGGACGGGAATCTCCCAGGCAGCCGCCTCCACCAGAGGTTCGAGATAGAGCAGCCCCTGGGCGGCGTATAAGCGCGCCAGGAGCAGGTGCAGGCGTTCATTCTCGGGATCATTGGCCAGAAGCGCTTCCAGCAGGGTGATCTGACCGGGCAGCCCCGTACCCACCAAGGCCACATCGCCGCTCTCCTCAAGGCGGTCCATGCCTGTCTCCACCAAGGCGCCGAACTGGCGTACCATCATCTGGCGAGGGGTACAGCCAGCCAGCAAAAGCGCCATGCCCACAAGCGCAGTGGTCAACCAGCGCAGCACCGGTTTCAAACCGTACCGGACAATCAGGTGCAGACGGATCGGAAAAAACCTTCGGGGCATAGATGTCCTCCACCATACAGAGCGGACTGGGTTATGCCTTGGAGTTCGGGCGCTTCTTCAGGCGCGACAGGGTCGCCTCGTCGGTCTCATCAGGGGGGAAAAGATCCCAGGGTACGCTCATATCTGCTGCGCCCTCGGTTCCAGCCGCCTTCATGCGCAGCAGGAAGGCGTCAGACACCAGGCGGGTGAGGCGATGTACGTGGCGCCGGATCTCCTCCTTGTCGCGTCCGGGATAGTTGCGAAAAGTCATCACGACCCCCACGATGGAGGCATAGATTGCGTGGGAGTAGAGGCGGTCGCTCTCCCCCAGACCGGCCTGCTGATTGACTTTGTCGAGGAGGTTGAAAAAGTAGCGCTGAACCGTATTGAATTTCTCCAGGGCCTTTGGATTGACCCGTCCAGTGACCATGAAGTGGCCCATCATCTGAAAAAGCGACTCGTGATCCATGAGGTAGTCCACGCTGGCGATGGCCAGCTCCTCTAAACTGTTCTGACTGGTATTCAAGCGCCTCTCGAGACGCTCCTCAACGGCCTGGATGTGCTTGATGGTGGCCTCCACGAGGATATCGTCGCGGCTGGGGAAGTAGCGATAGATGGCCGCAGCGGAGATGCCCGCCTTTTTGGCGATGTCACGCATGCCGATCTTGCTCACCTGACGCGATCGAAAGAGGCTCATGGCCGTCTCGACGATCAACTCCCGGCGGGTTTCGCGTTCATCTTCGCGGAGTTTTTGGAAGGTGGATCTAGCCGACATGGGACCCGTGCTCCTTTCCTCCCGATCCATGCTGCAGCAAGTTTTATTTTAAAATGGTGTAAAGATTCAGGGCCCTTATCTGAGAGCCATTAACCCAGTTCACTATGCTAAACAGCCTAGATTGTCAACCAGCGCCCAACCGCACCCTGGGCGGTACTGAATAACTCCTCAGAGCTATCAGACGCCTCAATGAATCTTTGCACACCGAGATGGACCTTCTCAATGACGATGCACTATCCAAGATCACGGGCCACGGCTTTTCCAGCTTTTCCGTCACCCACGAAAATGGCCTCAACATCGCCCGCATGAATCCGGACATCCGCGCCACCACCTTCACCGAAACGGAGATGATCCCGGAAGATGTTTACCGGGTTATAGCGCCTGGTATTGATCAAGCCTTGAATTTCAAAAGGATCGGTTTTAGGCAGGAGATCAGTTTTGAAGCTCTTCGGAGTCAAAAACCCATTTCTGTAAAGTGGCCAAGACCACTTCACGCTTGATGGGCTTGGCGACATAATCGTCCATGCCGGCCGCCAGACATTTTTCACGATCGCCGGGCATGGCATTGGCGGTCATGGCGATGATGGGCACATGGCGCTGGATTGCCGACGAACGGCCGCTGGAGGATTCCCATTCTCGTATCTTTTGCGTGGCGGTCAAGCCGTCCATGACCGGCATTTGCATATCCATGAAAACCAGGTCAAATTGGTCCGGATCCGCGCTGTATTGTGTCAGACCGACCGCCCCGTCCTGGGCGACCGTTGATTGATATCCGGCCTTCTTGAGCATCAGTTGGACGACCTTCTGGTTGACCGGGTTGTCTTCAACGACGAGGATATGTGCGCGGTTCTTCATCTCCTCCACAACCGAGTACTGGGTGACAATCGGTTGCGGCTGTTGGCGAGATTTTCTTTCCCCGGCAAGCAGCTTCTGGATCATGCGGTAAAGTTTGGTCCGCACCACCGGTTTGCCGAGAAACCCATTGAAACCAGCTGATTCGCACTGGCGAGCATCCCCTCTGTTCGCTGAGGCCAAGGCCAGCATCGGGATGGTGGCAAAAGCATTGGGCGCCGATCGAACCTGTTGGGCCACCGCATGCCCATTGAACCCCGGCATCTGGATATCGCAAATTAGAATATCAAAGGGCTGCTTCTCCCGCTCAGCATTTTGTAGCCTAGTGAGAACATCCGCACCTTTTTCCAGCAGATCCACCTGCATGCCCATCTGCCTGAGATAGCGGTCCATAACTGTCCGGTTGGTCGGATTGTCATCGACGATCAAGGCATGGCGTGCCTCTAAAGATGATTTAAAAAAATCTTCGCTTTGCGGAGCCTTCTCTGCTTTCTTCAACAAAGTGGTGAAGTGAAAACAGCTGCCCGCTCCCGGTGCGCTTTCCGCCCATAGCTCACCGTCCATTAAGTCCACCAGCTGGTTACAGATGGAGAGGCCCAGACCGGTACCGCCGAATTTTCGGGTGATGGAGCCGTCAGCCTGCTCGAAGGGATTGAAGATCCGCTCCAGATTTTCTTGATCGATACCGATACCGGTATCCCGAACCATAAAGTGGATCTGGGTCGAATCGGAAAAGGTATCCTTCAAGGCGATGTTGAGTTCGATCTCACCAGATTCGGTGAATTTGGCAGCATTACCCAATAGATTGAGCAGCACTTGCCGCAAACGGGCCGGATCACCGTTGACCCAGCTAGGCAAATCTTCATCGATATGCAAGATGAGCTCAATGCCGCTCTCTGCAACTCGTGGTGAGATTTGATCACAGCAATTAACGGCCATCAGCTCCAGGTCGAAATCAATATGATCCGTGACCAGATTACCGGATTGGGCCTTGGAAAAATCCAAGAAATCGTTGACCAGCGTCAATAGCATCTCGCCGCTGAGCTTGATGGTGTTGACAAAATCTCGCTGACCACTATCCAGGCTCGTATCCAGGAGCATCTCCGTAAATCCGATGACGCCATTGAGTGGGGTACGGATCTCATGGCTCATATTGGCCAAAAACGCATCTTTGGCCCGGTTAGCAACCTCTGCGGCTTCCTTGGCGGCACGCAGATCATTTTCGATCTGTTTTCGTAAAGAATTGTCGATGAAGGTTTCCAAAATGTATTCCCGATCTTCCAACGCCATGTGAACCGCTGTTTTGATAATCGGAATTTTTTGGCCATGGGCGTTGATCAGCACATGGTCCGAGTTGTCAACCCTTTGGCCCAGGTCACTGACAGGACACCTGCCGTGTTCAGGCGAACAGACAAAGTCAAGACATTGCCGACCGACAATTTGATCTGGGACAATGCCAATAGCGTTAGCAGCCGCCGGGTTGACCTTCACGATCTGGTAGTTCTGGGCATCGATGAGCATTACGCCTGTCTGAATGGTGTCGAATAGCACCGACAGCTCTTTTTCGCGAGATTCCAACTCCCGAGTAATTGCAATCTGCTGGGTGATATCTCGATAGATGGTCATCTTGGAAATAGACCTGTCTGCATAACGTAGGGGTGCACTGGAAACTTCGTATGAACGGCCGCTCTCGGGATGGGTAACCGTCACGGTGGCGTGCTTTTCCTGTTGAACCTCGGCCATCGGACACCACGAGCAGCGGGTTTTTTGGGCCATAATAGCTTCATGGCACGGCTTGCCCACCGGATCGCAGCCCAGCATTTTCTGCATGGTCGGATTGGCATACTGCACAGTAAAATCCGGCCCGCAGATATAGACGGCATCCTTCATGGCCTCCATCATGGAGCGATATTTTTCTTCACTTTCCATGAGGTCCGATTGAATCTTACGCCGTTCGACGATCTCCGTTTGCATGGCGTCGCGGGATGCCCCCAGATGTCTGTTCAGCCAAGCAATCCGAACACTCAAGATCAGATGAAGGCCAAAACCCAGGGCCAGGATGGCCACCACCAACCAATATTTTTGCAGAACACCGCGGACTGTGATCTTTCCAAAGTTTTCGTAAGGTGGGATCCCGAGCGTCTTAAGGCAATCATGCACCGGTTGATAGTTCAGGGGAATGGTCCAGCCGGCACAATTGGCGCTGAGCGCGGCCGCCGAGGCTTCCCCCATCAACAGCAGTTTTTCGGCCACCTTCTCGGCGAGGGGTTTGGGTGTGTGCTTGAGTACTGCAAAGGGCCACTCCGGGTAAGACCGCGTGGACTGTGAAAACGCCTTGGGTTCGCTTTCCGAGTAGGGGGACTCAAGGATTCGAAAATTAGATAATACCAGCTTGCCTTCCTGCGCCATGCGTTCGAGGGTGTCGGTGCGCACTATGCCCACGTCGGCCTCACGCTGCAGCACCGCTTCGACCACGGCATCGTGGGTGCCGAGAAAGGACAGCGAGGCCAGATCCCAG
>JBNKKA010000045.1:0-26885 GCA_050291585.1 Desulfobacteraceae bacterium
ATCTGGAGGCCATCGTCCACCTCGTTTACAGCGTAGGCTGCATCTTCACGAAGGAGAATTTCAAGGCGGGCGGTGCTGCCCCCCTCATCCAGTTGCGATGCGTTGATGGATTGAATCAACGGATGGTCGTCGCCAATGCCCAGGTCGCTGCCTGCTAACTGCGTATCTGGAAAGTAAAGGATCACACCCAGGGGAAAAGGCTGCTTGACGGCCGTGTAGGTCAGGCGGTTATTCCCGCGAACATACACCTGGTAGGCGTCGTCGCTCTCTTCAGCCTGAATGGTCTTAATCACATTGAGCGGTCCACTCTGGCCTACTTCTGCATCCTGGCCGGCGCCCTTGTTGGAGGCGCATCCGCCCCACAAGCCAACCAGCAACACCAGGCAGAAGAATGCAATTCGGGTGATCGGGAAAGGTTTTGCGTTGTAATTCATGGGCTTTACTCTCCAGGTGGTTTCTGAAGTTTCAGCTCTCTTTTCTGAAGGCTGATTTCACCTAAAAGGGTTTCTATCTCTTCTTCAACGACGATTCGGTCTTTAACGATTTGGACCACACTACCCGAATTGATGCCGATATAAGTCCCCTTTTTGACAATGAACCCCTTTCCGGAGGCATCCTCAACCAGGGCGGCATTGCCGTTATGTGAACGAACGGTGGCGACCAGCTTGAGCTGGCTCAGGTCGACTTTCTCGAGCGGCGTCGTGGGGACCCGCTTCTTTCGCTTCGAACCAGAAACAACCTGCGCCGAAGCGGCAGCTTCTTCGGGTTCATCCCGAAACAGGGCCGCGAATGGATCCGGCTTCCCTTTTGAGCTGTAACCTTCGGTCGCAGAGCTGGCGGTCTCATCTTTTTTCACTGAAGCTAACAGTTCAGCCGTGTGTTGTTTGACATCACTGTCGTCCGCTTTTGTTACCGTCTCGGATGCGGGTTGGGCTTCCTTTCCAGAAGCCACCGCCTCTCTCTTGGCCGCGGCTTCATTTTTAGTCACGGCTGCGTCCTTAGCCACGGCTGCGTCCTTAGCCACGGCTGCGTCCTCAGCCGCCGTATCCGACCCGTTTTTTTCCGCAGGTGTGCTTATCTTCTTGCTGACCACGGTCGGCTTTTTCGGAGAAGTTTCCTTTTCCGAGCAACCAAAGACAAGGGCCAGGACAAATAGAATGCATAGAATGGACCGTATGGGTTTCATCGTCACCATCATGTTTTTCTGGTTATCCCTTAGCTACTTTTTTTTCTTTCTACCTTTTTTGGCCTTGGGCTTGTCGAGGAACTTGTAGGTCACCGCTGTACATTCCGTGGTCAGTTTACCCGCATCCTCACCTTTGCCGGACTTGGGAAACACATGGATATCATCGATATTGACGATCCTACCCAGCACCGCCACCTTATCGAAAAAGGTGGCCACATCGTGGTAGGACCCGGTCACATTGATAGCCACCGGTATTTCAGAGTAGAAATCCCGTTCCACCTCCGGCTTGGGCTGAAAGAGCTCAAATTCAAGACCGGCATCTTTGCCAGACTGGGAGATGCTGGCCAGCAACGAGGGGATCTCCTCTTTTTCGGGAAGCGCCTGTTTGACGACCTTGAACTGCTCCTCTTTGCTCTTCATTTTGGCACGCCAGGAATTTAGCTGACGGGCATTGCGTTTAGCTATCTCCAGCTTTTTTTCTTCGGCCATCAATGTCTTATTCAGTTCACCGATCTTCTGATACTTGGGCCAATAGGAAAGGTAGGCAAAGCCTCCCAGCAACAGGATGAACACCACCACGGTGATAATGATGCGCTGGACTTTTGTCAGCTGCTCAATCTTCTCAAAGACTGGGGAGAGGGTATCGGCGGAAACTTTCGCTTTTTTCATTATTTTTTCGCCTTTTGTTTCTCAGACGACGCATCCGGCTTTGGCGCGGCCTTTTTAAAGGTGACCCCAAAGCGTTTCAAACTCAGATCCTTTTTTGCAAATCGCTCCTGCTTGATCGAAGCCAATTTCACTTCCTCGTAGTCAGCGAAATCCTGGACCCGGGTCATGAAATCAGCGACGGTTTGATTATCCAGAGCGATCCCATCGAGTTTTATCCCCCCGTCTTTATAATCCATGCGGGTGAACCACATCCGGTTGGCCACCAGCAGTTGGGTCATGGAATCCATCAGCCGGACGGGCGCCTTGCGATTCATATCGAGGGTTTGGATCACTTCGATCTTCTTATCTAATACAGCCAGCTTTTTCTTGATCTCGGCGATTTCTTCATTGATCTTATTGTATTTGGCCACCTGGGCCTTTGTGGTTTCGATCTGGTGATTCAAACCGGTAATTTTCCGGTTGAAGCTCACATGGACAACCACGGCGAGGATGGTCACCAGCGCCAAAGAGAGAAAAAAGACGGAGACCTGGCGCCGTATGTTTTCTTTCTTTCGGGCGGCCCGGAACGGGAGAAGATTTATCCGTATCATTTGTCATCTACTCTTCTGGTTGAGAGCCCCATGCAGATGGAGGCCTGGGGGGCAATTCGCTCCAAATAATCCCTGTCGAACCGATTGTCATCGATGAGAACCTTTTCAAAAGGGTTGATCGTGGTAACCTCGGCAGAGGTCTCCACCGCCAGCAGTTGGCGAAACTCCTTGATGTTTCCGCCGCCACCGCTGATGACGATCTGTTTAATCTGGTCATCCGGGTAAGTAGAATAAAAAAAGTCCAGGGCTCGCCGGATCTCTGTGCACCAGTCGGCCACAATGGAGGAGGCGATTTCAGATAATTCTTCCGGCGATATCTTGTCGGTCCGATCGCCGAACTTGATCAGCTCCGCTTCCTCGATAGTACAGTCGACAATGGAGGCGATCTTCTGATTGATCTGACCACAACCCAGGGACACATCTCGCATGAAAACCGAGCTAGCACCTTTAAGGATATTCAAAGAAGTTTTACTGGCGCCAATGTCGATGAGGGCGATATTATCGGCGCCCAAATCGTAGCTCTGTTCAAATATATTTTGGAGGGCAAAGGCATCCACGTCGATGATGCAGGGATTCAAGCCCGCCATTTGAGTAAGGCTGACGTAGTCGTTGATCATCTCCTTTTTGGCGGCCACTAAAAGCACGTTCATCTGGTTGGGATTATGCTCATTCTCCCCCAGGATCTGAAAATCCAGGTTGACATCATTGATATCGAAGGGGATGTACTGCTCGGCTTCAAAATGAATCGTCTCCTGGAGTTGATCCTCTTCCATGCTTTGGACGTTGATCTTCTTGACAATGACCGAGTAGCCGCCAATGGAGATGGCGACATTGCGCTCTTTGACGTTGTATGTTTTAAACAACTGCCGTAACGTCTCTGCCACTGTTTCAGGGTCCTTGATGACGCCATCCTCAATCAAGCCTGGGGCGATGTCGACCATGCCGAATCGTTCCAAAGTCTTACCGCGTTTTTTGTCCGCGACTTCAGCGACCTTGATCGATCGGGATCCAATATCCAATCCGACGAGATGATCTTTCTTCCCAAAAAGCATATGCAACCTATTCGCCAAACACGTTTTGACTTTCCGAAAGGTCTAGGCCCAGTGCCAATAAAAGCTTCCGTTTGGTTTCCATGCGGCATGGTTTGCCCTGCTCGATGCGTGAAATCGTAATGGGCGACACATTCGCTTCGCGAGCAAGCTCAGATTTACTCATCAACATGGACTCACGGATGCGTTTCAGATTGTTCTCAGCCATTGAATTATAGCCCGCAGGGTGGGTTGAGGAATTCATGGATTTCTGCCGATCATATCGATACAAAGCCATGATCTTTATACATCTTTTTATTTAAGATATTTGTCAAGGTTAATTGCACATATTTATACATAATTTATAGTTAATTATACGCCATTACTTATAACCATCGGCTTTTTCGGACGGTTCCTGAAGTTTTTTTTCTTGGAGGCCAAACAGACTAAATGTGTCAATGATTATAAAGCATTAGCTTGACTTTGGTAGGACCTTTGCCTACTATCGTTCCCACTGGATCAGGGCAAATTGAATAGCCCGGTCAAATCTCGTATGTCTCCTCTCGGTGACACCCTGTCCTTAGCAGGTTGAGACTGGTATCGGCATGCATTGCCTTGTTCTTTAACCTTTTTTCTTAAGATCCGACAGCTTATCCAATATTGATGAAGCCAAGACCCGTAACCGAAAAAGCCAAACCCTTCCGGCTGGTGAAGTATTTCACCTACACCAGTCTGGTGGTCATTTTTCTGGGGACCCTTATCCTCTCGGCCCTCAATACCCACTGGGTGCGTAAACTTCAGTATGAAAAAAGTGTGGACTACGCGCTCTTGCTGATCGAAAATCTCAACCACCAGGTGTTTCTACAGTTTATCCTGCCCGTCGGGCTTAAATATGGAAAAATCGAACTGAGCAACAACGAACAATTCGAACGTATGGACAATGTCGTTCGCAGCACCCTGCACAGCTTCAAAGTAGAGATGGTCAACATCTACGGCATGACGGACCAGATCGCCTATAGTTTTTCAAAAGAGATTATTGGCATGCATAATCTCGGTGGGGCCAGCTACAACAAGGCGGCCAAGGGTGAAGTCAGCTCGAAACTGGTGCAAGTGGGCAGTTTCTGGGAAATCCTGCTCGGCTTCCCCAAGGAAATAAAAATCATCACCTTCGCTCCCTTAAGGGCTGAGAAACCTCTCTCGCGAATTTCTGGGCCTGTGCTGGGTGTCATCGAAATCGTCCAAAACATGTCGGGCGATTACAAAGCGATCTTCAAATTCCAGGTATTGACGGTGGCCACCATCACCGTTGTCATGTTCATTCTGTTCCTGACGCTGACCTTCGTGGTCAAACGGGGTGAAAGCATCATCCATAAAAGAGCTTTAGAACAGCTGCGCCTCAAGGATCAGCTCAGCAAGGCAAAGCATCTGTCCACCTTGGGAGAGATGGTGGCAGGTATCTCCCACGAAATCCGCAACCCTCTTGGCATCATCAGCAGCTCGGCGGAGTTGCTCAAAAAAAAGATCGGCGATACCACCCTCAATGCCATTGCCGACGTTGTCGTGGAAGAATCGGGGCGTCTCAACCACATCATCACCGACTTCCTGAATTTTGCACGCCCACGCACCCCGGATCTTGGCCCTATTCAGGTCCAGGAAGTGATCGAAAAAAATATCGGTTATCTCTCCTCTCAGATTGCCCAGAACGGATATATAATAAAAACCCGCTATAGCAACCACCTGCCCCTGATCATGGCCGACTCGGAGATGCTCTACCAGGCATTTCTCAACATCCTCATCAACGCCATGCAGGCCATGCCCGACGGTGGCGAGATTACCGTCATCATCGAACCGAGCGAAGATGATCTGTGGATCTTTTTCGAGGATGAAGGCACGGGCATCCCCGCAAGTGTCCTTGAAAATATCTGGGACCCGTTTTTCACCACCAAAGAGCAAGGCACCGGCCTGGGGCTGGGCATCGTTAAAAATATCATCGAGACCCATCAGGGTCTCGTGCGCATCGACAATAAAGCAGACGCGGGCACTCGCGTTTCCATCAAGCTCCCCCGGCAGCAGAGGCGTTGAGCATGGACACCATTCTGATCGTTGACGACGAAAAAAATTACCCTCTGATCCTCAGCGCCGTTCTGGAGGAGGAGGGCTTCGAAACCCTGACGGCCAACAGTGGGGCCGAAGCTTTGGAAAAGCTGGCGGAATCTGACGTGGACCTGGTTCTAACGGACATGAAGATGCCCCAGATGGATGGAATCGAGCTGCTTGAAAGTATTAAAACGCGCAATCCCGAGCTGCCCGTGGTGATGATGACGGCCCACGGCACCGTTGAAAAGGCCGTGGAGGCCATGCAGAAAGGTGCCTACACCTATATTCTCAAGCCCTTCGACAATCAACGCCTTGTGCTTTACACCAATAAAGCCCTCGAAATGTATCGCGTCATCAAGGAAAACCGGCAGCTGCGCACCGCCATCACCAATCAGTACAGCTTCGGCAACATCATCGGCAAGAGCCAGCGCATGGCAGAGGTGTTCGACATCATCCGCAAGGTGTCCCAGGCGACGGCCACCGTTCTCATCGAAGGGGGCAGCGGCACAGGCAAGGAGCTGGTGGCCAAATCGATCCACTACAACAGCCCCCGCCGGGAGCGTCCCTTCATCCCCGTCAACTGCGCCGCTCTGGCGGAGTCTCTCCTGGAGAGTGAACTCTTCGGTCACGAGAAAGGTGCCTTTACCGGTGCGGCGGCCACTAAAAAGGGGCGTTTTGAGCTGGCAGACGGCGGCACCCTCTTTCTGGATGAGATCGGTGAACTCTCCCAGGGATTGCAAGTAAAGCTATTGCGGGTTCTGCAGGAAAAGACTTTCGAACGGGTGGGCGGCACACGCACCCTCCAAGTGGACATCCGCCTCATTGTGGCAACCAACAAGTCCCTGAAAACAGAAGTCATGGAAGGTCGTTTTCGAGAGGACCTCTACTTCCGCCTCAACGTGGTTCACCTCGTTCTGCCGCTGTTGCAGGAACGGCGCGAGGATATCCGCCTGCTGGTGGAACACTTCATCGAAAAATACCACCCGGAGCGTAACGCCGCCTCTGCGCCCATCATCGGCATAGACCAGGAGGTGGAGCGCCTCTTTCATGACTATGACTGGCCGGGTAACGTGCGTGAGTTGGAAAACGTGATCGAACGCGCCATGGTGATGTGTGCGGATACCATCATCCGTCTGGGCGACCTACCCCAGGATTTCAAGGACAACGTCAACGACAGCCTCAGTTTGAGCAGCATACCGCCGGATGCAAAGCTCTATGATACCTTGGCTCAAGTGGAAAAGGAGATGATCATGCGGGCCATGAAGCGGGCCGATAATGTGCAGACCCGAGCAGCGGAGATGTTGGGGATTGGAAAAAGCGGGTTAAATCAAAAAATCAAGAAATATCAACTTGATACCAAAGCGGCCGAGTGATCTCGGCCGCTTGTGAAACAAGACGATGGGTTTGTGAAGGCCTTGCTAGGCACTAACTAACCGGTTTTTCGCGAACGATCTGAGCATAACTGGTATTGGGATACTCCGCCACCAGACGCTGATGGGCAGACTCGCTCTTCTGACTATCTCCCGCCTGGCCATAGAGCCAGCCGAGTTGATAAAGGGCTTCCGCCTTGAGAACACTCCCATTCCCGGCGACGATCTCCTCGAAGCGGGCGGCCGCCTCTGCATGCTTGCCGGTCTGCGCCAGGGCATGGGCCAGACCTACGAGGGCCAGTTCGCGCCAGGCGGGATCGTCACCAAAGGCTTTCAAAGCCGCTTCGAAGTGGGGCAGGGCCGCATCCGCCTTGCCGGCAGTCAGACAAATCTGCCCATAACTCAGGTGCGCAAGCTTACCGGTCTGTTTGCTGCCGTACTTGTCGAATAATTCGGCATAGGGCGCTTCCACCGCCGCCAACGCCTGTTCGGCATCTTTTTCCTGGAGAATCGATTGGTAGGAGGCTTTGACTTGCGCCCACATCCGGGAGGCCTTATCCTCGTTACTGTTCGATACGAAACGCACCACGGCCACCGTGGCGAGGATCAGAAAAATCCCCAGGGCGACAAAGAGCGCCTGCTGCTGATAGGTCCGCAGGAGCTTCAGCAGCCGGGCGGAAAGCACCAGGAATTCGTCGGGTTCATGCAATAGTTCTTTGCGGCTTTTTTTCACCTTGCTGTTCATCCTTCCTCCAGAGATTTTTTAACCCGGGCCCACCCCTCATCGGGAATATTGGCTCCCACGACCTGGCACACCTCATACCCGCACACCGATCCGAGTTGACCACATTTCTGCAGCGGGTGCCCATTGACCAATCCAAACAGAAAACCGGCCGCCCACAAATCCCCGGCGCCGGTCGTATCCACAGGGGTAGCACCCACCCGGGGGGCCACCGCTGTCACTTGGCGCTCATGGATTAAAAAACTCCCTCGGGCCCCCACCTTGAGCACTGCCAGGGGCGCTTTTTCACCGAGGGCAGCCAGGGCTTTGCCCTCATCGCCCTCGCCGGTAAAGGCCTCGGCCTCATCCTCGTTGGCGATCAGGATATCCACATATTTTTCCACCAGGCGAGTGATCGTCTCGCGCGCCTCGGCGACCACATTGTAACTTGCCAGATCAAGGGACACCAGGGCCCCGGCGCGTTTGGCCGCTGCAAGGGCCGCCTCGAGAAGGTCGGGATTGTGTAGCAGATACCCCTCCACATGGGCAACGGCCGCCCCATCGAAATGGGTGGTCTTGATCTCCTCGGGCAGGGTCTGGGCGGATGCACCCAGGTAGGTAAACATGGAACGCTGGGTATCGGGGGTTATGATTGAAAGACAGCGGCCGGTGGGTTCATCCGAGGCCACCAGTTGGGGCTGTACATTGTGCTTCTCAAGATCCCGGCGAAACAGTTTTCCCAGGTGCCCATTGCCGCATTTACCCACAAAACGCGCTTTTCCACCCAATCGGCCGATCCCTACAATGGTGTTGCAGGCGGAGCCGCCCGATACATAGGTGGGCCGATTGCCGGAGGTGGCCAAGGTGTCGTCGATAAAGGCTTTATCCACGAGGGTCATGCCGCCCTTGAGGGCCCCGGTGCGGGCCAGGAAATCATCATCTTCGTGGGTGAGGATATCGACGATGGCTGAGCCCACGCCGACCACCCAATTATGTGTGCTGTCTTTCGCTTTAAACGGATTCATGTCGTTACCAAATCAGGTTTTTGTGGATCCAGCCGGTGTCCCCGTCGGCATGTTGAATTTGCAGCCAGACACCCTGGCGCTGAAGGACCTTGAAGGGGATGCCCCGCTCGGCGGTGAATAGAATCTCGTGATCAGTGCCGGGACCGGAGCGGATATTACAATTGTCGCGCTTCACAACAACGGTATCCATGGGGGCAACGAGGCTGCGATGAATCCAGCCCTCATCTCCTTCGAAATCCTTGAACAGATACCAGTCGCCCTGCTTATCGATGATGGTGACGGGATAATATTTTTCCACTTTCCAGAGGATGCTCGCATCGGTGCTGGGACCAGAGCGGATGTTGGCAATATCGTTCTTGATGGCCAGGCGTTCAGCCACGGCCGCGTCAATGCCAACGGTCGTCAGCACAATGATCAGAATCAGCGTCCCAATTATTTTTGAGCTCAATGCCCTTTTGCCAAATAGGGATCGTTTCTTCACGGCAAACTCCAACTTCTTTGATGATCTTTGCAGTTCCGAATACCCACCTTTGGTATAGATCGGCCGATCAGGTGCTTTTATTGAGCGGCCATGGGTTCCACCAGAACTTTACTGGCCAAACCGCGGCCCAAAACAAGCCGTTTATAATCGAGGGCGACCACGACCTGCCCCTCGTTCAGGTTGGTGATCACATCGACCCGATCCCCCACCCGCAGCCCCATGGTCAACAGCCGCATGCGGGCCTTGGCCCCCCCTCTGAAACCCTTGATGCACAAAGACTCGCCGGCCTTGGCCGATGCCAGCGGAATCTCCTGGTTGCGCTGTTTGAGGCATTGGTCGCAAATCCCGTAGAGCTCCATGCGGTGCTGGAGCAGATGAAATCCATGGCCGGCTGCCACCTGCATCTGGAAGCGCTCGAGCTGGTCGTCGCGGAACTCGATGATGCGCCGGCACTTGGTGCAGACCATATGATCGTGGTGCTGACCCAGATGAAGGTGCTCGTAACGCGCCTCGCCGTTGTCGAAACGGCTCTTCTGGGCAAAACCATAGCGACACATCAGCTCCAGGGTATCGCCCACAAGGTCTTCATCCAGAGTATGCCCGGCCGCTTTGACCGCCGCATGAAGCTCGGCGGCCGTAAGGTGCTGCTCGGTCTGCAAAAACACCTCCAGGACAAGGATACGCACTTCAAAGCGATCGACATGGTCCTGCTTGAACAGTTTGACGAACTGCTCTTTCTCTTGGGAATGAATACGCTGCTGCATGGACGGCACCGTGAACCCTGGCACCCCTCGAGGGTGTTGGCTGTAAACCGTTGACCCGCTATTTCCCCAACACCCCTTACTCAGGCCCCGGGATGTTGTAGGTGGTGCAACTGCCGCTGGAACAGGTGCGCGTCTCAGTGGATGCACCGGGGGAGCTGGCACCGCCGGGGGGAATGGCAAAATTGGTGGTGCTCAGGACACGCTCCAGATCGCCGGATTCGCATTTGGGACAGCGCAGCTCGACCATGTCCTCATCATTCATGACGAGCTTCTCGATAAACGCTTCACACTGCATACATTTAAATTCAAAGATGGGCATTTGACTTACCTCTGACAAAGGATACACACAGGGTAGCGGCCACATCGGAACAGGCCGTAGCTTGGTTAGGGCTTTTGGCATATCCGCTGGCACAATCGCTTGGCTCAAACGAAGGTATTTAGTCTGAATGGCGCTGCCCTGTCAAGGCGATTGAAATGAAACCCATCGTGGACCGTCAATGGTCAAGAAGTCAGCATCTCACGGGCATGCGCCAGGGTGGTATCCGTAATCTCCACGCCGCCAAGCATGCGAGCCAGCTCAGAGATACGCTCCTCCGCGTCCAGAGCTTGGATGGTAGTGGTCGTGCGCCCCTTGTCCACCTGCTTGACGATCTTGAAATGGAACTGCCCGAACTTGGCGATCTGGGGCAGGTGGGTGATGCAGATGATCTGATGATGGCGGGCCAGTTGCCCCAGCTTGCCACCCACGATCTCGGCCACATCCCCGCCGATGCCGGCGTCCACCTCGTCAAAGACAATGGTGTGAACCGCATCGGTCTTGGCCAAAATCGCTTTGAGGGCCAAAACCACCCTGGAGAGCTCGCCGCCCGAGGCGATGCTGGCCAGGGGCCGGATCGCTTCGCCCACATTGGGGGCCATTAAAAATTGGGCCCGGTCCAAGCCCTTTTCCGACAGGGTCAGGCCCTCATGGACCAGGGCGGGTTCATCACCGGCCTCGGCCGGCTGTTGGGTCACCGCCACCTGGAACTGGGTGGGCAACATTTTGAGGGCGTGCAGCTCGGTTTCGATCTGCCGGGCTAAGCCCACCGCCTGTTTGTGCCGTTTTCGGGACAGGTTCAGGCTCAAAGTGACAAGGGCATCACGCCCCTTGGCGATCTCCGCCTCCAGGGTTTTCAAATGGGCGTCGATATTCTCTGTCGCTTCGAGTTCGGCCGAAATCTCTTGTAGATGGGTGTCGATCTCGGCGAGACTGCCGCCATATTTGCGCTTGAGCCTGTTAAGCAGATCCAAGCGTTCCTCCACCTCGACGAGGCGCCCGCCCTCCAGCTCCAGAGTTTTGCCATAATCGCGCAAGCGGTCACAGATATCTTCCAATTTAAAAGCGGCCTCTCCAAGGTCCTCCATAACGGGCATCAGGGCCGCATCCAGGCGCGTGGCCGCCTCGATCTGCTTACGCACCTCGCCGATCCGTTCGATGGCAGCTCCGGGACTGCTGTAGAGCCCCTCGATACTTCCCGAAACCACATGAAAAAGCTGCTCGGCGCTGCGCAGGCGGGTGCGCTCCGCCTCCAATTCCTCGTCCTCCCCGGGCTCGATGGCGGCGGCAAGGATCTCCTCCTGCTGAAACTGCAGCAGCTCCATGCGTTCCTGGCGCTGGGCGCGACGATCGAGGAGCTTCCGTCGCCGGGTCAGCAGAGGCACTAATGCCTCATAGGCCGTACCGACCTTTTCCCGCAGGGGGATCAGGCCGCCGAACTGGTCCAGCAAGGTCAGATGCAGCTCCTCCTTGAGCAGGTGCTGGTGGGCGTGCTGGCCCGAGATGCTGGCCAGATTCTCAGTGGCCTGTTTGAGGACCTGCATGGTGGCCAGGCGGCCATTGAGATAGATGCGATGGCGGTTGCTGCGTGAGATTACACGCCGCACCAGGAGCCCTTCGACGGGGTCGTCCCCCTGCTCCTTCAAGATGGCGGCGCTCTGGGAATCCGGAGAGACCTCGAAAAGGGCTTCCAGCTCGGCGTTCTCCTCCCCGGTGCGGATCAGACTGGCCGAGGCGCGCGAACCCAGCAGCAGGTTGACGGCATTGATGATGATCGACTTGCCCGCGCCGGTTTCACCGCTGAGAATGGTGAGGCCGGCCTCAAAGGTGATGCGCAGGTCCTCGATGATGGCAAAATTGCGGATAGAGATTTCTTTGAGCATGGCCACTTCGATGCATATATTAGAATACGTTGTATGGATCCGCTGGTGGAGGCGCACCCTTTAATTCGGTGTCACTATGGCACACACAACCGTCCGTGTAAACCGACGAATTCCTAATAACATTTATGGATTACGTCCACACAATAGCAAGCCGAGCACCGACCCTTGAGCCCCACGCCGGTGTGGGGCTCAAACCTGGTTGGCTGAGCACTCCCCCGTCAGTGACAAGCGCTCTGAAGACTTGAAAATAAGGGGAAAAACAGGCTATTTAGAAAGTGTAAAACCTAAGGCATAAAGATTCAGGAACAACACCCATACAAACCCATGCGTTCAGGAGGGGCTATCTTCACACATACCGCCTCATCTTCCTGGTTGAAAAGGCAACTTGCCATAGCCGTTCTCGTGCTAATGGTATTGAGCGGCTGCGACGGCCAGGAGCCAACCTATGACGGGCCCGCAGGTGACAAGGCTAGCGGATTCACCTTCCTCGAGCTGGGGGCCAACACCCCGGTCAACGCCGATCTGCGCGACCGGCTGAAAGCCCGTCTGGGCTCCGAAGCCATCGCCCGGCGCACGACCATCAATCTGGAACCCCACGCACCCGGATTCCTGACAGACAATTTTCCAGATCTGGCGGAACTTAACCAAAGGCTGAACTATCCCCCCCTGGAGCGGGTGGAGCATGCCGTCACCCAGATCACCTATCGCTACATCAACCCCAAAATCCTGCCCTTTGAAAAGGTGGTCCTGCTCTTTGCCAACCCCACCGGTCTACCGGTGCTTCTAAATGCTTTTGCCGGTGAGAAAGGGGAAAGTCTCGAAGGGCCCCTCAAGGAGAAATACGGCCCCCCGGAGGAGATCGACTGGCAGGGCGGTCGCACCCTGGTGTGGACCCTGGGCCAGGACCGGCTGCTCTTCACTGCAAGCCAAGACCAGTATGATCGCCCCCGCCATCAGATCACCATCTACTACACCGAAAACCTAAAGCAGCTCATGAGCATAGAAGGGAGCGGCAAAAAGGCACCCGCCGACGATGGCAAATCGATCTTCTGACACCTTCCCTCTATTCTTTTTTCAGACCATAGGCCATCAGCATCCTACCGATGGCCTCGTCCAAGCCAGCCGGGGCAAAACCAACCGCTCGCGCCTTGCGGTTGTCCAGGCTGACATCGGCAGCCCTTGGAGCGACCATGGGCATAGCGTCCTGGGTGAGGGGTTGCAGATGGGCTGTGCCGACACCCAAGTGAGCGGCGATACGCCGCCCCAGTTCAAAGCGCGAGACCCGCTCGGGACCGCCCAGGTGATAGATCCCCCCCGGCCAGTCGAGGGCTCTCAGCAGGGCTGTGGCGGCACACACCGTTGACAGGGGGGTGCGGAACTCATCAGTGAACAGGCGCACCGGCCGCCTGAGAGCGATGGTGTTCACCATCTCGTGGGTGAACTTTTTGCCATCGGGACCGCCATAGCCGAACATCAGGGGCATTCGGCAGATCACCGCCCGGGGATGACGCGCCAAAATAGCCCCTTCGGCAGCGACCTTCTGGCGGGCATAGGCGTTCAAAGGATTGGGGGCATCCGTTTCCCCATAGGGCGCAGCGGTCCCATCGAAAATCAAATCAGTTGAAGTGAACACCAGGGAGCAGTGATGGCTGGCGCACCATCGGGCGATGCTAGCGGAGGCGTCCACATTGACCGCCGCTGTTCGCTTCAAATCTGTTTCGCATAAGTTAGGCTGGGAAATAGCGGCCATGTGGATCACGGCCTGGGGGTGTGCTACGGATAGGGCACCCGCCACCGCCTCCTGGTCAGCCAGGTCCACCCGCACCAGCCTGCCGCCGAAAGCCTCGGGCCGCTTCTCGTGGAAGGTCGCGACCACCTCGCAGGCGTTCGAGAGGATTTTCCCCAGGGCATAACCCAGATAACCGCTCAACCCAGTCACCAGCAATCGCATGGCTCCCTTCCTCAGGCTAGTCTTTTCAAGCCGTCATCAGCCATAAGCTTAGCCAATAGCATCAATGCGGACCTCAGAGAAAAAAGAACTTTGTCAATGACAGATGCGCCCTGCTGTCGAGAATCTTAATGACAGCAGGTATCAATCATAAGATTTTTCACCGAAATAGCGAAATGGCTGCAAGGGACCATACCCAGTATTATTGTCGTGGTAACCCGGATGGGCCGCCATGCGTAGGAGATGGGCGCGCATATCCTCACAGTTCTCAACCGGTGTGGTGCTGGTGGGAACCTGGTGGTGCTTGGATAGGATCAGGGCGCCCAGACCTGCCACAAAAGGCGTCGCCATGGAGGTGCCGCTGAGCTCCGCGTAGCCACCATCGCGATATGTGGACCAGATATTGGTACCCGGCGCCATCACATCGATCTCACCCCCCCGGGAGGAGAATCCCGATCGATTGCCGTTCATGTCGTGGGAGGCCACGGTGATAACGCCCCCGTAGCGCCCCGGATAGCCGATATTGTTTAAGGCCATGGAGCCTTCGTTGCCCGCGGCGCACAGGATGGTTACCCCCTCGGCCAAGGCGCGATGGAGGGCTTGGTAGAGTCCCTGGGTCGATATGGGCCCCCCCAAAGACATGGAGATGATGTCGGCGCCGGCGTCCACGGCCCACTTGACGCCAGCGGTGATCCAATCAAAATTCCCCTGGCCGGCATTATTGAGCACCTTGCCAATCAGCAGGTCGCATTTAGGTGCCACCCCCACAAAGCCCACATCGTTCATGCGCGCCCCGATGATGCCCGCACAGTGGGTGCCGTGGCCGTTGCTATCTTCGATGCCGTCGCCGGTAAAGTCGTGGCTGGCCACAATGGCACTCTTCAAATCCGGGTGATCGGTATCCACCCCCGTATCGAGCACGGCCACCTTGACCCCGCTGCCCATGGTCTGCGTCCAGACATCGGGAATCCCCAGGAGACTTTCGGCCCAGTTGATGCGCTCCTCCTCGGTTTTGGCCACCACGCCCAGGGCGCTCAAGCCGTCGACCTGCTGGTGCAGGCGATATCGCCCCAGGGTCCAATAGCCAATATCTTGAGTCTTCATCTGTCTCCTCCTCTTGTTGGAATGTGGATTGTGGTCATAATTTTATACATGATTCCAAATGGATGGGAAACCCGCAAAAGAATAACATCGCGCGCAAGGCGCCTTTCAATTCAGATCTTAAAAAAATGGGTCCTATTGACCGTATCTGTCACAGCAATAGGTTAAGCGTAATTATAAATCGAATAGACACCAAGGAGGCCTCTATGGCCCTGGCAGATCTTCCCGTATTGCTCCTCGATATCCAGGCCAGTGGGGCGGCCTCATCAGGCGGCACGCTTTTGGAGGTGGGCTGGCAGCCACATCCAGTTCCAGCTCCGGATGCAGGCATTCAAACCCATCTGGCTCAAATGCCGATTGTCGAAATTCCCCTGCGCCTCGGGCGCCTGACCGGTCTTTCGGCGGAGAAGATGCAAGCCGCGCGCCCCCATGATGAGATCTGGAGCCGCCTGGCGGTTGCCGCGGAGGCGGTCGCTGTGGCCAGCAAGCTGGAAAAAGCCACTGTGTTGACCGGGGACAGCGGCGACGCCCTCTCCGTCTGCCCCGTAGTAGTGCACTATGCCCGCTTTGAAGCCCCCCATCTGGCAAATTTGCAGCATCTGGCCCAGACCGCTCCCGCGGTGGTCCTCGACCTCATCTGCACCCATGAAATAGCCCGTCGCCTGCTGCCCGGCTTGCCACGCAAGGGGTTGCGCGCCGTGGCCGGCTACTTTGGCCACGACACAAACCCCCTGCGACGCTGCCGCCACCACCTGACGGCCACCAGTGTGATCTGGACCGGCCTGGCAGAACAACTCGCCGCACAGCACGGTATAAATACCCTCATCGAGCTTAAGGCTTGGATCCAAGCGACACCCGTGCCGCGCCCAGGAGCCCGCCAGTTCCAGGTTCCCATGGAGATGATCCGTGATCTGCCAGACAACCCGGGCATCTACCGCTTCCTGAGCAGCAATGAAAAACCCCTCTATGTGGGCAAGGCCAAGAATCTCAACCAGCGCGTGCGCACCTATTTCCAGCCACGTCGGCGGCACCCCGAGCACATTCTGGAGATGCTCTCCCGTGCCGCTGCCCTAAAAAGCACACCGGTACCCACGGCATTGGAGGCCGCCCTCCTCGAGCAGGATGTCATTAAACGGCTGGCGCCGCCTTACAACATCGCCCTGGCCCCCCAGGCCATGGGATTGGGTTTCTGGTCTCGGGATCTGGCCAGCCAGGCACCCCAGAGCAGTGCCCACCACCCCCTGGGACCCGTATCCATAGGCGCGCCCTTCACCCTCCTGGCTGCCCTGGTGCAAGCCCTCGCGGTTGGGGATGAGGACGCCAATCAAACCCGGTTGCGGCGTGCTTTAGACCATACCCGGGAGGAGCCCCTGGATAAGACCTGCCTCGCAGCAGGCCTGCAGCTTTTTCGTCACGCGCACCAAAGCGTCCTAAAGCGCACAACCCCCGGCCGCGCCCTCCTGGCCATCGGCCGCCAATTGTGGGTCGCGCCGGGCCACGACGCAAATGAGAGCACCGAAGCTGCCGCCATTGAGGAAATCCCCGAACCCGCCCCCCTCTGGACCCCGGAGCGCGTCTGCCGGCACCTCGAACATGCTGTCTGCAACGCCGGGGCCCTGCTGCGCCGCAGCCGCTGGCTGACACTCCTGGGAAATGCCACCCTCATCTGGCGCCTGCCCCATACGAACACTGCGGGCTTCCGCATCATAGTGTTCCACGAGGGTCTGGTAATTACGCGCGGAAACCAAATTCGAATGACACCAGGCCAACCCGTAAAAGCACCCCGGCCACACCGCAGGTGGCGCCCGCAGGACAGGGCGACCTACGATCGCCTGCGGGTGGCTACCACCGAGTTGCGCCGCCTGATTCAGGAAGCGCGTCCGGTATCTATCGTGTTGGGTGGCAAGACGACGGCAACCCTCAATGGGGAGCGTTTGACCCGTTTGCTAAGCTGGTTCTAGTCAACGGCGCTCATATTTTCACCCACGGGACCGGCAGCCGCCACCCGGAGTTTAATTGAACTGCCCCCTTCGCCTTTACCTCTCCTACCTGCCGGCCGATAACACCTTATAACGTTCGGCCGCTTCGGGGCCGCTTCCAATGATTATTTATAATAAAGGGCTTTTATGCCATGGTAGCCCCACAGGCCTTCGCCGCAAAGACCCCACCAGCCCATTCCGATGAGGCGTCTTCCCCCCAGGTCGCGCTTGAACATCAGACATCGGATCTGCAAAAATACGGTGCCGCTCTGACGGAGCTGAACATCGCGCGTAAGAACCTGGCCATCTACCCCGCCACCCACCACCAGGTCCAGCGCAGTCTCGACAAGGCCCAGCGCGTTCTCAACCACTTGCTGAAATCGGTTGCAAGGGTGTCCATCGGGGTAGCCGATGTGCGCCTGATGGTCGGTCAGGATATTCTCGACGCCGACAACCCCGCCATTGCCGAACTGGCAACGGCGCTTAAGCAACACGCCGTGGCGATGCTGCAGATAACGGCCGGTGTGACCAAAGCCGAACTGACCTTTTTTCTTAAAAATCTTGCCCAGTTGCCAGAGGACGGCCCCCCTTTGGGAGACGGCCCCCCTTTGGGGGGCTTGGCAGATCGATGCGACCATATCCATGTGGAGCGTGTGGACTATAGCCAGTTCAAGTTAACCCGCGAAGCGCGCATTACCCGCCCCGGCGGCGGTATCAAAGGGCCGGATGAAACAAACGGAAACGGTGGGGGCGACATCTGGCATGATTTCACCAGCCAGCTACTCTGCGGCTTGGACGGCCAGCCTGACGCCGCCGCCCTGCTCCGATCCACCGATGGCATTCCCCCGGAGGCCCTGGCACGCCTGCTCAACCATCAGCAGCCCGATGCAGACACGGTGAGTCAGAGCTATGAGCACATCATCACCGCCCACATGGGCCAGGTATCAGAGAGATCCGAAAATCAGGCCGAGAACGCCGAGGTCCTCGACAATCTCAACCGTTTGATCCACGAGCTCAAGCCCCAGCTGCAGCATCAGTTCTTAGAAGCGGCTTTCCAATATTGTTCCGGCCCGGACACCCCCCAATGGGCGGAACAATTCCTGGGAGGACTTTCGGAAGATCTTGTCGTGGATATGATCCGCCAGGCCAACGATAAAGGCGAAGAGATCTCGCCCTCGCTGATCAACCTGGTCCAGAAAATCGTCACCACCATCGACGGCGATATCCTCTCGGCGCTGAGCCCCCTGCAAGCAAACGGCGACCCTGTTAAAAAGGCAGCGGTTTCCGAAGACGCCGCTCTTAAAGCGCTCTTCAACCGGGAAGACTACGAGACCTTCGTCATTGATGAATACGACAAGGTCCTCAAGGGTCTCTCGGATGGGATGAGTGAGGATGAGGCGGTCGGCACCGGCGACTTCCCCCTGGCCGAGCACCTGGAGACCATGGAGGAGCCCCACCTCAACCATCAAATCGCGCGGGTACTGCTGGCCTTCATGAACTCCACCCTCAACACCGACACTTACAGTGACTATGCCACCAAGCTGATGCGCCTGGTCCCCCCCCTGCTCAATCAAGGCGAGTTCGACCTGATTGAAAAGATCTACTTCGCCTTTGAACGCCACGAGAAACAGCATCGTCGGCCCGCCAAGGCCCAGATCGCCGCCCAGTGCCGCCAACGTTTTTACGTGACACCCTTGCTCGAGAAAAGCATCACCGCCTTTCAGCGCTGTTCGGAACGCCAGCCCATGGCCAACATAGGCTATTTCCGCATGCTTGGTCCGGTGGTCATCCCTTACGCCATGGCCCTCCTGGTAAAAGCGCCCCTGGACGAGCCCATCGGCGGCCTGGTACGTCTGCTCAAACTGCACCCCGGCGAGGTCCAGAAGGGCGTGGTCAAGCATCTTGAAAACCCCAATCCCAAAGAGATCGGCAACATCGTGCGCCTGATGCACGCTGCTGGGGCCAACCACCTCTCCAAGGAACTCAAACCCCTCCTGGATCATCCCGAGATGGCCGTCCGTCGCCAAGTTCTTGCGGGCTTGGTCAGCCTAAAAGAGCCCTGGGCCGTGGTTTTTCTGCGCGACTGGTTGAAGGGCTCGCGGGAGGAGGTTGATGCGGCCATCAAGATCGCAGGCGACCACCAGACCATGGAGCTGGTTCCAGATTTATGTGGGCGGCTTGTGCGAGCCTATTTTCGCAAAACCACGGTCCAGCGCAACATAGAGATCATCGCGGCCCTGGGAAAGATCGGCGACCCCTATGCCCTGCCCATTCTCGCCAAGGTGGTCCACAGTATCTGGCCCCTGTATCCCCACCTGCGAAGAGCCATGAAACAGGCCGTTTACCAGTCCCTTTCGGGGTATCCCACTCAGAGCAGCAGGCCCCTGGTGAGCGTCGGCCTTAAATCCAAAGACGCCCAGATCCGACGCATCTGCCTCGAGCTGCTCCGCAGCCAGAGAAGTTGAAACCGCCATCGGTAGAATAAAGAGGGGAGTCCCATGCCACAAAAAAAACTCATTGCCACCTTCGACCGCATCACCGCCCTGCTTACGGCGGCGATCTCCAATACGCACCTGTACGCTACCGAACACCCCCAAGTTCACCGCTATCTGGAAGCGGCCTACCAGGCCCTTGAGACCCTTTTGACGGAGCAGACCGAGCTCACCCTGTTAGTGATCGGCAAGGATCTGGTGATCAATGATCAAGCCCTGGGAAACAGTGGGCGCCATATCGCCCAGCTCGTTGGGCTCTTGAGAAAAAGCGGCATCAGCCGGATCAGTTTCAGTGCCGGCATGCAGAAGGACGATCTGATCGCCTTCGTGCATGAACTCGCAGGGGAAAAGAGCAAAGCCGTTCATAGTCGCAGGGGGATCCAACTCGGTCAGGTCGAAGTACGCGCCCCAGGTGTGGATGGGGCCGGCGGCGACGAAGCGGCTGTCCTGGTAGCCGATGGGCAGATGGTGGAAGCCATCGCCAGGCTGGCAAATCTGAGGGATGTCAAACTGGAGGAGCTCAAAGCCCTCTACCATCAGACCCGCCGAAATGAAAAGATCGACATCCGCAGCATCGATGAGATGATCAAAAAATTCATCGGCGGATTCTCCCGGGGCATCAACCCCCTGCGCCTTCTGGCAGACATTAAGTCCGCCGACGAATACACCTTCACCCACGTGGTCAACGTATGTATCCTCACCATGGGCCAGGCCGAGGCCCTGGGTTTCAAAGGCCGCCAGCTCTATGAAATCGGTATCGCCTCGGTGCTCCATGACGTGGGCAAGCAGTTCATCCCCGCTTCGATCATCAATAAACCCGGTCAGCTCACGCCCGAAGAGCGCAAGATCATCGAGACCCACACCATCAAAGGGGCCCAATATCTTCTGGGCCTGGACGAGATCCCCAAGCTGGCTGTCCTAGGCGCCCTCGAACACCACATTCGCTACGACGGCAGCGGTTATCCGGCCATCGCCGGCGACTGGGAGCCCAATATCGCCAGCCAGATGATCGCCATCGCCGACATGTTCGACGCCATGCGCAGCCGGCGCCCTTACCAGGATCCCAAGCCCCAGGCGCTGATCCTGAAAATCATGCGTGAAGACGCCGGCACCTGCTTCAACCCCCTCCTGGTGGATAACTTCATCGGCCTCATCACCCGCACAGCCCCCCTTCGGTTGGCAGCTTGAGGCGTTTTTGCACCAAAAGACGCTACTTTTCGGGCCTGGCTTCGCTAAACTTGAGGTGGGCCAGGACCAATTTGATCTCACCGTAGCTGACCGCTTTATCTAGAGAATCTTTCAACACCTTGTACGATACCTTATCCCAATCGGCGACCCCCTTCTCGATGGCCGCACGCGCATCGTCTGCAACGATTAGACCAACTTCCAGTTTTCCCTCGGCCACCCAGTGGGCCAGGTGCCCCTCAATGGTGGAGGTGGCCAGACCGCGTTCAGCGGCGATCCCGTCGATATCGAGGCCCTGCTCAAAGAGGTCCAGAGTGAGCTGCTTCGTGTCGATCTTTTGCGCCGCCGGCTTTTTCGGCCTGGGGGCAGGGGCGACGGGTGGCGGATCGGGCAGGATAACCGTCTCAATGCCGCGCTTTTTGCGGTAGTCGCTTACCAAAGCCACCAGCGCCTCGCCGTACCGCTCGGCCAGGCGGTCGCCGATACCCTTTATGCGCTTGAGTTCAGTCAGGCTGTCGGGCAGGTGGACGGCAATCTGAATCAATGTCTTCTGGTGCAGCACACGGTAAGGGGGTACATTTTCCTCTGCCGCTTTCCGGGTACGCCACGCCTTGAGGGCTTCGAACACTTCCGGGTGGCCCACATCCGCTTCACTGTAAGTGGCCACCTTGGGGGCAGGGGGCGCTTCGTCAACCGCCATGGCGGCGGTGGCCAGGGCACGGGTGTAATCCTCGGGCGAGAACCCCTCCCGGCAGGCGGAGACCGCCGCGGACTTAACGGCCACGATCTCGCGCAATTGCTGGAGGGTATTTTTCAACTGGCGGCGAATCTCCTTGTTATCGGTCTCGATGACGAGGTTTTTCAGCAAGGGCGCCGGCAAGGAGGCGAACTTTTCCCGGAAGTAGACCGACGCCTTGGAGAGGCGCTCCAGCACAGCACCATCATCACCGGGAAGCCGGCTGCCGCCGAACATCCCCTGGAGCTGACGTCGGAACTTGTCGCCCACGCTGCAGATCTCTGCCCGTACCGACCGGGCACACGTCGCCACAGCCTCGGCGTCGACACCTGAGATCTGAATCAGACCGGCGTTGCGGGAGATCAGGCCCGTCAGACGGCCCAGTTGCCCCCCCAACTCATGAAAGTCGAAACATTCGAGGAGCAGCCCCTCCTGATAGGCCCTGGCGGCGCCCTCGAGCTGTGCCATGGTGGGTGCCTTCTGGCGGCAGCTTTCCAGGAATCGATGCACCCGCTCATCCGGCTTGACGGCCTCGGCCGACAGGGGCGTACTCAGCACCAGCCCCTCCATATTCCGGCAGCGGCTCAGGGCCACGTATACCTGGCCGTAGGCGAAGGCCGCCTGAGCGTCGATGATGGCCTTGTCGAAGGTCAGGCCCTGGCTCTTGTGGATGGTGATGGCCCAGGCCAGCTTGAGGGGGTATTGGCGGAAGGTGCCCGTGACCGTCTCGGAAATGGCGGCGGTCTCGGTGTCGATGCTGTACTGGATGTTCTCCCAGGTGCTCTTCTCCACCGTGATGGTCTCATCATCCTCCGGGCAGTCGACCTCGATAAAGTCTCCCGTGAAGCCCACCACCTCACCGAGCTTGCCGTTGAAATAGCGTTTTTCGGCAGAAAGATCGTTGCGCACGAACATCACCTGGGCGCCCACCTTGAGTCCCAGGGTGCCGAAGGTGGGATAGGCGTGGGGGGGAAAATCGCCCTCTACCTCGGCCTCGAAAGAGCGCGACTTGCCCCCCAGGGCCGCCAGCCTGGCGGCGTTGATGGCATCGGCCCTGCGGTTGTGGGTGCACAGGGTGATATAGCCCTCGTAGTCACCCGAAGCCACATCGGGACACAGGCGGGTGTTGAAGCGTGCCAGGGTATCGGCGTCCAACTGCCCGTCGCGCACCCGGTTGAGCAGTTGGATGAAGCTTTCGTCCGACTGGCGGTAGATCTGCTTGAGTTCGATGGGGACCAGTTCGGTGCGGGCGAGGGCGCTGCTGGCGAAGAAATAGGGCGAGTCATAGTGGGGCTGCAAGAGCCGCCACTCGTCGTCCCGGATCACCGGTGAGAGCTGGTGCAGATCGCCTATCATCAACAATTGGACACCGCCGAAAGGGTGCTGGTTGCGGCGCAGGCGCCGGAGGATATCATCCACCCCGTCCAGTTGATCGGACCGCACCATGCTGACCTCATCGATCACCAACAGATCCAGGCTCCGGATGAGGTCCTTCTTCTGCTTGCTGAAGCTGAACTGCCGCCCCGACCGCTCAGCGCCAGGCACCAGGGGGCCGAAGGGCAGCTGAAAAAACGAATGCAGCGTCACCCCGCCGGCGTTGATGGCCGCGATACCCGTGGGCGCCGTGACCACCATGCGCTTGGCGCTCCGGCCCTTGAGCTTGTGCAGAAAGGTGGTCTTGCCCGTGCCGGCCTTGCCCGTGAGGAAAACGGTGCAGGCGGTATCGCGCACAAAGGCCTTAGCCAGTTGCAGTTCCGGGTTGGGGCGCTTCATCGCGGTATCCTATTACCTAGGTTGAACGATCAACGATTGAGTGTTCAACTTGGGTTTTATTCGTGGTCAAAGAGATACCCGATAGACCGCAGACTCTTGAAATAGATGGGTTTCTTTGGGTTTGGTTCAAAATAACGCCGCAGGCGCACGATGAAGTTATCCACCGTGCGGGTGGAGGTCTTGCGGGTGTAGCCCCAGCCAATCTCGAGGAGTTTTTCACGGGTCAGGGGTTTGCCGCGGTAGGCGATGAACAGTTTGAGGAGACGCACCTCCTGCTCGGTGAGGTGGAGGTGGCCCTGCTGGCATCGGGCCGTGGCCTTGACAAAGTCGATCTGGTTCTCGCCGAAGCGGTAGGAATCGGGCCCGGCCCCGGTGGACAGGATCTCGTCACTGGCGCTGGCATGACCCCATTGGGAGCGGGTCAGGAGGCGTTCCACCCGCAGGAGAAACTCCTCCAGGTTGAAGGGCTTGGAGAGGTAGTCGTCCACCCCTAAAGCCAGGCCTTTTACCTTGTCTTCCGAGGCGGCCTTGGCTGACAGGACCAGGATGGGCAGGCGCTCATCCTCCAGGCGGATGCGCTGCAGGACGGAGAGGCCGTCGATGCCGGGCAGCATGATGTCAAGGACGATGAGATCGGGACGCAGCGCCTTCCACTGCTGCAGCCCGGCGGGACCGTCGACGGCAATGGTGGCGGCATAGCCCTGGAGTTCGAGGTTTAGCTTGAGCCCTTCGGCGATGTGGGCCTCATCCTCGATGATCAGAATCACTTTTCCGTTATCGGATGGCATTATCTCAGCTTCCGTTGGCGGCCCATGAGGGGTAGGCTCAGGGTAAAAAGGGAGCCCTGCCCGGGCCCCTTGCTGGTGGCCGTGATGCGGCCTTTGTGGATGCGGGCGATGATCTGCACCAGATGCAAGCCCAGCCCGCTGCCCTTGACGGCCATGCTGTCCACGTTGCCGATCTGGTAGAACTTTCTGAATATCTTTTTGATCTCGCTCTTGTCAAATCCGATCCCGTTGTCGCTGAAAAGGATTTCCAGCTTGCGCCCCCGGCGGGCGAAAGCGATCTCAACCATGGGCCGATCGCTTTCGTTGTATTTGATGGCGTTGGTCAGGAGATTCATCAAGAGCATTTCCATGAGAGGCGGGTTAAGACTCATTGGGTAGGCACCCCGGGAGGGGTTTTTGACTTTAATTCTGCAGTTCTCGAACAGGTGGGCGTTGTTCTTCAAAAAACGGTGGATAAACTGCACCAACTCCAGGTCTACGAACTCCCCCGAATAGCTCCTGCTCTCGATCTTGGCCAAGTTGAGGATGCGGTTGATGGTGTCGGTCAGGCGGCTGACGTCGGCGATCATGTACTGAATATACTTGAGCTGGGCCTCCCGGGAAAGCTCATGCTTGCTGAAGGTTTCCAGAAAAAGCTTCAGGGAGGTGACCGGGGTCTTGAGTTCGTGGGTGAAGTTGTTGATGAAGTTGTTCTGGGTACGGTAGAGGCGCAGGGTTTTTTGCCCGTAAACGAAGATCATCAGGATACCCAGGAGGATTAACCCCACCAGGATGCTGAGGACCATGACCACCACCCAGGTTTCCGAGGCCAGGACCTGGTGAGGCTCGATGTTGCTCTTCTTCAGCAGCGTGTTCAATCCGCTGCTGGCCGCTACGTACCAGTAGATGTAGAGGAAAAGGGAGGTGCCCAGGGCGATGATGCTGGTGATGAAGATCAGAATGGGGTGCAGAAACCACTTGGTCGAATGCATGCTTGGGGGCCGGCTCCCGGGGGCTGTTATTAAAAGCGACAGAATATCAAATGGATATCCTAAGCCCGATGCTTTGTAAACCCGCTACAAGCCATAAAAAAGCGCCCCGTCGGCCGGATGGCCGTTGGGGCGCTTTTTGAATTTCAGGTAATTGTCAGGCCCTAGTCAATGGCCTTGGACATGAGCTCCCCCACCAAACGAGAGAACTCACCCGGATTGTCCACCTTACCCCCCTCGCCCACAACGGCCAGGTCGTAGAGCAGCTGGCTGTATTCGCCCAAAGCGGCGTTGTCGCGGTCGGCCTCGAAAAGCTTGTTGACCTTGGTCATGAGGGGATGGTCAGTGTTCAACTCCAGCACGCGTTTGCTGGTGGGCACTTCCTGGCCGGAGGATTTGAGGATCTTCTCCATATAGGCGCTCATGTCGTGGTCATCGCCGCTAAGACAGGCCACCGAGTCCTTGAGTCGTGCGGAGGGCTTGACCTCCTTGACCTTCTCTTCGAGCTTGCCCTTGATGAAACCAAAGAGGGCGCTGAAACTTTCGGTGTCCTTCTTTTCATCTTCGTCGAGCTTAAGGTCGCCCTTCTCTGCGCTCTTGAGCTTCTTGCCCTCGTACTCGGTGAGCCCCTGGACCACCCACTCGTCCACCGGATCGGTGAGCAGGAGTACCTCGTAATCCTTGGCTTTGAGCTGCTCCAGGTGGGGGCTGTTGAGCAGGGCGGCCAGGTTGTCGCCGGTGATGTAGTAAATCTCCTCCTGCCCCTCGGCCATGTTCTTTATATACTCGTCCAGGGACACCCACTTGTCTTCGGACTTGGTGGTCTTGAAGCGCGCCAGGGCGGCCAGTTTGTCCTTGCGCCCGTGGTCGGTGTAGATGCCCTCCTTGATGACCGCGCCGAAGGCGTCGTAGAACTGCAGGTATTTCTCGTCATCCATCTTGGCCAGCAGATCGAGAACTTTCTTGATCAGGTTCTTGCGGATGTTCATCACCAGGCGGTCCTGCTGGAGGATCTCGCGGCTGACGTTGAGGTTGAGGTCGGCGGCGTCCACCACCCCCTTGACGAAGCGCAGGTATTCGGGCAGCAGATCCTTGCAGTCCTCCATGATGAAGACGCGCTTGCAATAGAGCTGGATGCCGTGTTTGCGGTCCGCCTGGAACAGGTCGAAGGGCGCTTTGGAGGGGATGTAAAGCAGGGTCTGGTACTCGGTGGTGCCCTCGAACTTCATGTGCAGCCGCTCCAGAGGCGGATTCCAATCGTGGGCCAGGTGCTTGTAGAACTCTTCGTGCTCCTCGTCCGTGACCTCGTCCTTGGAACGGGTCCAGATCGCCTTCATGGAGTTGAGGGTCTCTTCGCGCACCACCTTACGGGTGGTTTCGCCGATGGCCTTGCCCTCCTTGTCCTTGATCTGCTCCTCCTCGGGGATGGGCTCGTCGCGCTCCACGTCCATGACGATGGGGTAAGCCACAAAATCCGAGTGGTGCTTGACGATCTCACGCAGCACCCACTCCTCCGTATAATCCTTGCCCTCTTTCTCCTTCTTTTTTAGATCCAGGATGATGGTAGTGCCGCGCCCCTCACGCGAGGTCTCTTCGAGGGTGTAGCTGCCGTCCCCGTGGGACTCCCATTTGGTGGCGGTCTCTTCGCCGGCGGCGCGGGTGATCACGGTCACCTTTTTGGCCACGATGAAGGCGCTGTAAAAGCCCACCCCGAACTGGCCGATCAACTCCGGCGCCAAACCGTTACTGCTCTTGGCCGCCTCGATGGCTTCAAGAAAGGCCGCC
>JBNKKA010000046.1:0-26874 GCA_050291585.1 Desulfobacteraceae bacterium
TGCACGGCTTGAAGCCCGGCAGCCCGATGGACATGCGGCCCACATTGACCGGGTGGAATCCGTCCACGTCCTTGTCCGGGTCGATGGCGTTGAGGACCTTCTTCTCGTTGATGTGCTTGGGTAGGGGCAGCTGAACCAGGATACCGTTGATGCTGTCGTCGTTGTTGTACTTGTCGATCAGGGCCAGCAGATCGGCTTCGCTGATGTCTGCGGGTTGATCGTCCTGTACTTCGTGGAAGCCCACCCGATGGGCGGTCTTGATCTTCAGGGTCACGTAGGACATGGACGCCGGGTTGGCCCCCACTAGAATGGTCACCAGGCCGGGTACGACACCGTGCTTGGCTTTGATCTCTTCGACTTCTTTGGTAATCTCCTCGAGAATCTCCTCCCGAATCTCCGTTCCTTTGATAAGCTTTGCCGTCATCCTAATCTCCTTTGTCCTGCGGTATTTTAGTAATGGTGTTCGAGCGTCTGCAAGGGAGCTGCGGGACGGATGCGTCCCATGAGCAGGCACCGATCGCACAACGCATTTGGATGCGAATTTCCGGCACTGGCACGGGCCGGGAAGAGGGGTATAAACGCCAAAAATAAGTATGCCAATTTACAGCTCATGTCAAGGTTGAGCGTTCGCCAGATACATGGTTCGCCAGTTACCTGGTTCGCCAGATAGCTGGTTCGCCAGATAGCTGGTTCGGCAGTTTGCCAGTCGAGGGGATGGGCACTAGGTCGGAAACGGCACCGGCAGCAATCCAACGGTTTCCTCAAACCCCAGCATGAGGTTCATGTTCTGAACGGCCTGGCCGGCGGCACCCTTGACCAGGTTGTCAATGGCCGAAAGCAGGATGACGCGACCGGTGTGCGCGTCCACCACCAGCCCGATATCGCAGAAATTGGTGCCGCGCACGTTGGCGCTGTCGGCTATCTGACCGGCGGGCAGGAGGCGCACGAAGGCGCTCTTGGCATAGTACTCGCTCAGGCATGCGCGCAGATCGCCCTCTCCAACGCCCGCACTCATGGCGGCGTACTGGGTGGTCTGCATACCCCGGGACATGGGCACCAGGTGGGGAACGAAGGTCATTCGTACGGGTTTTCCGGCCTGGTCGCTGAGGATCTCCTCCATCTCGGGGTTGTGGCGGTGGGCCGCCACCTTGTAGGCCTTGAAGCTTTCAGCGACATGGCAGTAGTGGGTGGTCAGGCTGGCCCCCCGCCCTGCCCCGCTGACGCCCGATTTGGCGTCGGCGATGAGGGTGGCCGGATCGATGAGGCCGTTTTTCACCAGGGGCACCGTTGGCAGGAGGACGCTGGTGGGGTAGCAGCCGGGGTTGCCGATCAGGTCCGCCTGGCGGATGCGCTCACCGTAAACCTCGCAGAGGCCGTAGACCGCCCGAGGCAGGAGATCGGCGGCGCTGTGGGGCTGGTAGTGGGCCTCGTAGGCGGCCTGGTTCTGGAAGCGAAAATCGGCCGACAAGTCGATGATCTTCTTGCCGGCGGCCAGCATGGCGGGCACCAGGGCCATGGGTAGTTTATGGGGCAGGGCCAGGAACCAGACATCGGCCTTGTCCAGGCTGGTCTCCGGGTCGTAGGTTTCGCACACCAGATCGACCACCCCCCTCAGGGCGGGGTAGACGTCGCTGATGGCTGTGTCGGCGTATTGCCTCGAAGTGATCACCGCCAGATCCACCTGGGGGTGGCCGGCCAATATGCGTACCAGCTCCGCCCCGGCATATCCGGTGGCGCCGATAATACCAACCTTGTGCATGGAACTTATCCTCCTAAATAGGCTTTTTTCACATCTGGATTGGCCAGCAGGTCCTCCGAGTTGCCCTCCAGGACCACCTTGCCGTTCTCGAGGACGTAGCCGCGCTGGGCAAACTGCAATGCCAGGCGGGCGTTCTGTTCGACCAATAGGATGGCGGTGCCCTCTTTCTGATTGATCTCCTTGAGGGCTTCGAAGACGTTCAGCATCAGCAGCGGCGCCAGGCCCATGGAGGGTTCGTCCAGGAGCATGAGCTTTCTGCCGCTCATGAAAGCCCGCCCAATAGCCAGCATCTGCTGTTCGCCGCCGCTGAGGGTACCGGCCTTCTGCCAGGCGCGCTCTTCCAGGCGGGAAAAAATGGCGAAGACGCGTTCGATGTCGATCTCGATCTGGGCCTTGTCCTTGCGGGCGAAGGTGGCCAGGCGCAGGTTCTCCATCACCGTAAGGTTGCCAAACAAACGCCGCCCTTCGGGCACGTGGGAGATGCCCAACTGACTGACCACCTTCTCGGGCGGATATTTGAGCAAGTCCTTGTCCTGGAAGTGCATGCGGCTGCCGTCAAGGGCTTGCACCATCCGCGAGATGGCGCGCAGTGTGGTGCTCTTGCCGGCACCGTTGGCACCGATGATACAGATGATCTCGCCTTCGTCGATGTTGAAATCGATGCCGTGCAGGGCACGGATCTTATCATAGGAAACTTGCAGATTTTCAATCGTCAGCATCATGTGGCCACCGTCATATCTTTGCCCAGGTAGGCTTCGATCACCTTGGGGTCGTTCTGGATCTCTTCGGGGGTCCCTTCGGCGATCACCTCGCCGAAGACCAGGGTCTGGATGCGTTCGCACAATTCCATGACCATCTTGAGGCGATGTTCGATGAGGAAAATCGCCAGCCCCAGCTCCTGGTTGATGCGCCGGATGATGGCCAGCATCTGATTGAGTTCTTCCGGCGTCATCCCCACGGTGGGCTCGTCCAGGAAAAGCACTTTGGGCTCCGTTGCCAAGGCGCGGGCCATCTCCACCCGCCGCTGGGCGCCGTAGGGCAGGTTGACGATCTTACTCTCGGCAAACTGCTCGATGCCCAGCATGGCCAAGAGTTCGCGGGCGCGGGCCGCGCTGGCGGCCTCTTCGCGGTTGCGCCTGGCGGTGCCGAAAAAGGCCCCTGCGAGGCCATAGGAGATCTTCGAGTAGCGCGCCATCATGACATGCTCGAGGACGTTCATGTGGCGCCACAATTTCAGATCCTGAAAGGTACGCCCCAGGCCACGGGAGGCGATCTGGTGGGTCAGAAGACCCGTCATCTCCTCACCGTCCAGGCGAACACTGCCTTCGGTGGGGGTGTAGACGCCGGTGATAAGGTTGAAGATCGTGGTCTTGCCGGCGCCGTTGGGGCCGATCAGTCCGCGTACCTGGCCGGGTTCGATCTCCAGGTTATAATCGTGCACGGCCCGCAGACCACCGAAGTAATGGGTCATATCGTTTACGCTGAGCAGCGCCATGCTACACCTCTTCCTTTGGATCGGCTTTCGGTCGCATCACCCCACGTACGTCGAACTCCTTGAAGGCTATGAGGCCTGTGGGGCGGTAGATCATGACCAGGATCAGCAGCAGGGGAATGATGATCCACTTGAACAACTCCAGGGGGCGCAAGGCCTCGCCGAGGAGGCTGAGACTCACGGCGCCCACGATGGAACCATAGACCGAGTTGAGGCCCCCGAAGTAGACCATGGCGAGCACTTCGGCCAGCTTCGTGATCCCGAAGGTGGCCGGGTTGACGTAGCGCAGCACGTGGGCGAAGAGTCCGCCGGCCACCCCGGCCCAAAAGGCGGCGAACATGAAGGCCACCATCTTGGTCTTGCGCGTGTTGACCGTCATGGCGTCGGCGGCGGCTTCGTCGTCCCGGATGGCGTTGAGGGCCTTCCCGATGGTCGAACGTACGAAGTTGTTGATGATCCAGACGCACAGGGCCATCCAGATGAAGACCACCGGCAGGCTCGAGTAATTGGGGTGACTGGAGAGGCCGCGGGGGCCGCCCACATACTCCATATTTTCGATGAGGCTCTTGACGATGAACATGAAGGCCAGGGAGATGATGGCCAGGTAGTCGCCGCGGGTGCGAAACGAAGGAATAGCGATGATCAGGGCGCCGAAGGCGGCCAACAGTCCGCCGAAGATCAGCGCCACGGGAAAGAGGAAGGGTCCCAGGGCGGCCGGTAACAGGGCCTTGCCGAAGACCTTGTCGTTGGCGAAGAGGACCAAGGTGAAGACCGAAGCCCCATAAGCCCCCAAGGCCATGAAGCCGGGGTGGGAGCAGGAAAATTCTCCCATGTAGCCGTTAATAACGTTGAGGCTTAGGGTCAGGATGACGGCGATCATGGTCAGTTTGAGGGTCAGGACCCGGTAGGCGCTCAGGTCAGACCAGATGTGCAAGATGGCGTAAAGTAAAGCCAAATGAACCACACCCGCCACGGCTATGTGTGATTCGAGCAGCCGTGCGGCCAAGCGGTTGCCCGGCGTCTGGAGCAGACGCGCAACGATCACCACCGGCAGGAGGTAGATGGCGGTCACATAGACCACGATGGAGGGGATCAAGATAGGAGTCTTGAGCATAATCACGGCCCCGAAGAGCACTGGAACCTTAGGCAGCCCCAGCACCGTGGCGAGGGGATCGCCCAAGAGGTGCTCCAGCACAACGGCCACGAAGGCGCCGGCCATCCACGCCAGCAGGGGAGCCGCACCTACCAAGCGCCCTATTTTTTCTTTCCAGTTCATAGTCTTTTCCAGCATAAGCTCTTCCTCGCGGTTCGCAACACAAGTCCTCTGTGGCCCGACCAGCCCTGTCGTCACACTGCGGCGCCGTGGCGTCCGCTTCCTGCCCCGGTTGTGCAGGTTCAGAGACGCAGCTTGGCGCTGTAGGCTTCCCCGAAGAATCCGTGGGGTCTAAAGACCAAAATCAGCAATATTATCGAGTAGGCGATGAAATCACGCATGGTGGAGGGAAAAACCATGGCCACAAAAATTTCGATGAAGCCCAGCAGAAAACCTGCCAGAGTGGCCCCCATGATCGAACCGCGCCCCCCTAAGATGGCGGCCACGAAAGCCTTCCAACCGAAGACGATACCCATATAAGGATCGAGAACCGGATAGGCCAGGCCGAAGAGGATGCCGGCCACCGCCGCCAGGGCCGAGCCGATGGCGAAGGTCAGGCGGGCGACCGTGTTGATGGAGACCCCCATGAGGGGTACCACCACGTAGTCAAAGGCCGTGGCGCGCATGGCCATGCCCCACTTGGTATGCCGAACGAAGAGGTGCAGGGCCAGCATGAAACATAGGGAAATGACTACGATCATGATCTTCTTGTTGGTCACGAAGATGCCACCAACGTCGTAGGTGTGAGACTGGATCAGGGCCGGGAAACTCACCCGTCGAGCACCCAGGAGAGCCAGATTGCCGGTTTCCAGGATGATGCCGATCATCAGTCCGGTAATGGCCGCCGATGCCCGCGGCGCATCGCGTAGGGGCCGATAACCAACACGCTCCACCAACATGCCCACCAGGGAGGTGAGGAACATGGAGATCAGGATGGTGAGTACCAGGATGAGCCACCCCGGCAGGGCCAGGGCCCCGGTGGCTGACAGAGCCACCAATCCGGTGGCCACCCCAAATCCGATATAGGCGCCCACCATAAAAATATCGCCGTGGGCGAAGTTGAACAACATCAGGATGCTGTACACCATGGAGTAGCCCAGGGCGATGAGGGCGTAGAAGCTGCCCCATTGGAGGGCGTTGACGATATTCTGCAGCAGATAGGTCATCGAACAACTCCTTGACGAGCAAGGTGCCAAGCGAGGTCCTTACCTGCGCCGGTGGCACGCAAGACGGGCGCAGGGACGCTTACGTCCCTGGCCCGTCGTTAACATCGCTCTGGAATTACAATACGCTTAAGGGCAAACCGACTTGTAGAACTCGAACTCGCCCTTGTCGCTGATGCGGACCACCACGGCGCACTTGATGGGGTCACCGTCCTCGGTGAAGGTCATCTTGCCGGTGATGCCGTCGTATTCTTTAATCTTGGCCAGGGCGTCGCGCACGGCCTTGCGGTCCTTCTCCACATTTCCCGTAAGTTTTCCCGTATTCTCGATGGCTGTTTTAACCAGCCCCAGGGCGTCCCACGTCAAGGCGCCCACGTCGTCGGGCACATAGCCGTGCTTGGCCTGGTAGCGGTCGATGAAGGCTTTGGTGGCACCAGTGGCGCCGGCGGCGGCGTAGTGGGTGCTGAAGAAGAGACCGAAGCAGTCTTTGCCGCACAACTCCACTGTTTCGGCAGATCCCCAACTGTCGCTGCCCACGATGGGCTTGTTCCAGCCCAACTCGTGGGCCTGTTGGACAATGAGGGCGACCTCATTGTAATACTGGGGCGTAAAAAGCACTTCGGCGCCGCTTTTGATTATCTTGGTCAACTGACTGCTGAAGTCGGCGTCCTTGGTGGTAAAACTCTCATAGGCCACCACAGAGCCGGGGCCATTGTTCTTCTCCCAGGCTTCCTTGAAAAATTCGGCCAAGCCTTTGGGGTAATCGCTGGCCACGTCGTAGAGGACGGCCGCCTTGGTATACTTGAATTCATCCTTGATAAAATTGGCTAGGACGGGACCCTGGAAGGGATCGAGGAAGCAGCCCCGGAAAACGAAGGGGCGGTCCTTGGTGGTGTCCGGGTTAGTGGACCAGGGGCTGATCATGGGTGTCTCGTAGTTGTTGGCCACGTCACCGGCCGGCACTGCCTGCTTGGAGCTTTGGGGACCGACGATCACCAAGACTTCGTCTTCGGTGATCAACTTAGTGGCGACCTTGACGGCCGATTCGGCCTTGGCCTCGTTGTCTTCGACAACAATCTCCACCGGCCATTTCTTCCCGCCCACTTCGAGGCCACCGGCGGCGTTGATGTCTTCTAGAAACATCTGGGCGGCGAATTTACTGCCCTCGCCCACTTTGGGGATATCGCCGGTGATGGGGGCGTTGATCCCGATTTTAATCGTCTTCATCTTGGCCCAGGTACAGGGTGACAGTGCCAATCCGACAATCAGAAATGCCACAATCCAGACTAATCCTTTGCGCATTACACCCTCCTCCATAGATTTTCGAAAATTTGTGAAGATGGCTTTGACGAGATGGTTTACTGCGGAAAGTCCCGAATCACAGGGAAATCAGGAATATTAATTAGCATAGACCCCTTGGTGTTTCAATGCAAATTTTATGAATGAAACGCCCTCATAAATTAGAGACTGCATCAGCCGTACATGGGATGACCTCATTCCATATTCCATACGATAAACGTATTTTTGTGTTAAATAAAGCACCTGATGATCCCCTTTTATTGTTTTTCAACCCGCCATAAGCTTAAAACGCAGTGATTCAACAACAGAAAGGTTAACCTTATGAGAGTGGCACCTTTGGTATGGCATTTGGACGACTGCTGGCGTCAACTTTGAGACCCTAACAACCTGCTCTGATAGGCCTTTACCCAAGGTTTCTAATCTGCTCTCCTTGCTTTAAGCACCGCTCAAAGTTAATCGTCCAAGACTATGGCAGACCGTGATCTCGTAGGTCTCTCCTGAGACTTTTTCCTTTTAAGGTTTGATGGGTGATTGTTGGTGAAAAATATTCAAATATTCTAACTGGTCATATGTTCAAAATGACATAAAAAGCTTGACATAAGGATCCCCGCTGAGATATCGGATTAAAAGCATACCATTAATCATATATTGATAGAGTGAAATTATGCATTTAACCAGAGCTTAATAGAATTAGCGGCTTGGTATTGATTGCCGAGGCCGTCATCTCCGACACACATTTTTGCCGAAGCAATCGCCGATAATTAGGTAGCGATCCCAGGCAAGATAACCGCATGCAGAACACTCTTTGGCGGGTACGGTCGGCATACGCCTCTCCTACCCCTTCTGCCCTTGCTGCGATTGTGTGTCTTCTCAATCGGATCCGGCTCTCGAGTTCTATGCGCTCCGGATGGCTGGCCAGATCGAGCAAGTGAAACCAGTTTGTCTGTTGGGCAAACCCCTATCGAAGGAGGAACTGTCTATGCGTAAAATACTTATTTTGGGCGCTGGCGCCGGAGGAACCATTGTCGCGAACATGATCCGGCAGAAACTTTCTGAGGCTGAGTGGGAGATTACCATCATCGACCGCGATGATCGCCACCACTATCAGGCCGGATATCTCTTTATCCCATTCGGCATCTACGGCGAAGCGGATGTTCTCAAGCCGAAGAAAGAGTTTATTCCCCAGGGAGTTGAATTTGTGGTCGATCAGATAGTCAAGATCGACAAAGAGGCGCGTTGTGTAACAACCCAGAGCGGAAAGCGGTTCGACTACGACTGGCTGGTGATCTCCACCGGATGCGATATCCATCCCGAGGAGATCGACGGGATGCTGGATGGGTGGCGCAAGGAGGTGTTCGACTTCTACACCCTGGAAGGTGCGCTCGCCCTGGCGAAAAACCTGCGCTACTTCAACTCCGGCCGCCTGGTTTTGAATATCGCCGAAATCCCCTACAAATGCCCCATCGCACCTCTGGAGTTCGTCTTCATGGCGGACTGGTTTTTCACAGTCAACGGCTGCCGCGACCAGGTTGAGATCGAATTTGTGACCCCCCTGGACAACGTCTTCACCAAACCGGTGGCGGCCAAAGCCCTGGCCTCGGTGGCCTCTCAGAAGAATATCAAGGTAACCCCCTATTTCGACCTGGCCCAGGTCAACGCTAGCGAAAAAACGATTGAATCCCACAAAGGGGACAAGGTCCCTTACGATCTTTTGGTGACCATCCCACCGAATATGGGCGACAGTGTGCTCATCGATTCGGATATCAGTGATCCCGTGGGCTACGTGCCCACCGACAACCACACCCTCAAAGCGGAAGGCGCCGAGCGTATCTTTGTATTGGGCGACACCACCAATGTGCCCACCTCCAAGGCCGGATCGGTGGCCCACTATATGGCCTACACCCTGGTGGACAATCTCATCCGGGAGATCGACGGCTACGAGGCGCTGCCCAAATTCGACGGTCACGCCACCTGTTTCCTGGCCTCTGGCTTTGAAAAAGCCATCCTTCTGGATTTCAATTACAAGGTCGAGCCCCTGCCTGGCAAATTCCCCTTCCCCGGCATGGGCCCGTTCTCCCTGCTTGAGGAGAGTATGAGCAACCACTGGGGAAAGATGATGTTCCGCTGGGTGTACTGGAATCTGATGATGAAAGGTCTCGACCTGCCATTGGAACCGCAAATGAACCTGGCTGGCAAGATCCGGCCGGCGGCCTAAGGGGGGTGGACAATGACTCACGAAGAAGAGATTTTAGTGCGTCTCGAACGCCTGGAAAAAAAGGTCGCACCCCTGGCGGGCACGGCCGCGGCCATCGGAGAACTGCGGGCGGAACTGGCCCCGCGCGTCAATGAGGCCGTCCAGGCCCTGATCCGTGAACTGGCCGATGTGGAGGCCGATTTTCAATTGGAAGACTTGTTGTACTTGATCAAAAAGATCCTACGCAACGTCAAGAACCTCGGCTTCAGCCTGGACCAGCTTAAAAACCTCATCGATTTTGCCCTCACCGTGGAGCCCCTGCTCAAATCGAGCGTCCCCCAGCTCATCCTCTATCTCGACGAATTGGAGCGCAGCGGGGTGTTCAGATTCTTGAGTATGAACCTCGATACCCTCAAGGAGATCAGCGCCTCCTTGAACGAAGCTGAGATGAACCAGATCAGTGCCGGAATGGTGCACCTAGCGGGAACCCTGAAGAAACTCAGCCAGCCGGAAGCCTTGGCGTTCCTGGATCGTGCTGCTGACCTGCCCGCCAGGGTGAATCTGAGTGCCGCCACTGCCGCCGGTCCCTGGCGCTTGTTCTGGGCCCTGGGAGACGAAGAGGTCAAGAATGGCATGGGCGTCTTGCTGGAACTGACCCGTGGGTTGGCTGCGATGAAACCACCCCAAGCGGTTTGAGCAGCAATGCACCTATTCAGTGTTGGCATTTACTGAAACACAATCGCAGATTACCCTTTTTTCTGGACCAAACACCCACACAACGCAGGCGATATCAGGCTTTAACGAAGCAGGGCCGTATGGGCCCTGCTTCGTTAAACTAAGGCGAAACGTGGGCCCCCGCCACCTCGCAACGCCGAATCCGTCCAATATTGCCCCAATTTCCTGTCATCCAAAGTCAGATAAAGTAAGTCTGAGTTAAATACGCATATGCTCATAAAATTTAATTGACCCCCCTTTCGGGAGAGAATTATAGATAGCGGCGACTTAAGAAGTAGGCTCAGCCAAATGGATCCTGCAATCAATTTTACCAGTAGAGGAGTAGATGATGAAACGGAACTGCTTCAGCCCGGCTATATTGTTTGTCGCTCTATCTATCGCTCTCACGGGCACCGCCTTTGCCAAGGACAAGGTGACCATTTTCCACGCCGGCAGCCTGACCGTGCCCTTCGCCAAGATCGAGGCCGACTTTGAAGCCATGCACCCGGATATCGATATCCAACGCGAGGCCGGCGGCAGCACCAAGATGGCCCGCATGATCTCCGAGCTGGGGAAACCCGCCGACATCATGGCCTCGGCCGACTTCAAGGTCATCGATAAGAGCCTGATCCCCAACCACGCCGACTGGAACATCCGCTTTGCCACCAACCAATTGGTGCTCTGCTACACGGATCAGAGCAAATTCGCTGGTGAGGTCAACGCCGACAACTGGACCGACATCCTGGGGCGTGAAGGGGTCGTTTGGGGCCACTCCGACCCCAACCTGGACCCCTGCGGCTATCGCAGCCTGATGGTGTTGCAACTGGCCGAGATCTACACCAAGCAGCCCGGCCTTTACGACCGTCTGGTGGCCAACCGCCCCAAAGCCAACGTGCGTCCCAAATCGGTGGAACTGGTCTCCCTGCTCAAGACCGGCAATATGGACTACGCCTGGGAGTATCTGTCGGTGGCCGTCCAGCACGAGCTCAAGTACGTGATCCTGGACGATCACATCAACCTGGGCAACTACAAACATGACGACTTCTATGCCAAGGCCAGCGTCAAGGTGACGGGCAAGCAACCGGGTACCTGGATGACGCGTAAGGGCAAGTCCTGCACCTATGGCATCACCCTGGTCAAGGACGCCCCCAACCGCGATGGGGCCGTAGCCTTCTTGGCCTACCTGCTCTCCCCCGACGGCGGGCTCAAGGTTTTGAAGGCGATGGGTCAGCCCCCTTTCACCCCTTGTCGGGTGACGGATGAAGCCGCCAAGGAGCGTCTGCCTGCGCCCCTCCAGACACTGGTAGAAGTAAAGCCATAGTCAGCCCTATCCATAGGCATCTGACAGGACATAAGCTGACTCGCCCGCCCGTGTTCAAGGCGGGCGAGATTCACCATTTCAGGATTGACACAAAATATCCATGCAGATGACGCGCACCAAGACGTCCACCGGCATTGACCCCTTCACAGCCCTGGCGACGACCTGCAGCGTCCTGGTTTTGGTCTTTATTCTGCTGCCCCTCCTGGAGATGATCTCCCAGCCCACGGCGGCCGACATGGTGGAGACCTTGAAGGACGCCGCTGTGGTCCACGCCATCGGCCTGAGCCTGGGTACCGCTCTGAGCGCCGCCTTGATCGCCCTAGTGCTGGGCACCCCCTTCGCCTATCTCCTGGCCCGGCATGACTTCCCCGGCAAAAAACTGGTGGAGAGCGCCGTGGACCTGCCCATCATGATCCCCCACCCGGTGATCGGCATCGCCCTCTTGGGCATCGCCGGCAAGAATCATTGGCTGGGCAAGATAATGATCGACCTGGGGGTGCGCCTCATGGGCACCACAACGGGCATCGTCGCCGTAATGCTCTTCGTGGGCATGCCTTTTTTCGTCAACACCGTCAAAACCGGCTTCGAGTCCGTCCCCCGGCGTCTGGAGAATGTTTCCCGCAGCCTGGGGGCCTCGCCCGCAGCGACTTTTTTGCGGGTCACCTTTCCCCTCACCTGGCGCAGCTTGGTGGTTGGCGTCATCATGTGCATGGCGCGGGCCATCAGTGAATTCGGGGCCATCGTCATCGTGGCCTACCACCCCATGGTGGCGCCGGTGATGATCTACGAGCGCTTTACGGCCTACGGTCTCAAGTACTCCCAACCGGTGGCCGTCTGGCTCATCCTGGTCAGCCTGCTCCTCTTTCTGCTGCTGCGCATCTTCGCCCGGCCCACCAGCGTCGATAGGGAGAAGCCGGCGTGATCCGCATCGACGACTTACACGTGCGCCTGCCCGAATTCAGCCTGGAAGGCATAAACCTGCATGCCAAAAAAGGAGAATTCTTCGTCCTCCTGGGACCCACCGGTTCGGGCAAAACGGTACTGCTGGAGTCGGTGGCCGGCCTGCTGCCCGTTACGCGTGGATCCATCCACCTCCACGGCCGCGAGGTTACAGACCTTGTACCGGAACAGCGCGCCATCGGCATCGTCTACCAGGACAGCGCCCTCTTCCCCCACCTCAGTGTGCGGGAAAATATCACCTATGGCCTGCGCTACCATCACGCGGATCCGTCCCAGAACAAACGGCGCTTCGACCGCCTGGTAAACGCCCTCGGTATCGGCCCTCTGCTCGAACGTGGCGTCACCCACCTGAGCGGCGGCGAGAAGCAGCGTGTGGCCCTGGCCCGCGCCCTGGTTGTGGCCCCCGACCTGCTCCTCCTGGACGAGCCCCTCTCGGCCCTTGACCCCAATTTCAGAGAAGAGATTCGCGACATCCTCAAAGAACTCCACCGCACAACGGGAATCACCGTCCTCATGGTGACCCACGACTTTGGCGAGGCGCGTTATCTGGCAGAACAGATCGCCATCATCCACCAGGGGCGCCTTGAACAGACCGGCAGCGTTGATGAGATCTTCACGCGGCCGGCCACGCCATTCACTGCTCGCTTCGTGGGCATGCGCAACATCTTCGAGGCACGTTTCGATGACGATCTGGCCGTCATCGGTAAGGCCAATACTGGGACGATCGTCAACGGCGACACCGCCAACGGCGACATCCACCTGAAGCTTAGGGCAGCGCCACCCCCTGATCACAACCGCCTGGCCTTCCGACCCGACGAGGTCCGTCTGCACCTGCCCACAGCGGCAAACGGTTCGCCCAACCGCATGGCGGGTAAGGTGCGATCGATCTCCCACAACGGCCTCTTCCTCGACGTCCGGGTAGCCACGTCCACCTTTGAATACCGCGCTCTGATACCCCCCAGCGACACCGTGGGGATGCATTTGTCTCCCGGTGACCTGGTGGTCGGCAGCGTTTCCCCTAAGGCCTTGCACACCATGGAAGCGTAGCCGATTAAGCGGTAATGGGATCGCAGCAGATCAGAGTACTGCGACTGGACGGCATCCCCAAGAGGCCCGGCCTTATCTCTCTGGACCGCTTTGTCTCCTTGCTCACAAAGGCTGTCGAGAGACTTCAGCAGCAAAGCGCTAACGCCTGAGAGGAATCTCCCAACGCTTCATATACTTCCAGATAGAGGTATGGCTGTAGCCGGTCCGCCTGCCGACCTCGGCCTTGTTCCAATCGCATTCATCCAGAAGCTTCAGCAGGAGGTCTTTGGAGAGTTTGATGCGCCTGGCAGGGGTCGGTTGAAAGGTTTGAGGCGCCTCAAGGCAGAGGGTGGACAACTCCGGCCTGCGAATCTCAATGGGCAGGTCGGAGATATCGATCTGGGTCCCTCCACAGAGGACAAATGCATGCTCTATGGCGTTCTCGAGTTCGCGCACGTTCCCCGGCCAGGCATAGTCCATAAAAACGCGCATGGCCGCGGAAGACAACCCCTTAATCTGCTTTCCCGTCCGTATGTTCATCATGGAGATGAGGTGGTTTGCCAGCAAGGGGATGTCATCCCGGCGCGCTTTTAAAGCCGGCAATTGGATGGGAAACACCTTGAGACGATAATAGAGATCTTCCCGAAAAAGCCCCTGCCGCACCAGAGCAAACAGGTTCTGATGGGTGGCAGTGATGATGCGAATGTCAATCTTGCGTTTCCGGGATTCCCCCACCCGCTCAATTTCTCGCTCCTGCAGCACCCGCAACAGCTTGACCTGGATGTAGGGGCTCAGTTCTCCAATCTCATCCAGAAAAATGGTGCCCCCCGAAGATTCCTCAAAGCGCCCGATACGATCCCGGTTGGCGCCAGTGAAGGCACCCCTGACGTGTCCGAAAAGTTCGCTCTCAAGGAGGTTCTCCGGGAGCGCGCTGCAATTCACCGTCACCAGGGGGCCTTCGCGGCGCTCGCTGTTGAAATGGATGGCCCCGGCCACCAGTTCCTTGCCCGTTCCGCTCTCACCCTGAACCAGGATGGTCGCATCGCTGGCCGCCGCCGCACGGATAGCGCTGAAAACCGCCTTCATCGCCCGGCTTTTGCCAATGATATTATCCAACTTGTGGGTCTCGGCCAGACGCGAGGCCGCCTCTTCCGCCTGTTTGCGGGCCCGCATGAGTTCGGTCATGTCGGTGACCGTTTCGACGATACCGATGACCTTGCCATGGTCGTCCTTCACGACGGAGGCGTTTTTAATCACCGTCACGTCATGACCGGCCTTGTGGCGCAGGTAGCACTCTTTGGCTTCGGAGATCTCATTCTCTACGATGCCGCATTTTTTTACACTCGCCGGGCACTCTTTCCCACAACAGCGGCTGCACTGCAGCAGTTCACAGGTATTGCCCAGGGCTTCCGAGGCTGCGTAGCCGCTGATACGCTCCATGGAGGCGTTCCAGGAAGAGATCTGGCCGGATGCATCCATGGTGAAGACACCATCGGCCATGCAATCGATGATGCGTTTGACGAAACGCTTATTCCAAATAGTGTTGCCTTTGTCTGGCATGCTGGGAATCCTGAGTTTGAGTGCTGTTACATGGGAACGTTACCTATTGATTGGCATGTGCACCACCACCTGTCAAGCAAGGCATGCCGTCATGGCACAGGATGTGTAATAGATGTGATTGAAACTGCCGTCGAGTTGCCTATAATGGTGAAACCCCATGGATACAAGGAGGGTCGCAATGAACGCCACAGACGCCATCGTCCAAGCCTCGGTTGAGGATACAACTTGCCCCTACTGCCATAAAAACACCACCGTAGTATTGCCCGATAACTACGCACCGATTTATGTACACTGCGGAAATTGCAGCAAAAAATTCATCGTGGAGCGACTGGTGCATGGTTTCGATGTGTTTACCATCGAAGGGGCACCGCGCGACAGCGACCCCGACTGCCGCGCCATCGACATGAGCTCCTGCGATGAGCAATAGCCGTCGGTCGATTCTTCAGGCATAAGGTGCACCATTGGCCAAAGGTAACGTTCTATGCCGTTATGGTAACGTTATATGTACGCCATACCGCCCCTCGTTTGCGGCCTAAGCCGCCAATGCCTTAGCTTTGCACATGCGTCCGCCGTATTCACACATCTGTAGGCCACCCTTCAATGTAGTCTGAGATAGTTTGCACATGGATCAGCTTCAAACAAAAAGCCCCCTGCGCGGTATCACGTCGCAGCGGGCTTTTTGAGTGTTTTTTTAGCGAATTGCGGGAAAGTTTTCAGTCGTTGGGCCTAGCGAGGTAAATCTTTCCCGACCGCCTCCTTGAGGATGGCCAGGATGTTGCCACCGCGTTCACGGGCGATGCGATGGGCGTCGTCCACGAGAATCCGGGCGTGACGCCTGAGGGTATCCAGGTCAGGGGCGGGTTGGCCTGTCTTATTGTACTGCCACTGGAGCAGTTGCAGGGCAAATTTTTCTTCCTGGCGGCGGATAAAACCCATGGGCCTAAATTACCGGTTTCAGTGCGATCATCACAATGTGTTTGGATTCGCTTGCATCTATCTTTTAACGGTTGTCACCCAAACCAGATCGGTGGTGCCCTTGCCCCACATGGTACTGCGTCCAGCGGTGATGACGATCCGGTCGCCGGCGTTGACATGCTCGGTTTTGAGCGCCATGCGCGGGGCGGTGTCGATGAGTTCGTCGTCATCATCTGTCACCGCCTGATAGCTCGGCAGGCAACCCCAGTAAAGGCAAAGCTCCCTGACGGCCTGAGCATCGGGCGAGAGGGCCACGATGGGGGCGCTGGGCCGAAAGCGCGAGATCTGCTTGGCCGTGGCACCGCTGCGGGTGGTGGCCACGATGGCGGCGGCCTCCAGTTGATCGGCAAGGGTGCAGGCGGCGTGGGCCACCGACTTGGAGACGGAGGAGGCCTTGAACATGGCCAGGTATTTCTGGTGGGGAAAGTGGATCTCGGCGCTGTCGGCGATGCGCACCATAAAGGTCACAGCTAGAACTGGATAGTCGCCGCTGGCGGTCTCTTCGGAGAGCATGATGGCGTCGGCGCCGTCGAGGACCCCATTGGCCACATCGGCAGCCTCGGCCCGAGTGGGCCGCGGCGAATCAACCATGGAGCGCAGCATCTGGGTGGCGATAATGACGGGTTTGCCGGCCAGGTTGGCCTTGCGGACCAGTTTTTTCTGTATATAGGGCACTTGCTCCAGGGGGATCTCCACCCCAAGATCACCGCGCGCCACCATGATGCCGTCGGTCACCTTGAGAATCGCATCGATATTTTCCACCGCTTCGTGCTTTTCGATCTTGGCGATGACGGGGGTCTCCTTGCCATGCGCCTTGATGATTGCCTTTATCTCTTCGATGTCGGCAGCCGAGCGCACGAAGCTCAAAGCCACAAAGTCCACATCGCAGCTGAGGCCGAAGGTCAGGTCGGCCTTGTCCTTCTCTGTAAGCGAGGGGGCTTTGAGGGTACCGGTGGGCATGTTGATGCCCTTGTTGGAGGTCAGGACCCCACCGGTGATAACGTCGCAGAAAACCTCGTTTCCCCAGGTCTTGCGTACCACGATCTCCATGAGACCGTCGGCCAGCAGGAGGCGATCACCGATGCGCACGTCGTTGGGCAGGTTCTCGTAGGAGACGTGCACTTTATTGCCGTCGGCCACCATCTCCTGGGTCGTCAGCACCAGGGTGTGACCGGGCTTGAGTTCCAATCCCGGAGCCGGGATAGTGCCCACCCGGATCTTGGGACCGCAGAGGTCCTGGAGGATAGCGATAGGCTTTTTGAGTTCACGGGAGAGCTCCCGCAGGCGTCCGATCTTCTCCTTATGTTCGGCGTGGGAGCCGTGGGAGAAGTTGAGACGGGCGACGTTCATTCCCGCCAGAATCAGTTCCCGCAGGATCTCCGGCTTTTCGCTGGCCGGCCCGATGGTACATACGACTTTTGTTTTCGGCATGAAGTGCTCCAGATAGATTTGGGACGATAGTTGCTTACGATTTAAATACGAAAGAACTCAGGGCCGGCAGATGCTCAGCAGGAGGTCTTCGAGGACCAGGGCCGGGCTCAGCCGGCCGCCCTTGAGATGACGATCGACCTCCTGCGCCTTGGAAAGGGCTGCGAACAATTCGGTGAGGCTGAATTTATCGGCTTTGAGCAGTAATTGGTAAACAGGATAAGGACTCTGGGGGCTTTTGGCAAGCACCAGGTCGGTTTGAAGGGCCTTGGTTTTTAACTTACGCTTTCCTTTAGCGCCCTGTGGCGCGGCTGGCTTCAAATCGGCCGCCCACTCACCAAGCAGGGCGATCAGTGATTTATCGTACGCCTGCAAGACTGGCATGACGACCGACTTAAAACGCGCGAAGGGCATCCCAGGCACCCAAGTGCGGCCCTGGGGGCTGGTGATGAAGTCCTTGGCGAGCAGCACTTTGCGCAATTGGTTGATGATGGCGGCCAGGATCTGGAGGGGCTGTATCTCCTGTTTGAGCATGCTGCGCAGATAAAAAAGGGCCCCATCGGTATCCCGCAGAAAAAGGGCATTGGTCAACTCGAAGATGGGGTCCGTGCGGGTGCGGGCGAGGACCTTGCGTGCGTCGGCCAAGGATATCTGAGGCCTTTCACCCACATAGGCCGATAGTTTCTCCAGGTTCTGGGTAAAGGTACGCAGGTCGAATCCGGTGATCTCGCAGATGTGTTCAAATACCTTGGGCGCGAGGGTCTTTCCAGTGGGTTTCAGGATAGACTGGGCATGTTCGCGCAGCAGCTGCTCCTGAGCTTGCTTATCTGCATAGCGGGCGCCTTTGGGCACGCCGCAGTCCACCACCACCCCGTCTGCCTTCAGGTTTTTGTAAAGTTTACGGCGTTTGTCGGTCAGGTCGGTGGTCAGGATCAGATGGTGATCCTTGGGGAAACCCTTTTCAAGCGCGGCGGCCAGTAAGTCCGCACCACCGGCGCCCGTATCGGGCCCGAGCCCCTTGGTGCGACAATAGTCCACTAGTTTGCTCAGACTCTCTGCCCGATCCGCTCCCCATTGGGCCTGCAATTCATCCGCAGCCGGACCCGCTGTGGTGATATCTTCCAGCTGCCAGCCCATCAGTTTCAGGAAAGCGAGAAAGGGCGTCGCCGCCGCTTTGAGACGGCCGCCCTCCCCTGCGGTTCGGGCCTTTTCCAGCAGAGCACCCTTGTTCTTCTGGGAGTAGAAAACGCGCGTCTCGGAGATAACGACGATCTTCCTTCCCGGCAGAAGCGAGTAGGTATTGAGCTCATTGATGGCTTGCTGCAGATTGGCGTCGCTGCCGTCCAGGGTGGTGCAGCGCATGCTGCGTTCCTCCGGGGGAAGCAACCTGTTCAGCAGCTCGTCCAAGGCCTTCTTGTAGAGGTACTCATCTCCATGAAGCAGATACACGGGAGAAAAGTCCGTTCTGGATGTGAGATGCGCTTTGAGCGCTTTGATGGCAATCTCTGGCATGGTGCTTTCTAGTGCGGCATGGGCTTGAAGATGATGTGATAAATAAAAAGACCGATGCCAACAGTGATGGCACTGTCGGCCACGTTGAAGGCCGGCCAGTGGAGACTGCCCAGGTAGAAATCGAGGAAGTCCACTACCTCACCGAAGCGCATGCGATCGATGATGTTGCCGATGGCGCCCCCGAAGATCAGGGCCAGAGTGAAACGCATGAGGCGCTCTTTGTCGGGGGTCGCCCGCAGGAAGAAGAGGATCATCCCCAGGGCCACGCTGCCGGCTCCCAGAAAAAGCATATTGCGGAGGGTGGAGCCCCCACCTGCCAGAACGCCGAAAGCGCCGCCGGGGTTGCGGATATGGGTCAGGTTGAAGAACCCCGGCACGATACTGACGGCATCATATAATTGTAAATACTGCAGCACCAGGGCCTTGGTGACCTGGTCAAGTAGAATAATCACGGTGGCGGTGATGGCGAAGTATTTGTATTTACCCGTCATGGTACGTTCAAGACCTCGCTCGCGCCCACCCACGGTCTGGATGGACACGCACTAAATTCGCTTCAAAAAGATTGAGACGGTCGCTCTTGCCCGCCGGGGATGGTCGCCCTTCCCGCCTACGCTTCTGGAAGATCGATTTCGCCCAGATGCCCGTGGCAGCGTTCACAGATCTCGGGATGCTCCTCGATCTGGCCCACCGACACGTCATGCACCCAGCAGCGCTGGCACTTGTCGCCCGCAGCGGCCCCAACCTGAATATGGAGTCCCTCGACCTGTTCGGCAGCGACGCTGCCATTGGGGGCCTCATTCACCAGACGAACGCTGGAGACGATGAAGTAGCGACATAGTTCGTCTGCATAGGGGGCCAGGATCTCGGTCAGGGCCGCATCGGTGCAGAGGACAACCTCGGCATCGAGGGAGTGCCCGATGACCTTCTCAGCCCGGGCGGTTTCCAGCACCTTGGTCACCTCGGCGCGCACGGCCAGGAGCTTCTGCCAGCGTTCGGCCAGATCGGCGTCCATCCAGGCTGTGTTCTTCTCCGGCATGGCGACGAAATGGATGTTCTCCGGTTTCTCTTTGCGCGCCGGCATGAAGCGCCAGACCTCGTCGGCTGTGAATGCCAGGATGGGCGCCATCAGCCGGGCCATGCTGTCCAAAATCGTGTGCATGACGGTCTGGGCGCTGCGCCGGGCCATTGACGTCGGCGGACTGGTGTAAAGTCGATCCTTGAGGATATCCAGATAAAAGGCCGACAGGTCGACGGTGCAGTAATTATAGAGGCTGTGGTAAACGGTGTGGAACTCGAAGTTTTCGTAGGCCGCCAGATTGCGTTCCACCAGTTCCTGGAGACGATGCAGGACGAAGCGGTCGATATCGGGCATCTCGTCGTAGTCAACGCTGTCCGTATCGGGGTTGAAGTCCGAGAGGTTACCCAGCATAAAACGCGAGGTATTGCGGATCCGCCGGTAGGCGTCGCTGAGCTGTTTGAGGATATTGTCCGAGATGCGCACGTCGTCGCGGTAGTCGGAGGCCGAGACCCACAGGCGTAGGATCTCGGCGCCATATTTATCGATCACCTCTTTCGGAGCCACCACATTGCCCAGGGACTTGGACATCTTCTTGCCGTCGGCATCCACCACAAAGCCGTGGGTCAACACCGATTGATAAGGTGCCTTTCCGCGGGTACCCACGGCGGTGAGCAGGCTGCTGTGAAACCAGCCCCGGTGCTGGTCGCTGCCTTCGAGGTAGAGATCGGCCGGCCATTGCAGATAGTCCCGTGCTTCTAGGACGGCGGCGTGGCTCACCCCGGAGTCGAACCACACGTCCAGGATGTCGGTTTCTTTTTCGAAAACGTCGTGGCCGCAGTGGGCGCAGACCGAGCCTTGGGGGAGCAGATCGGCGGCCGTTTTTTCAAACCACACATCGGCCCCGTGGGCCTCGAACTGCTTGTAGACGTTTTCGACAACCGCATCGTTGATGTGGACTTCGTCACATTTGGCGCAAGTGAACAGGGCGATGGGCACGCCCCAGGCACGCTGGCGCGAGACACACCAGTCGGGACGGTTTTCGATCATGCCGTAGATGCGCTCGCGTCCCCAGTGGGGGATCCACTTGACCCGATCGATCTCTTCAAGGGCCTTTGCGCGCAGCCCGGTTTTTTCCATGGAGATGAACCATTGGGGGGTCGCCCGAAAGATCACTGGCTTTTTGCAGCGCCAGCAGTGCGGGTACGAATGGCTGAGGTTCTCTTCCGCCAGGAGGGCACCGCTCTCCTTCAACCCGGCGTTGATGCGCGTATTGGCGTCGAAAACAAAGCTACCCTCGAGATCGCCGGCCTCGGCAGTAAACTTGCCCTTTTTGTTAACAGGCGAATAGACGTCGAGGCCATATTGTAAGCCGACCTCGTAGTCTTCGCGACCGTGGCCGGGGGCCGTATGCACACAGCCGGTACCCGCCTCCAGCGTCACGTGATTGCCCAGGATCACCAATGAATCACGTTCGATAAAGGGGTGCCGGCAGGTTCGCTTCTCCAGAACAGAAGCACCGAACTCGGCCAGGATTTTATGATTTTCGATACCGAAAGTCTGCATGCAGTCTTCCACCAATTCGCGTGCCAGAATGAGTACTTCGTCTCCGGGAACGGCCACGGCGGCATAGATAAAGTCGGGATGCAGGGCGATGGCCAGGTTGGCGGGCAGGGTCCACGGGGTGGTGGTCCAGATCACGATGGCCACAGGCTTACCCTGGGCTGCGGCCAGTTCATCGGGTAGTTCGCCCTGGAGGGCAAATTTGACGAAGATCGAGGGCGAGGTTTCGTCGTGGTATTCGATCTCCGCCTCGGCCAGGGCTGTCTGGCAACTGCAGCACCAGTGAATGGGCTTTTTGCTGCGCACGAGACTGCCGTCCTGAGCGAATTTGCAGCACTCCTTGGCGATGGTGGCCTCGTAGGGGTAGTTCATGGTCAGATAGGGCCGCTCCCACTCGCCCATCACCCCCAGGCGTTTGAACTCGCCCCTCTGGATGTCGATATACTTCTCCGCGTACTTGCGGCACAGACGGCGCACGTCGGCCTGGCTGAGATCTTTCTTCTTGGAACCTAGCTCTTTGTCCACATTGTGTTCGATGGGCAGACCGTGGCAGTCCCAACCGGGTACGTAGACGGCATCGAAACCCCGCATCTGGCGTGAGCGTACAATGATGTCCTTGAGCACCTTGTTGAGGGCCGTCCCCATGTGGATGTTGCCGTTGGCATATGGGGGACCGTCGTGGAGAATGAATTTTGGGCGTCCAACAGAGCGCTCGCGCAGGGTTTCGTAGAGGCCGGCCGACTGCCATGCCTCAAGCTGTTGGGGTTCGCGCTGAGCCAGGTTAGCCTTCATGGGAAATTTGGTCGCCGGCAGATTCAGCGTTTTCTTGTAATTCATCACTCTCCTCCTAAATGTGGCGTCACCGGATCTTCGCTCTTGGTGATGGTGCTTTCAGCTAAAGCGGTCAGATACTGGCCGTAGTCGTTTTTCTGTAAGTCTGAGGCCAGGTTCAGCAATTGGTCCTTGTCTATGTACCCCAGTCGATAGGCGATCTCTTCGATACAGGCAATCTTAAACCCCTGACGGTCCTGGATGACCTGCACGTAGCTGGCCGCCTGTTGGAGCGCCTCGTGGGTGCCGGTGTCGAGCCAGGCGTATCCGCGCCCCAGGAGTTCCACTGAAAGCTGGCCTCTGTCCAGATAGACCGCGTTGAGATCGGTGATTTCCAGTTCACCGCGGGCGGAGGGTTTCAGGCCTGCGGCGATGTCGACCACCTGGTTATCGTAGAAATAAAGCCCGGTAACGGCGTAGTTGGACGCCGGCTGGGTCGGCTTTTCTTCGATCCCCACCACACGCTGATTGTCATCAAAGGACAGAACACCGTAGCGTTGGGGGTCCTTGACCGTGTAACCGAAAACCACACCGCCCTCATCCACGGTATCGGCGCGTCGGAGGATTTTGGACAAATTGTGGCCGAAAAAGATATTGTCACCAAGAATTAGGGTCACCGGGTCGTTGGCAATAAAATCTCTACCGATCAAAAATGCCTGGGCCAGCCCCTCCGGTCGCGGTTGAACGGCGTAACTCAGGGAGAGGCCGATCTGGCTGCCGTCCCCAAGGAGACGTTCGAAACTGGGCAGATCCTCTGGTGTGGAGATGATCAGAATGTCACGGATGCCGGTTAGCATCAGGACGGACAAGGGATAGTAGATCATCGGCTTGTCGTAAACCGGCATGAGCTGTTTGCTGACCACCCGCGTAATGGGGTAGAGGCGTGTACCCGATCCGCCGGCCAGAATAATACCTTTACGCATGAACGAAAACCCTCCTCATTCTTACGGTAGGTCAAACCGCAATGAAACGGGGCCGGAGACCTTTACTGACCTCCTGCCCCGTGGGTGGTGTATGAATATATGTGGCTCCAAGTTAATTGAAACCCTATGTTTAAGCTGCTGTTTATATCCCCGATACCACGGCAAAATCAAGCCTTCTTTTATAAGCATGCAGGGCTTTAGGCTTGATTTTGGGCAAGGCACGGGCTACTAAATTCGATTCAATAGAATCTCTACCCGGGGTAGGCGATTGAGGCTTGATTTTGGCCCTCGAGGTAACTTCAGATGCATGCTGGGCATCGTACGCACAACGGTTATGGGGAGCATCATGGCACCTAAACACAAAACGGAAACAATTCTGGTAATCGGCCCCGGCCCGCGCAAAGCGACCGGAACAGACCAATATGCACACGGTGTGGTGGGTGCATGCACCGCCCTGGCGGAAGCTGGCCACCCGGTCGTGCTCCTGGACAACGCCCCTTATCTGGCCCTGCCGGATAAGGGACTCGATATCAAGCGCCACATCGAACCGCTCACCCGGGCGGTGGTCGCACAATTAGCCACTGAATTTGACGCCCGTTGGGTATACGCCGAAGCGGGCGGAGATGGTGCCCAGAGATTGGCAGCGGCTGCTCAGGGACTGAAACCGCTGGGATCCGGGCCCGCAATCACCGCCCTGGCCCTGGACCGCAGTCGCCTCTTCGCGAAACTCGCCGAATTAGGCTTGCCGGTGCCGGCGTATGCCATTGTAGATACGGCTCCGGCCGCCCTCGACGCCGCCCAATCCATTGATTTCCCCCAGCAGGTGACCTTGATGCCAGCCGTCGACACCATGGACACGGCGATAGCGGCATCGGCGGCAAGCACATCGGCCCTGCTCTACAACCAAAGCGATCTTCAGGAGTGGGTCGAGCAGCAGCTGGATATTTATCCCGGGGCGAAGCTGCTATTGGAAAGGGTCGATCTTGGCTGGCAGCGCTTCGAGGTTATTGTGTTACGGGATGAAGCGGGCCACCAGGCCATCGCCGGTCTGCAGGCCTACCTGGAACCTACGGGAATATCCACCGCAGACGCGAGCTGGGTGCAGCCGCCCGTCAAAGCCGACGCCCAACTGACTGAAGCCCTCGCCAAGACAAGCCGCAGCCTGTTTGAAAGTTCCGACCTCAAAGGCGTGGCCAGCCTGACCATAGCCGTCCATCCGACCTCCGGCAAAGGGGTCATTTTAAACCTGAACCTGGGCACCTCACGCAACATCGCTTTTTGCGCTGCAGCCAGCGGCCTCCCACTCTACGAAATGGTCGCGAAGATCGCCCTGGGGACACCTTTGGCCGAGGTCTGGCGGGAAGCCCCCTCAGAAACCGTGGCCGTGCGTCTGCCGGTGGCTCCTGTCTCAGGAACCCAGCCTGCAGGAGGACGGCCAGATATCATGGCACAACCACTGGGTGATGTCATGGGTGTTGGAGAGGATTTTAGCGCGGCCTTTGGGAATGCGCTCAACTCTTGCGGAGCCGTGGCAGCAGCTGACGATGAAATACCCCTGGACGGTGGCATGACCGCCAGTCCAAGGCGTTATTTGGAGATGCGCACCGCCCTGAAGGAGGGCGTCCATGGGGATAGCTTATCTGAACGAGCCGGCATCGCACCTTGGTTGGCTGAGGCTTTAAGCGAATGGGCCGCAGAAGGCCCGATGGGAGCGATATCCGAAACGACCGAACCGCCCTTTGTCCAAACAAGGGTTACGACTGATACCGGAGAAAGGTTCCGCTGGGAGCGGCTGGAGGTTGCGGCCAAAAGCGACCCGCTTGGAACAGTGCGCCGCATCTTGGTCATTGCCGGCAGGCCCAACACCATCGGCCAAAGCCGCGAACTGGACCTGGCCGCGTCCCAAGCCGTCACTGCCATCAAGCGCCATGGCTGTGAGGCCGTCATTTTGAGCAGTGACCCGCTTTCCGCGGTGAACCGCTTGAACGACCATACACAAGTGTGCCTGGGGCCGGCAAATCTCGCTACGATTGAGGCGATCCACCGCAACCGGCCCCTTGATGGGGTCATGCTGCAATGTGTACCCGGGCAGCTACTGAACCTGGCAGAAGCCTTGGTCACTGCCGGTATTCCGGTCCTTGGACCCTCAGCGCGTGCCGTGACCCTGCTGGCCTCCCCCATGGCATTGCATGAACGCCTCACCGACCTGGGTATTCCCCACCCCCAGCGGGCACTGGCTACTGACGCCGAAAGAGCCCGCGAGCAGGCGGAGGTCATCGGCTATCCCCTTCTGCTCAAGCCTTTAAACTCTGCCCAGGGCCATACCAACCTGATCATGAATGCCAAGATGCTCCAGGCGCAAATCCAGGCGGCAGCTGCCATGGACACCCCCTATATGATGGAGGAGTTTATCGAATTCGCCATTGAAGTCACTGCCGACGCCATCTGCGACGGCGTGGACGCTAGTATCCCCCAGACCGTGGAGCATATTGAACTGGCCGGCATTCATCCAGGGGACTCGGCATGGGTGATCCCCCCCTACTCCACCTCCCTGAGGCATGTGGACACTATTTCGGAGTATCTTCACAAAATCGCCGTGGAGTTGGCGGTTAAAGGTCCCTTGAGCGGTCGTTTCGCCGTCTTCAATGACACCGTCTACCTCCTCGACGTCGAGTTGGCCTTCACCCGCACAGCGGCGATGGTCAGTGAGGCCTGCGGTCTGCCACTTTTTGCCGCGGCCACCCGGGCCATGCTGGGCGAATCCCTCGATGAGATCCAATTGTCCCAGGAGCGTCAGTTAGGCTTCACCGTCAGGGAGGCGATCTTTCCGGTCTCTCACCAAGCCCGCCTGGCCTCCCGTCTGGGGCCGGTGATGCAGTCCACGGGCGAAGTGATCGGCCAGGCGGAAACTTTTGGCAGGGCCTATTACAAATCCCAGGAAGCAGCAGGAGACTTGTTGCCCACCACTGGCAGCGTACTCATCACCGTCACTGATTCAGACAAACCTAGTATCATCGAGCCCGCCAGACGCTATCGCGAGTTGGGCTTTCGTCTCATGGCAACACGCGGTACAGCCGCCTTCCTCAGCGCCAACGGCATTCCGACCGAAACTGTACGCAAGCTGGGCATGGGACGACCCGATCTGGTGGACGCCATTAAAACCCAGCAGGTGGATCTGGTCATCAACACGCCGTCGGGTCACCAGGGTCAGATGGACGATGGCTATATTCGCAAGGCAGCCATTCAGTACAATATCCCCTACATCTCCACACCGGCCGGTGCTCAGGCAGCGGCCAAGGGGATCGCCGCCCAAAGACGCCTGGCGAAGGTCAAGCGAAAGATAGGATAGACTTCCTTTTAAACGCTGCGAATGAATTTATTAATATTGAGCAAAGTGAATCTCCACCCGCAAAGCGGGTGGCCTCATGTGGCCCTCCAGAGGGGGGCATTTGGGATTGGAAAGCCCCGCTGGGGCTACGTTGGCTTAGTCAAAATTTAACTCAAGCTGTTGTTTTTCGTGGCGCTCTTGCTCTCGTATATACTTGTGTATCGTCTGTTTATCTAAAAGAAAATAGCCTGGTTGGAAACAATGGATCTGAGCTGCAGCTCGAATCCAATTTGAAGCGTGGTGTTTTTCAGAAATAGTCTCGATTTTTGGATGAAACGAAGGCAAAGCGGGCATCCCCTGGGTCAAATATCTGACCCAGGGGATCGATCGGGTGGGAAAACACAAGGTCTATTTCGTGTTGCTCAGGCACCTAGTTGAAGCCGTGGGTGAAAACCATCAAAGTCACCACCCCCAGCGCAATACCGTGAGGGTTTTAGTGGTGGTGTTGCCCGCGGGATCCACGGCCGTTACGGTGATAGTGTTGAACCATTTCTTAAGCGAAATTCTGGAAACCGACCAGGTGTCGGTGCCGTCGGCGGTTCCCTGCGCTCCGTTGGAATAGGTCCAGGTGACCTTGCTGACCTGGTCGTTGTCCGTT